>NZ_FMCI01000021.1 GCF_900091845.1 Streptomyces sp. SolWspMP-5a-2
TGCGGGAACCCCGCGCGGGCCTCGCCGCGGGCGCCCGCCGCGCCGTACCTCGCGGAGATCGTCGAGCCCCGGGAGGGTCTGCGCGGGGCGCCCCGGTCGGGGAACGCGGCGAGGCCGCGGGCGGTCGCGGTCACCTCCGCCGCCGTCGTGCCCGGGGTGAGGGCGGCGGCCGCGACCAGGAACCCGAGCGTCCACAGCGCGCCCCGGTGGCCGCCGCCCGCCAGCCCCACCGTGTGCTCGGTGCAGCGGCCGATCGCGCCCAGTTCCGCGCGCAGTTGCGCGGTCGGCTCGCCGGTGCGCCGGGCGGCCGCGGCCATCGCGGTGAGGCCGGGCGCGAGCGCCTTCGCCGACCAGCGCAGCGCGCCGTGGTCCCGGAGCGGGGCGCGGGCGCCGAGGTCGCGCGGATCGGGCAGCCCCGGCTTGGGGGCCAGGGCGAGCTGCCCGGTGAGCGCGCCGACGGCGGCCCGTGCCAGCTTCTCGTCCTCGCGGCCGGTCATGCCGTCGGGAGGGGGACGGCGCCGAGTCCCGCGGCCGGGCCGGTCACGGTGATCGCGCGGCGCACGGCGCCGGTCGAGCTGCTGTGGTTACCCGTCATGGACATGAAAGGTAGGGACACCGGCCTGTCAGCCGGATGAGACGTTCCGAGGAACGAGCTGTGAATGCCCGCGCGGCCGGACCCTGTCCGGAAACCCTCCTGCCCCAGGGGGATCGGAGGACCGGTCAGACCGCCATCAGCGGGGCGTCGTCCCGCCATTTCAGCATCTTGTCGAAGCTCACCACGGTGCCCCTGCGGCCCGGTTTGTCGCCGATGTGGACGTGGTCGGCCAGCTCCCGGATCAGACAGAGGCCGCGCCCGTGCTCGGCCTCCGGACGGGGCTGCCTGAGCGGGACGGCGGCGGTGAGGCCGGGGCCCGAGTCGGCCACCTCGATCCGGCACTTCTCGCCGTCGAGGTAGGCGGTCACCCGGTACGCCTCCGACGAGGTCCCGAAGCCGCCGTCGCCGTGCTCGACGGCGTTCGCGCAGGCCTCGGTGAGCGCGAGGGAGAGGTCGAAGGAGATGTCCGGGTCGACGCCCGCGGTCTCCATGGTGCCGAGCAGCAGCCGCCGGGCCAGCGGGACGCTCGCCGCCTCGCGCCTGAGATGGAGGGACCACCAGATGCTCATGTTCCAGCCTCCTGGCCGCGGCTCGACATACCGTTACCTATTGCCGCGAGCGGCCCCCCGTAAGCGCACGGGTGACGTGATACCGCCCATACGGCCGATGTGACGGCCGGGGAATCGGGGTATGTGCGGCGCCCGGTGGCAGAACACCATGTTCCGGGGCGCGGCCGACCTTGTGGACCTGCCGTGTGCGGGCCGTGGGCCCAGTGCGATGATGAGCCCGCCATGACTGCCCCCCGCACCCGCACGGCGCGCTCCGGGAGAGACCTCCGGATACTGAGGGCCGCGGTGTTCGCCGCGGTCTGCGTCGTGCTGGCTGCCGCCGGGCACACCCTGGCCGCCTGCGCCACCGTCCCGCCGTGGACGCTCCTCGCGGGCTTCCTCGGCGTCTTCCTGGTCACCGTGCCGCTCGCCGGGCACGCCCGCTCGCTGCCCGCCGTCGCCGCGCTGCTGGCGGTCGGACAGACCTCGCTGCACGTCCTGTTCGGGCTCGGGCAGCACACCGCCGGGTCGGGCGCCATGGCCGGGATGCCGGGGATGGCCGCGCCGTCCGCGGGCTCACCGGCCGCCGACACCACGCTCGTCTCACAGGCCGCGCGGCTCGTGTGCGGCGGCGCCGCCGCCCCGCTCAGCCCCGCCCAGGCCCGCAGGATCCTCACCGACGCCCGCCTCGACCCGGACGCGTTCACCGCGGGCCACCACACCGCGGACGCGCTCTCCCCGACGGCGTCGGGCGCGGCCGCGCTGCTGCCGTCGCTGCCGATGCTGCTCGGCCACGTCCTCGCGGCGATCGCCGCCGGATGGCTGCTGCGCCGCGGTGACCTCGCCCTGCTGCGGATCGTCGCCCTGTCGGCGGTCTCCGCGCACGCGGTCGCCGAGGCCGCCCTCGTCCGGTCCCTGCGCGCGGCGCTCACGCTGGTGCGCGCCCTGTGCGCCGGGCTCGTCGCCCCGCCCGGGACCGGCCCGCGCCCGCCGCGCGCCGACACCGACGCGCCGCGCGCCCCGCGGACGGCGGCGCTCCAGCACACCGTCGTCCGGCGCGGCCCGCCCGCCGCCCGCGGTCTCCTCACGCTCGCCGCCTGAGCGACGCGCCCTCCACCCGTCCGGTACGGAAGAGGCCGCCGTCGTGCGGCATCCACGCGCGCCCGCGTTCCCGCGGCCCCGCGCGCGTGTCCCTCTCCAGCACCTGACCTCACTCGAAGTGGAGTGCATCGATCCATGAAGGCTTCTCGTCGTCTCGCCGCCGCCGGCGCCCTCGCGGGCACCGCCGTCCTCGCCCTCTCCGCCCCCGCGTTCGCGCACGTCAGCGTGGCGCCCGAGGGCACCGCCGCCAAGGGCGGTTACGCGGTCGTCGACTTCAAGGTCCCCAACGAGCGGGACGACGCCTCGACCACCAAGCTCGAAGTGTCCTTCCCCAGCGACCACCCGCTGGCGTCCGTGATGCCGGAGCGCATCCCCGGGTGGACCGCCGAGGTCACCAAGTCCAAGCTGGCCAAGCCGCTGGAGATGCACGGGCAGAAGATCAGCGAGGCGGTCTCCAAGGTCACCTGGACCGCCGACGCCAAGAACGGCATCAAGCCCGGCTTCTTCCAGAAGTTCCCCGTCTCCCTGGGCACCCTGCCCGAGGACACCGACGAGCTGGTCTTCAAGGCCGTCCAGACGTACGACAACAAGGAGGTCGTGCGCTGGATCGAGGTCCAGGAGGACGGCCAGGAGGAGCCGGAGAACCCCGCCCCGGTCCTCGCCCTGTCCGCCGCGTCCGAGGACGGCCACCACGGCTCGGCCGCCGGGAAGACCGCGGACAAGGACGCCGGCTCCGCCGCGGACACCGAGACCGCCGCCGCCGACAGCTCCGCCTCCGGCAGCGACACCACCGCGCGCGTGCTGGGCGTCGTGGGCATCGTCGTCGGCGCGCTGGGCGTGGCCTACGGCGTCCTGGCCGGTCGTCGGCGTACCAACGCCTGAGGTCCAACCACAGCCGTCCCGCACCGGGGTCCGCCAGACCCCGGTGCGGGACGGAGCACTCACATCTGGGACATTTCGCTATGCGCAAGAAGACGTTCGCCGCGGCCGCCCTGCTCGCCGCCGCCACCCTGACCCTCTCCGCCTGCGGCAGCGGCGGGGACGGCGACTCACCCGTCGCCGTGGTCTCCGAGGACACCTCGCGGCAGGCCGCGACCATCCTCGACAAGCCGTTCGAGAAGCCGGACCTCGTCCTGACCGACACCAAGGGCGAGAAGTACGACCTCCGCGAGGAGACCGCCGACCGGCCCACCCTCGTCTACTTCGGCTACACCCACTGCCCCGACGTGTGCCCGCTGACGATGAACAACCTCGCGGTCGCCAAGAAGCAGCTTCCGAAGGCCGAACAGGACAGCCTGCGGATCGTGTTCGTCACCACCGACCCGGACCGTGACACCCCGTCCGAACTCGGCTCCTGGCTCAAGGGGATCGACCCGCAGATCGTCGGCCTGACCGGCGACTTCGACACCATCCAGGCCGGCGCCCGCACCCTGGGCATCTCCATCGAGCCGACCCACAAGGACAAGAAGACCGGCAAGACGGTCTCCGTGCACGGCACCCAGGTCATCGCCTTCTCCCCGAAGACGAACGGCGGTTACGTCCTCTACGGCGACGACGCCACCGTCGACGACTACACCAGGGACCTCCCCAAGCTCGTCAAGGGGGAGAACCCGTGAGGCACCCCGGCAGGTCCGCCGCGGCGCTGGCCGCCGTGCTGGCCGGGGCGTCCGCCCTGACCGCGTGCGGCGGCGCGGCCGACGACGCGAAGCCCGAACTGTCCGTCACCGCCGCCTACGTGCCGCAGCCCGTCTCCGAGATGGCCGCCGGTTTCCTCACCGTCGCCAACAAGGGCGGCACCGCCGACCGGCTCACCTCCGTCACCAGCGACGCCGGACCGGTCAGCGTCCACGAGACCGTCGGGCAGTCGATGCGCGAGGTCAAGAGCCTCGACGTGCCCGCGCACGGGCGGCTGGTGTTCGCGAGCGGCGGCAACCATCTGATGTTCGACAAGCTGGGACGGACCGTGCGGCAGGGCGACACGATCGACGTCGAACTGCACTTCGCCACGTCCGGCGCCGTGAAGGTCGAGATGCCGGTGAAACCCGCCACGTACAACCCGGCGACCGGCCACTGAGGGAGGGACCACCTTGAAACAGACCATCACCCCCCGCGTGCGGACCCTGATGCTGCTGATCCTGGCCGTCACCGGCATGCTCCTCGCCGGAGCCGGGCCGGCCTCCGCGCACGCCGCGCTGACCGGCAGCGACCCCGCCCAGGGGGTGGTGGTCGACAAGGCGCCCACCCAGGTCTCGCTCACCTTCTCCGAGCAGGTCGCGCTCTCCGACGGCTCGCTGCGGGTCCTCGACCCCAAGGGCGCCCGCGTCGACACCGGGAAGCCCGCCAACGTCAGCGGCACCACCTACGCCGTGCGGCTGCACAGCGGGCTCGCCGACGGCACCTACACCGTCACCTACCAGGTGGTGTCCGCCGACAGCCACCCCGTCGCGGGCGCCTACACCTTCTCCGTCGGCGCCCCCTCGCAGACCACCGTCAGGGACGTCGGCCAGGAGGTCGGCGGCGGGGTCGTCGGCTGGCTCTACGGCCTCGGACGGTATCTGTCGTACGCCGGGTTCATCGTCCTGGTCGGCGGCGCCACCTTCGTGCTCGCCTGCTGGCAGCGCGGCTCCGGATCGCGTCCGGTGCAGCGCCTCGTCGTCTCCGGCTGGCTCTCGCTCACCGTCGCCACGCTGCTGCTGCTCCTGCTGCGCGGCTCCTACACCAGCTCGGGCAAGGTCGCCGACGTCTTCGACCTGACGCTGCTCGGTCAGGTCCTGCAGACCAAGACCGGCGCCGCGCTCGTCTCCCGGCTGCTGCTGCTCGCCGCCGCCGCGCTCTTCGTGGCCGTCCTGTTCGGGGCGTACGACAAGCGCGAGGACGAGGAGAAGCGGGACCTGACGTTCGGGCTCGCGGTCGGCGGGGCCGTGGTCTCCGCCGGGCTCGCGGCGAGCTGGGCGATGGCCGAGCACGCCTCCACCGGGCTCCAGGCCGCCGTCGCCATGCCGGTCGACGTGGTCCATCTGCTGGCGGTGGCCGCCTGGCTGGGCGGGCTGTGCGCGCTCCTGGTCGCGCTCTACCGCTCGGAGACGCCGATCGAGGCGTCCGCCGTGCACCGCTTCTCGCGGCTCGCGTTCGCCGCCGTCGTCGCGCTCGTGGTGACCGGCGTCTACCAGTCGTGGCGCCAGCTCGGCTCCTGGTCGGCCTTCACCGACACCCGGTACGGGCAGCTCCTGCTGGTCAAGATCGCCCTGGTCGCCGTCCTCGTCGGCGTCGCGTACTTCTCCCGCCGGTGGACGGGACGGCTGGCCGAGACCGCCGCGGAGGCCGGGACGAAGGGCACTCGCTCCAAGGGCGCCGGGTCGAAGGGGACCGGGTCGAAGGAGGCCGACGGCGCCGGTTCCGGGTCCAAGGGCTCCCAGGGGTCAGGGGGGTCCAAGGGCGCGAAGGGAGCCAAGGGCGCCAAGGGGTCTGACGGCTCGGGCTCGGGCTCCGACTCCGGGTCCGGTTCCGACTCCGGGTCCGGGGGTGGTGGCTCCGTGCGGGCCGCTCAGCTCGCGCGGCAGCGGATCGCCGTGGACACCGCCCGGCAGAAGCGGCAGCGGGACGCCGACCCCGACCGGTCCGGGCTGCGCCGCTCCGTGCTGGCGGAGGCGGGGATCGCCGTGGTGCTGCTCGCCGTCACCACCGTCCTGACCCAGACCGAGCCGGGCCGCACCGAGGAGGACGCGAAGGCGGCCAAGGCGTCGGCGGCGTCCTCCTCGGCGTCCTCCTCCTCGGACCCCTCCGCGGGGGCGCTGACCCTGACGATGCCGTTCGACACCGGCGGCAAGGACGGCAAGGGCGTCGTCTCCGTCGACCTCGACCCCGCGCGCGTGGGCGGCAACGAGATGCACGTCTACGTCCAACGGCCCAACGGCCGCGCCTTCGACGTCCCCGAGGTGAAGGTCGCCCTCACCCTCACCGCGAAGAAGATCGGTCCGCTGCCCGTGGCGCCGGACCACATCACCACCGGGCACTGGTCCGCGAACGGGGTACAGATCCCGATGGCCGGTGACTGGAAGGTCGCCGTGACCGTACGGACCTCCGACATCGACCAGGTGACCGTCTCCAAGAACGCGCAGATCGGCTGAACGCACCATGCCCGACCAGTCCCTCCCGCAGACCCGCACCCCTGCGGAGCAGACGGCCCCGGCGGAGCCGCCCGTCCCCGGCGGGCGCCTCTCCCGGCGCACCCTGCTCGGCACCGCCGGCGCCACCGGGCTCGTGCTCGGCGCGGCCGGCGGCGCCGTGGGGTACGCGGCCCGGCCCGCCGAGGCCGTCCCGCTGACCGCTCTGGGCTCCGGGCGCGCGATGTTTCACGGGAAACATCAGCCCGGCATCACCGACGGCCTCCAGGCCAGCGGCCACCTCGTCGCCTTCGACCTCGCCCCGGGCGGGGGCCGCAAGGCGGCGGCCGCGCTGCTGCGCCGCTGGTCGGCGACGGCCGCGCGGCTGATGGCGGGCGAGGTCGCGGGCCACGGGGACACGGGCGTGGCCCGGGACGCTGGGCCGTCCTCGCTGACCGTCACCTTCGGCTTCGGGCACTCCTTCTTCGCCGCCACCGGCCTGGAGAAACAGCGCCCGGTGGCGCTCGACCCGCTGCCCGACTTCTCCTCCGACCGGCTCGACCGCAGGCGCAGCGACGGCGACCTGTGGGTGCAGATCGGCGCCGACGACGCGCTGGTCGCCTTCCACGCCCTGCGCGCCCTCCAGAAGGACGCCGGGAGCGCGGCCCGGGTCCGCTGGCAGATGAACGGCTTCAACCGCTCGCCGGGCGCCACCGCCCGTCCGATGACCGCCCGCAACCTGATGGGCCAGCTCGACGGCACCCGCAACCCGAAGCCGTCCGAGCCCGACTTCGACCAGCGGATCTTCGTCCCGTCGTCCGGCGAACCGGCCTGGATGGCGGACGGTTCCTACGCCGTCGTGCGCCGCATCCGGATGCTCCTCGACGACTGGGAGAAGCTCTCGCTCGCCGCCCAGGAGGGGGTCGTCGGGCGGCGCAAGGCGGACGGGGCCGCGCTGTCGGGCGGCACCGAGACGACCGCGATGGACCTGGACAAGACCGACGCGGCGGGCGATCTGGCCGTCCCGATCAACGCCCACGCGCGGATCACCCGGCCGGACCAGAACGGCGGGGCCGCGATGCTGCGGCGGCCGTTCTCCTTCCACGACGGCTTCGACGACGACGGCGCCCCGGACGCGGGCCTGCTGTTCATCTGCTGGCAGGCCGACCCGCTGCGCGGCTTCGTCCCCGTGCAGCGCAAGCTCGACCGCGGCGACGCCCTCTCGAAGTACCTCCGCCACGAGGCCAGCGGCCTGTTCGCGGTACCGGGCGGCGCGGCGGAGGGCGAGTACGTGGGGCAGCGGTTGCTGGAGGGGTAGGCGGGGCCCGCGAGAGCGCCGGGGGCCTCGCGGGTGCGTGTCGGCGGGGTGCCGTGCGGGTGCGGCCGCGGGGTGCCGGGGGACAGGGATCGCGCGGTGCCGGAGGCGGGGACGTCTCCCGGGTTCACCCGGGGGAGGGGTGCCGGTGAGACCGGTGAGCCGTGGGGGCGTGCGCCCATTAGGGTGAGGCCATGCCAGCGAGCTACGCGTATCTCGGCCCCGAGGGCACCTTCACCGAAGTCGCCCTGCGCACGCTTCCCGAGGCGGCCACCCGGGAGCTGATCCCGTACGTGTCCGTGCAGTCCGCGCTGGACGCGGTCCGCGTCGGCGACGCGGAGGCGGCCTTCGTGCCGATCGAGAACTCCGTCGAGGGCGGCATCACCACCACCCTGGACGAACTGGTCGCGGGCGACCCGCTGATGATCTACCGCGAGGTGCTGCTGTCGATCACCTTCGCGCTGCTGGTGCGGCCCGGCACCGAGCTGTCCGGGATCAAGACGGTCACCGCGCACCCGGCCGCCCAGCCGCAGGTCCGCAACTGGCTCAGGGCCAACCTGCCGGACGCCCTGTGGGAGTCGTCGGCCTCCAACGCGGACGGCGCCCGGCTGGTCCAGGAGGGCCGCTACGACGCCGCGTTCGCGGGCGAGTTCGCCGCCGCCCGGTACGGTCTGACGGCCCTGGAGACCGGCATCCACGACGCCGAGAACGCCCAGACCCGCTTCGTGCTGGTCGGCCGTCCGGCCCGGCCCGCCGCTCCGACCGGCGCCGACAAGACCTCCGTCGTGCTGTGGCAGCGCGACGACCACCCCGGCACCCTGCGCGACCTGCTCGGCGAGTTCGCGACCCGGGGCATCAACCTGATGCTGCTCCAGTCCCGCCCGACCGGCGCGGGGATCGGCAACTACTGCTTCTGCGTCGACGCCGAGGGCCACATCTCCGACCGCCGGGTCGCCGACGCGCTGCGGGGGCTCAAGCGCATCTGTCTCGAGGTGCGCTACCTCGGTTCCTACCCGCGCGCGGACATCGGCGTGGACGGCGCGCGCCCGCTCCACCCGGGGACGTCGGACGCCGAGTTCACCGAGGCGTCGGACTGGGTGGCCCGCTGGCAGGACGGTCGTTTCTGACCCGGCCCCCGCCGGTCACACCTGTCCTACCGGTAGATTTTCGTTATCCACAGGAGTTATCCACAGGTGGGCTTCTCGACCTGGGGACAAGTCGACAACAAAGCACCACTCGGTCGACAAATCGGCTCCCAGGGCCCACAGGGGCCGATCTCCGCTTCACTCACCCTTCGTCCACCTGTTTCCCCCTCGCCATCCTTTGGGGCGACCCCTTTCCACCTGAAAGAGGGGATGATTCCGGTTCGGGAGGGGAATTCCGCGCCCCTCGCCCGCGAATCGGAATGATCAATTCGGGTGTCCACAGATCTTCCACACACCCTGTGGATAACTTTTCGGACGCGGTGGATTCCTGTGGACAACGAGCAGCCAAGTCCCCTTCCCCACAAGGGATTCCGTCCGGCCGGGGTCAACCGGATGTCCGGCCGGTTACCCGTCCAGGGGGCGAGGCGGTCTTTTATTGACACGTGGAGTAATTCGCCCAAAACGTAACGTAAGCCACAGTTCGGAATGGCTGTCGTGGAGCGTCAGCGCGCACCGGTAGCCTGGACCGCGTGATTGACCTTCGCCTGCTCCGTGAGGACCCCGACCGTGTGCGCGCGTCCCAGCGCGCCCGTGGAGAGGACGTCGCGCTCGTCGACGCCCTCCTCTCCGCCGACGAGCGGCGCAGGTCGTCCGGCCTCCGCTTCGACGAGCTGCGCGCCGAGCAGAAGTCGCTCGGCAAGCTCATCCCCAAGGCCGACGCCGACGAGAAGGCCGAGCTGCTGAAGCGGGCGAGCACGCTCGCGGCGGACGTCAAGGCGGCCGACGCCGAGCGCGACGCGGCCGACGAGGAGACCCAGCAGCTGCTGCTCCAGCTCGGCAACCTCGTCCACCCGGCCGTCCCGGTCGGCGGCGAGGAGGACTTCGTCACCCTCCAGACGCACGGCACCATCCGCGACTTCGACGCGGAGGGCTTCGCGCCCAAGGACCACCTGGAGCTGGGCCACCTGCTCGGCGCGATCGACGTCGAGCGCGGCGCCAAGGTCTCCGGGTCCCGCTTCTACTTCCTGACCGGCGTCGGCGCCCTGCTGGAGCTGGCCCTGGTCAACGCGGCGATCGCGCAGGCGACGGCGGCGGGCTTCACGCCGATGCTGACCCCGGCCCTGGTCCGTCCGCAGTCCATGGCGGGCACCGGCTTCCTCGGCCAGGCCGCGCAGGACGTCTACCACCTCGACAAGGACGACCTCTACCTGGTCGGCACCTCCGAGGTGGCGCTCGCCGCGTACCACATGGACGAGATCATCGAGGCGGACCGCCTGCCGCTGCGCTACGCCGGCTTCTCCCCCTGCTTCCGCCGCGAGGCCGGATCGCACGGCAAGGACACCCGCGGCATCTTCCGCGTCCACCAGTTCGACAAGGTCGAGATGTTCTCGTACGTCTCCCCCGAGGACTCCGAGGCCGAGCACCAGCGGCTGCTGGAGTGGGAGAAGCAGTGGCTGACCTCGCTCGAACTGCCGTTCCGGGTGATCGACGTCGCCAGCGGTGACCTCGGCTCCTCGGCGGCCCGCAAGTTCGACTGCGAGGCCTGGATCCCGACGCAGGGCAAGTACCGCGAGCTGACCTCCACGTCGGACTGCACCGAGTACCAGTCCCGCCGCCTCTCGATCCGGGTCCGCGACGGCAAGCAGGTCAAGCCGCTGGCCACGCTGAACGGCACGCTGTGCGCCGTCCCGCGGACGATCGTCGCCCTCCTGGAGAACCACCAGCAGGCCGACGGCTCCGTGCGGGTGCCCGAGGTGCTGCGCCCCTTCCTGGGCGGCCGCGAGGTCCTGGAGCCGGTGGCCAAGTGAGCACCAGCGGGCTTCCCTACCGGCTGATCGCGACGGACCTCGACGGCACGCTGCTGCGCTCCGACGACACGGTCTCCGGCCGCACCCGTGACGCCCTCGCGGCGGCGACGGACGCCGGTGCCGCGCACATCGTCGTCACCGGCCGGGCCGTCCCGTGGACCCGGCACGTCCTGGACGACCTCGGCTACCAGGGCCTGGCGGTCTGCGGTCAGGGCGCGCAGGTCTACCACGCGGGGGAGCACCGGCTGCTGACGTCGGTGACGCTCGACCGGCAGCTCGCGGGGGTCGCACTGGCCAAGATCGAGGCCGAGGTCGGGCCGCTGTTCCTGGCGGCGAGCCGGGACGGCCTGGACGGCGAGGTCCTGGTCGGCCCCGGGTACGCGCTGGTCGGGAAGCTCCCGGTGAGCCCGCTCACCGATGTGGGTGACCTCTGGTCGGCCCCGCTGAACAAGATCTACATCCAGCACCCGACGCTCTCCGACGACGAGTTGGCCGACGCGGCCCGGCAGGCCGCCGGGGGCTTCGTGACGGTCGCGATGGCGGGCGCGGGGATAGTGGAACTGCTGCCGCTGGGCCTGTCCAAGGCCACCGGGCTCTCCCTCGCGGCCCGCCGCCTGGGGCTGAAGGCAGCGGACACCATCGCCTTCGGCGACATGCCCAACGACGTCCCGATGTTCGCCTGGGCCGACCGCGGCGTGGCCATGGCCAACGCCCACGCCGAACTGCGCGCGGTCGCCGACGAGGTGACGGCCTCGAACGACGAGGACGGCATCGCGGACGTGCTGGAACGCCTGCTGGAACAGACGGGACGCTAGCCGTCGGGTCCGGCCCAGCTCGACGCCCCGGCGGGCCCCGCGTGCTTGGCCGGGTCCCGCGTGCTTCGGCGGGCCCCGCGTGCTTCGGCGGGCCCCGCGTGCTTCGGCGGGCCCCGCGTGCTTCGGCGGGCCCCGCGTGCTTCGGCGGGCCCCGCGTGCTTCGGCCGGGGCGCCTTCGTGGCGGCCCCGGCCGGTGCGTGTCCCTACCGGCGCCGCCACTTGCGGCGCCTGGCCTTGCTGAAGAACCAGCCCGCGGGCGGCTCGTCCGAGCGCCAGGGCTGCGGTTCGGGTGCCTCGGTGCGCCAGCGCGCGGCGAGCATCCGGGCGCGGGCGGACGGCTCGGTCGTCCCGGCGGCGCGTATGAAGTCCTCGTCCAGCACGACGTCGTCCGGAGACTCGCCGTCGACGCCGTCGTCATCGTCGCGGCGGTCCGCCTGGTCTGCCATCCCCGTCCTCCCGGCCCGCTCTCCGTCGTCGTCCGCCCGTGTCCGTGTCGTCCCCTAGGCCCAGTGTGCCTCTACGAGGGTGAAGAACCCGTCAAGAACGGTCGGGAACGGACACCTCACTCCTCGCCCGCCAGCGTCAGCGAGCGCAGCTTGTGGCCCGCGAACCAGGTGGCCAGGACGGTGACGGCGACCAGCAGGACGGTCGCCGTGGTCAGCCCGACGTCGGAGGTCACCAGGTCGCCGCCGGCCACCTTCTGGGCGACCGCCAGCGACCACTGCTGGACGCTGAGGGTGCGCGCGCCGGGCACCAGCGAACCGAACAGCGCCTCCCAGACCAGCGCGTAGACCAGTCCGAAGACGACCGCGTGCCGGGAGACCGTGCCGAGCAGCAGGAACAGCGCCGCGTAGGCGATGGAGGAGACCAGCGCGGCCACCGTGTAGGCGACGGCGATCTGCTGGCCGTTGCCGTTGAGGACGAGCCCGGCGAGCAGCGTCGGCAGGGCCGAGAACACCATCGTCACGCCGATCGCCACGATCAGCTTGGTGAAGATGATCGTGGACCGCTTCAGCGGCTTGGAGAGCAGGTAGACGACGGAGCCGTCGTCGATCTCGGGACCGATCGCGCCGGTGCCCGCGATGACGCCGATGATCGGCACCATGGTGGCGAGCGCGAGCCCGCCGAGCAGGTCGGCGGCGGTCTGGTCGTCGGCTCCGGCGATGGCGCGCACCACGGCGGAGAGCACGATGAGCAGCAGCGGCAGGGCGCCCAGGATGAGGGCGCGGCGGCGGCCGAGCAGGGCCCGGTAGGTGAGGCGGGCGACTGTGGGGTCGTACATCGTGGCCTCCTACGCCGTGACCAGGTACGAGAAGACGGATTCGAGGGACTCGTCGGACGGCGACACCGTGAGCAGCCGGATGCCGTGGTCCCGGGCGACCCGGGGCAGCAGCGCGGTGAAGCGGCCGAAGTCGACGGCCTGGACGCGCAGCGCGCCCTCGGCGAGGTCGACCTCGATGGCGGCCGTCGACAGGTCGGCGATGAGCGCGGCGGCGAGCGCCCGGTCGTCGCTGGAGCGCACCAGGTAGCGGTGCGGGCGGTCGGTCATCAGGCGGCGGATCTTGCGGAAGTCGCCGCTGGCCGCGTGCCGTCCGGCGACCATCACCTCGATGTGCCAGGCGAGCTGCTCGACCTCTTCGAGGATGTGCGAGGAGAACAGCACGGTGCGGCCCTCGTCGCCCATCCTGCGCAGCAGTTCCATGAGCTGCATGCGCTGGCGCGGGTCCATGCCGTTGAAGGGTTCGTCGAGCAGGAGCAGCGACGGGTCGTGCACCAGGGCGCTGGCCATCTTCACGCGCTGGCGCATGCCCTTGGAGTACGTGGAGATCTTGCGGTCCTGCGCGTGCTCCATCTCGACGGTCGCCAGGGCCCGCTGCGCCGCCTTGTCGCCGAGGCCGTGCAGTTCGGCGTTGGCGACGACGAACTCGCGCCCGGTGAGGAAGTCGTACATGGCCTCGCGCTCGGGGACGACGCCGATGTGGCGGTAGATCCCCTCGTTGCGCCAGACCTGCTCGCCGTCGAGGGTGACGGAGCCGGTGGAGGGGGCGAGGAAGCCGCCCATCATGTTGATGAGGGTGGACTTCCCGGCGCCGTTGGGGCCGAGGAGGCCGGTGACGCCGGGTCCGATGGTCATGGTGACGTCGTTGACGGCGACCACGTTGCCGAACCAGCGCGAGACGTGGTCGATGGAGAGTGTGGTCACAGTCCGACCTTCCGGTAGCGGCGCATCAGGAGGCCGTAGCAGGCGGCGATCAGGCCCAGCACGACCAGGACGTAGACGGCGCCCTCGCCGTGTCCCGGGCCCACCCCGCCGGGGAACGACGAGCTCGCGCCGAGGAAGGCGGTCTGGAGGCCGTCGATGAGGGTGACGGGCGAGAAGAGGCCGATCCAGGGCACGGAGCCGGTGGCGTCCTGGGTGTAGGCGATGGCCTGGAGGGTGGAGACGGCGCCGTAGGAGATCGTCATCACAGCGATGACGGCCGCGATGCCGAAGCCGCGGCGCGGTGTCATCGACGCGATGACCAGGCCGATGCCGGCGAACAGGAGGGAGAGCAGTGTCACGGAGACCAGTCCCTGTGCGAATGCCGTGGTCTGATCCGCGAAGTCGAGTTTGGCCAGCAGCGCGCCCACGTACAGGACGAGCAGCGGGGTCGCGGTGAGGACGAACAGCGCGGAGGCCAGCGCCGCGTACTTCGCGCGCACGTAGTCGGCGGTCTCGATCGGCCGGGAGAAGTACAGCGGCACGGTCTTGAAGCGCAGGTCGCGCGAGACGGCCTGGGGCGCCTGGGAGGCGATGTACAGGCTGATGACGGCCTGGAGGAAGATCGCGTACCGGGTGTAGTCGACCGGCAGGTCCTTCAGCTTGGTGGCGACCGTGACGGCGATCATGATGGCCGCGGGCACGCACATCACCACGAACAGCAGCATCGGCAGCACCTTGGACTTCGCGGAGCGGCCGAGGCCGTAGGCGCCGCGCAGGGACTGCGAGTAGAGCGACCGGGTGGCGTAGGCGCGGCCGAGCCGCGGGCCGTCGTAGGAGCGGTAGCCGATGTTGTGGATGCGGGTCTGGTCGCCCTGGACCGGTACCGGTGCGGGCGTGGGCTGCTCAACCGCCATGGCCGACCGCCTCCTTGCGCTGTTCGTCGCTGTCCCGGAAGACCTCCGCGATGTGGTGCCTGCGCTGCTCCATGCGCACCAGGCCGAGCCCCAGCTCCGCGACGACGTCGCGCACCAGGTCGTACGTCTCCTCGCCGGGCGCGGTGAGCAGCAGGATGTGCCCGGCGCCGGGGAGGCCGCTGTTGTCGTGCGTGTCGACCCCGCGCGCGTGGAGCGCGTCGCGCACCGCCCGGGTGCCGTCGGGGTGGTCGTCGGTGTCGGTGACCTCGATCGCGAGGGTGGTGGTGATCTGGGTGAAGTCGGTGGTGGAGCTGGAGCGCAGGAGCTTGCCGCCGTCGACGACGATGACGTGGTCGCAGGTGCGTTCCAGCTCGCCCAGCAGGTGCGAGGTGACCAGCACGGAGATGCCGAAGTCGGTGTGGATGCGGCGGATCAGGCCGAGCATCTCGTCGCGGCCGACCGGGTCGAGGCCGTTGGTCGGCTCGTCGAGGAAGACCAGCTGCGGGTCGTGGACCAGGGCTTGGGCGAGCTTCACGCGCTGCTTCATGCCCGTCGAGTAGCCGCCGATGGGCCGGTAGCGCTCCTCGTAGAGGCCGACGTGGCGCAGGGTGTCGGCGGTGCGCTCGCGGGCGGCGGTCGGCGGCAGCCCCGACATGCGGGCCATGTGCACGACGAACTCGGTGGCCGAGACGTCGGGCGGCAGGCAGTCGTGCTCGGGCATGTAGCCGACCCGCTCGCGGATGGCGGGACCCTTGGTGGCCACGTCGAGTCCGAGCACTTCGGCGCGGCCCTCGGAGGCGGGGGACAGACCCAGCAGGATCTTGATCAACGTGGACTTGCCGGCCCCGTTGGCTCCGACGAGCCCGGTCACACCGGGTCCGACGGCCACGGAGAGCCGGTCAAGCGCGGTCACCCGGGGGAACCGCTTGCTCAGGCTTTCGGTCGCGATCACAGTCACGTCGTCGACGGTAGTGACGCGCGCCACCCGGGTCGTCAGCCCGGAGGGCCGTCTTCGTGTCCCACCTCAGACGTAGGGAACCCCTAGGGATCCCCTGCCTGAGAGTTATCCACAGCCGCGCGGCGCGCTATTGACGCCGTCTCCAACAACTGCCACATTCGCCGGTGTCACGTTACCGACGCGTAGGGCACGGGTCGGGCGTGCGGGACCGGTCCGTGCGGCCGATGACGATGCGCCGCGCCCGCGGCGCCGGGCGGAGGAGAAGTGACGGTGCTGAGGGGCGCGCGGGAGCGCCGGGTGCGGACGGGCGGCATCGAGCTGTGCGTGGCCGAACTGGGCGAACCGGGGCGGCCGGTGGTGGTGCTGGTGCACGGCTATCCGGACAGCAAGGAGGTCTGGTCGGAGGTGGCGGCCCGGCTGGCCGACCGCTTCCACGTGGTGCTGTACGACGTCCGCGGCCACGGCCGTTCCTCGGCGCCGAAGCCGTTGCGCGGCGGGTTCACCCTGGAGAAGCTGACCGACGACTTCCTGGCGGTGGCCGACGCGGTCAGTCCGGACCGTCCGGTGCACCTGGTCGGGCACGACTGGGGCTCGGTGCAGTCCTGGGAGTTCGTCACGGTCGAGCGCACCCGGGGCCGGATCGCGTCCTTCACCTCGATGTCGGGGCCGTCCCTCGACCACTTCGGGCACTGGATCGACCGGCGGCTGCGCAGGCCCACCCCGCGCCGCGTCGGACAGCTCCTCGGCCAGGGCGCCAAGTCCTGGTACGTGTACCTGCTGCACACGCCCGCCCTGCCCGAACTGGCCTGGCGCGGCCCGCTCGGCAAGCGCTGGCCCGGCATCCTGGCACGGGTCGAGAAGGTGCCCGGCGGCCCCTACCCGACCTCCTCGCTGCCCGAGGACGCCGCGCACGGCGCCTGGCTGTACCGCGACAACGTCCGCGCCCGGCTGCGCAGGCCGCGCGCCGACGCCTACGCGCACGCGCCCGTGCAGCTCATCACGCCCCAGGGCGACGCGTTCCTGTCGGAGCACCTCTACGACGACCTGGAGCAGTGGGCGCCCGCGCTGGTCCGCCGTACCCTCCCGGCCAGGCACTGGGTCCCGCGCACCCGGCCCGACCAGGTCTCCGCCTGGATCACGGACTTCGTCACCTCGGTGGAGTCCGGGCGCCCCGAGCCGCGGCCCACCGGGAGCAACGGGCAGCGGTTCGGCGGGCAGTTGGTGCTGGTGACCGGCGCGGGCAGCGGTATCGGGCGGGCGACGGCGGTCGCGTTCGCGGAGGCGGGCGCGCGGGTGATCGCCGTCGACCGGGACGCGGAGTCGGCCGCCCGCACCGCCGAACTGTCGCGGCTGGTCGGCGCCGCCGGCGCCTGGGCCGAGACGGTGGACGTCTCCGACGAGACGGCCATGGAGAAGTTCGCCGAGCGCGTGCGCGCCGAACACGGCGTGGTGGACGTGCTGGTGAACAACGCGGGGATCGGCCTCTCCGGTTCCTTCCTCGACACCAGCGCGGAGGACTGGCGCCGGGTCCTGGACGTCAACCTCTGGGGTGTCATCCACGGCTGCCGTCTCTTCGGGCGGCAGATGGCCGAGCGCGGGCAGGGCGGCCACATCGTCAACACGGCGTCGGCGGCGGCGTTCCAGCCCTCCCGGCTGCTGCCCGCGTACAGCACCTCCAAAGCCGCGGTGCTGATGCTCAGCGAGTGCCTGCGCGCGGAGCTGGCGGGGCGCGGCATCGGGGTCAGCGCGATCTGCCCGGGGCTGGTCAACACCGGCATCACCGCCACCACCCGGTTCGCCGGGGCGGACGCGGAGGAGGAGAAGCGGCTCCAGAAGCGCTCGACGCGGCTGTACGGGCTGCGCAACTACCCGCCGGAGAAGGTCGCGGAGGCGATCATGCGCGCGGTGGTGCGCAACGAGGCGGTCGTCCCGGTGACCCCCGAGGCCCGCGTCTCGAAGCTGATGGCGCGCTTCACGCCGGGTGCCCTGCGGGCGATGGCGAGGCTGGACCCTTCGCGGTGAACGGCGACCCCGGCCCCGGACTGTCTCCTGACGACGAGCCCCCAAGGGCGCTCGGTGGGGTTCGAGTTGCGGGCCCGGGGGTTGTTGAGGCGGCGTCCCACCGGGGCAACACGGGCCGTGGACAGCCCGGTCGGGCCGGAACACGCGGCGGCTTTCTCGGTCCGGCCTTCGAACGCGCGGTGCGGGCAGTCGCGTTGGAGCGACTTGACGCAAGTCACGCCAGAACAGATGATCTTGACGAAATCCCCTGAATCGGCAGGCCAGTTGTCCACAGTTTCGCCAAATCAGCTGTGGATAACCGCACTTGGCTGTGGATCAAACATCCGAGACAAAATCGATCGCGTGACACGCGTCTCTCCCGGCACCCTGGAGGGCATGGACGAGCGACGCGCCGTGAAGGTGTCGAAGTACCTGTCGAAGCATCTGCGGCACCAGCCGGAACGGATCGGGCTCACCCTCGACGAGGGCGGCTGGGTCGAGATCGACACGCTGCTCGCGGCGGTGGAGTCCCGCGGGTTCCGTCTCACCCGCGAGGAGCTGGACCACGTCGTCGCGACCAACGACAAGCAGCGCTTCGCCGTGGAGGGCACCCGCATCCGGGCCAGCCAGGGCCACAGCGTCGACGTCGACCTCGGACTCGCCCGTGCGACCCCGCCGCCGTACCTGTACCACGGCACCGTGGCGCCGTACCTGGACGCGATCCGCGCGGAGGGGCTGCGGCCGATGGACCGGCACGACGTGCACCTCTCGGCCGACCGCGAGACGGCGACCCGGGTGGGCGCCCGCCGCGGACGGCCCGTGGTGCTCTCCGTGGACACGGGCGCCATGCACCGCGACGGCCACGTCTTCCAGGTCAGCGCCAACGGCGTCTGGCTCACCCGCTCCGTCCCGGCGCGCTACCTGCGGTTCCCGGCCGCGCACTGACGGGCGGGGCAGCGGCCGGGGTCGTGGATCGCCGGAAGGTGCCTCCGAGCGGCGGCAGCTCCGGACGGGGGCATCGAGCGATGGCCGTCCGGGCGGACGACATCAAGCGGCGGTCGCTCCAGGGGGCGGCCTGACGGCGGGGGTCGCTCCGGGCGGGAGCCTCTACCGGCGGTCGCTCCAGGAGGCGGCCTGACGGCGGGGGTAACTCCGAGCGGGGGCCTCAAGCGGCGGTCGGTGTTTCACGTGAAACACGGTCGGCCGCATAGTCTCGGACCATGAGCCTGCGTCTGAGCACCGTGATCCTCCCCTACCGCCGCTGGCAGGAGGGCTCGCGCGCGGCCTGGCAGCGCGCGGAGCAGCTCGGCTTCCACACCGGCTACACCTACGACCACCTCTCCTGGCGCACCTTCCGGGACGGCCCCTGGTTCGGCGCCGTACCGACCCTCACCGCCGCCGCGGCCGTCACCGACCGGCTGCGCCTGGGCACGCTGGTGACCTCGCCGAACTTCCGCCACCCGGTGACCCTCGCCAAGGAGCTGATCTCCCTGGACGACATCTCCGGCGGACGCGTCACCCTCGGCGTGGGGGCGGGCGGCACCGGCTTCGACGCCACCGTTCTCGGCCAGGAACCGTGGACCCCGCGGGAGCGGGCCGACCGGTTCGCCGAGTTCGTTCCGCTGCTCGACCGGCTGCTGAGCGAGGACGCGGTGACGTACGCGGGGGACCACTACTCGGCCCACGAGGCCCGCAACATCCCCGGCTGCGTGCAGCGGCCCCGGCTGCCCTTCGCGGTGGCCGCGACCGGACCGCGCGGCATGCGGCTCGCCGCCCGCTACGGACAGGCGTGGGTGACCACCGGGGACCCCGCCCTGTACGAGGAGGGCACTCCCGAGCAGTCGCTCCGGGCCGTCCGCGGGCAGATCGAGAAGCTCGCCGTCGCCTGCGCGGAGGTCGGGCGGGAGGCCGCCGACCCGGAGCGCGTCCTGCTCACCGGGTTCACCCCGGAGCGCGCGCGGCCGCTGGAGTCGGTCGACGCCTTCGTGGACTTCGCCGGGCGGTACCGGGAGCTGGGGATCACCGAGATCGTCGTCCACTGGCCGATCCCGGACTCGGACTTCGCCACCGACGAGAAGGTCTTCGAGCGGATCGCCCAGGAGGCCCTGCCCCAGCTCGGCGGCTAGCCCCCCGGGGGGGGGAAAGCCGGTCGGGAGGGTGGGCCGCCGTCCTTTCGGTGGCGGGTGGGCCGTCGTCTTTTCGGCAGTGGGTGGGCCGCCGTCCTTCCGGTGGGGTGCGGACCGTCGGCCCTCCGGTGGAGGCCCGTCGGTGCCTGGGATTCCTGGGCGCAGGCGGGCTGTGGCGCCCCGCGGCTCCCTCGCGGCGGACCGTCGCCGGGGGCGGTAATCACTCACTTGTGCGGGCTCGTGCACGGTCGTGCGGACATGTGCGGGAGAATGACCGGGTGACCTCAGCGACCCGAGAGACCGAGAGCCCCGCCGCCGCCCTGCCGCCGCGGCTGATCGCCACCGATCTGGACGGCACCCTGCTGCGGGACGACAAGTCGGTCTCCCCCCGCACGGTCGCCGCCCTCGCCGCCGCCGAGGAGGTGGGCATCGAGGTCTTCTTCGTCACCGGCCGCCCCGCCCGCTGGATGGACGTGGTCAGCGACCACGTGCACGGCCACGGCCTGGCCATCTGCGGCAACGGCGCCGCCGTCGTCGACCTGCACGGCGGCCCCGGCGCCCACCGCTTCGTGAAGGTGCGCGACCTGGCCAGGGAGAACGCGCTGGACGCCGTCCGGCTGCTGCGCGACGCGGCGCCCGGCACCGTGTACGCCGTCGAGCAGACCTACGGCTTCTACCAGGAGCCCGCGTACCCCAAGATGCACCTGGAGATACCGGACAGCCTCGCCCCGGCCGAGGAGCTGCTCGCGCCGGACGCGCCCGGGGCGGGCGAGCCCGTGCTGAAGATCCTCGCCTTCCACCCGACGATCGACCCGGACGCCTTCCTCACCCTGGCCCGCCTCGCCATCGGCGACCGCGCCAACGTCACCCGCTCCAGCCCCAGCGCCCTGCTGGAGATCAGCGGTCCGGGCGTCTCCAAGGCCAGCACGCTCGCCCTGAGCTGCGCCGAGCGCGGTATCGCGCACACCGAGGTCGTCGCCTTCGGGGACATGCCCAACGACGTGGAGATGCTCACCTGGGCGGGCCGCTCGTACGCCATGGGCAACGCCCACCCCGACGTGATCGCCGCGGCCTCCGGCCGGACCGTCGCCAACAACGACGACGGCGTGGCCGTGGTCATCGAGCGGCTCCTCGCCGAACACGGCTGATCCCGGCCGCCCCTCACCGCCCGGACCCGTCGAGCCGCACCCCGCGCGCCTCCAGCCACGGCAGCGGGTCCACCGCCGAGCCGTACTCCGGGGTGCCCCGCACCTCGAAGTGCAGGTGCGGTCCGGTGGAGTTGCCGGTGGTGCCCGACTGGCCGATCCACTGTCCGGCGGCGACCCGGTCGCCCCGGTCGACGGTGACGGCGGCGAGGTGCGCGTACTGCGTGCAGACACCGCCCTGGTGCCGGACCACCACCTCGATCCCGAAGGCGCCCCGGCAGGACACCCGCACCACCCGGCCCGCGCCGACCGCCCGCACCGGCGTACCGATCGGCACCGCGAAGTCCTGCCCGGTGTGGTGCCGCGCCCACCGTTCGCCGCCGCTGCCGAACCCCGCGGAGAGGTCGTACGACTCCACCGGCGCCACCCACGCCGCCGCCGACCGCTCCCCGGGCTGGTCGAGCCGGACCGCGCCCCGGCAGGCACCGGCCGCGACCGAGGCGTCCGCCCTGCTCTGCAACTGGTCGCGCGCCGCGTCGAGTTCGCGCCGTACCGTCTCCTGCCGTCCCCGGTCGTCCTGGCGGGCGGCCACCGCGGACTCCGCGTAGAGCCGGGCCACCCGCGCGCTGACGTCCGAGCCGCTGCCCGCGCCGCCGCCGTCGTCGGGACGGACCGCGAGCACCACACAGGCGCAGATCAGAACCGGAACGAGCAGCGGGTGGCGGCGATATGAGCGCATGTCAGCGATCCTGACCCGGCCCCGCGCCCCGGTCCTGTTCAAGGGGTGCGCCCGGGGGACACGCTGCTGCGGACGGGTCACGGCGCCCCACCGCGCGCGACACCTCCCGCAACACGACGGCACACCGGCCCCGACAACGCCCGGACCGCGACGGCACACGGCCCATGACGACTCGGCCCACGACGACTCCCGGCCCACGACGGCACACCACCCGCGACAACTCCGGGAGGACGGCCGCGGTCCCGCCACGGTCACGGTCGCGGCCCGGCCACGGTCACGGCCACCCCGCCACGGTCACGCCGTCGGGGCCGCGCCATCGCCGCCGTGGTCGCGGTCACGCCGTCACGGTGGGGCTCAGTACGGTGCCTGCCACACCACCGTGGTGCCGCCGCCGCTCCCGCCGTCGCCCGGCCCGTAACGGCTCTCGCCGCCCAGCGACTCCGCGCGCCGCCGCAGGTTCTCCAGGCCGCTGCGCCGACCGCCCTCCGGGATGCCGACGCCGTCGTCCACGACCGTCAGCCGCACCCCGGGCCGCCCGTCGGGCAGGGTCGCCGCCGCGTCGACGACGACCTCCGCCCGGGAGGCACCGGCGTGCCGGAAGACGTTGGACAGCGCCTCACGCAGCGCGGCGACGAGGTTCTTGCCGGTCAGGTCGCCCACGGCGGTGTCGAGCGGCCCCACGAACCGGTGGCCGGGCGTGAAGCCGAGCGGCACCGCGGCCATGGCGATCTCCCGCAGCACCCGCTCCCGCAGCCCCGACGGCGCCTCGGCGGACCCCTGGTGCAGCGCGAAGATCGCGGTGCGGATCTCCTGGATGGTGACGTCCAGCTCCCCCACCGCCCGTCCCACGCCGTCGCGGACCTCGGGCGCCACCGCACCCCGCTGCGCGCCCTCCAGCATCAGCCCGGTGCCGAACAGCCGCTGGATCACCAGGTCGTGCAGGTCCCGGGCGATCCGGTCGCGGTCCTCGAACACGGCGAGCCGCTCCCGGTCCCGCTGCGCCTCCGCCATCATCAGGGCAAGCGCCGCCTGCGAGGCGAACTGCGTCCCGAGCGTGCGCTCGGCCTCCGTGAACGGCCGCCCACCGGGCGCCCTCGGGGTGACGAGAGCGCCCAGCACCCGCCCCCCGCTGCACAGCGGCAGCATCATCACCGGGCCGTAGCCGCGCGCGGGCCCGGTCCTGGTGCGCGCGTCGGTCGCCGGGTCGTCCACGAACACGGCCCGCCCCGCGCGGAGTTCGCGGACGAACCCGTTCTCCGCGGGCACCACGGTGCCCAGCGTGCCCGGCGGCAGCTCTCCGGCCACCGCGACGATCTCCAGGCCGCCCTCGGCGGGCAGCAGCACGATCCCGGCCGCCGCCCGGGACAGCCGCCAGGTCTGTTCCGCGACGACCTGGAGCGCCTCGTCCGCGTCCCCGCCGGAGAGCAGCGCGGTGGTGACCGCGACCGACCCGTCGATCCACCGCTCACGCTGCTGGGCTGCCTCGTAGAGCCGGGCGTTGCCGACGGCGATCCCGGCCTCGGCGGCCAGCACCCGCACCAGGTCGACATCGTCGTCGTCGAACGGTTCGCCCCCGCGCTTCTCCGTCAGGTACAGGGTGCCGAAGACCTCGCCCTGGACCCGGACGGGCAGGCCGAGGAAGGTGTCCATCGGGGGATGGTGGGCGGGGAGGCCGCCGGAGCGGGGGTCGGCCGCGAGGTCGGTGAGCCGGACCGGCCCCGGTTCCCCGGCCAGGGCGCCGAGCAGGCCGCTGCGGCCGTCCGGCAGCCGCCCGATCCGGCGGGTGGTGGCCGGGTCGACGCCGTGGTGGACGAAGTCGGTGAGTCCGTCGCCGTCCTCGTCCATGACGCCGATGGCCGCGTACCGGGCGCCGGTCAGCTGTGCCGCCGTCGCGCAGATCCGCTCCAGCGTGGCGTGGAGTTCGAGCCCGCTGCCGACGGAACGCATCGCGTCCAGCAGCCGCGTCAGCCGAGCGCCCGGTCCGGCGGACGGGGGTCCCGGGGGCGGCGGGGACGGAGGCGACGGGTCCGGGGACATGGACCGAGCGTAGTAACTCCCTTTTGTCCGGGAAAGTCGAGCCGCCCGCACGGGGGCGCCCCCGGCCCTCCCTCGCCCGGCGCCCCGGCCCTCCCCCGGACGTCCGCCGCCCGGCACCCCGCCCGGCTCGCGCTATCCGGCGGTGACCAGCAGCTCCGTCGCCGCCTCCCGCTCGGCCATCGCCCGTAGCGGCCCCGGCACGGCGGCCAGTTCCCGGTAGGTGCCGCGCTGCGCGACCCGGCCGCCGTCCAGGACGACGACCTCGTCCACCGCGTCGAGTCCGGCCAGCCGGTGCGTGATGAGCAGCGTCGTGCGGCCCTCGGTGGCGGCCAGCAGGTCGGCGGTGAGGGCGTCGGCGGTCGGCAGGTCGAGGTGCTCGGCGGGCTCGTCGAGGACCAGCACGGGGAAGTCGGCGAGCAGCGCGCGGGCCAGCGCCAGCCGCTGCCGCTGGCCGCCGGAGAGCCGGGCCCCGTGCTCACCGACCAGCGTGTCGAGGCCGTCGGGCAGCCCGTCGGCCCAGTCGAGCAGCCGCGCCCGGCCGAGCGCGGCCCGCAGGTCCTCCTCCGTGGCGTCCCTCCTGGCGAGCAGCAGGTTCTCCCGGACCGAGCTGTCGAAGAGGTGCGCGTCCTGCGCGCACAGGCCCACCAGCCGCCGCACGTCGTCCCCGTCGAGCCCGTAGGCGTCCACCCCGGCCAGCGTGTAGGAGCCGGCGCTCGCGTCGAGGAACCGCAGCAGGGTCTGCGCCAGCGTCGTCTTGCCGGAACCGGACGGCCCGACCACGGCGATCCTGCGCCCCTGCTCCAGGGTGAGGTCGAGGCCCGCGAGGGCGTCCCGGTCCTGCCCGGCGTGACGGGCGGTGAGGTTCCTGAGGACCACCGGGAAGGGCGTGGCGGGCGCCTGCCGGGGCCGCTCGGGTTCCCGTACCGGGTCGGGCGCGTCCAGCACCTCGTGGACACGCTCCGCGCTCCGGCGCACCCGCTGCCGGTACTGCACGGCGAGCGGCAGTCCGAGGACGGCCTCGAAGGCGGCCAGCGGGGTGAGGACGACGACGGCCAGGGCGACGCCGCCGAGTCGGCCCGCCGCGACGCCCTGGACGCCCACGAGGGCGGTGGCGGCGACCGTCAGGCCGCAGACCAGCGCGGTGAGTCCGTCGCCGAGGGCGGTGGCGGTGGCGGCCCGTGAGGCGATCCTGGTGAGTTCCCCGTCGGCCCGCCGCGCGTCGGCGGTACGGGCGGGCAGGACCCCGGCGACGGTGAGTTCGGCGGTGCCGGTGAGCAGGTCGGTGACCCGGGTCGCCAGGACGCCCCGGGCGGGGGCCAGCCGCCGCTCGGCGCGCCGGGACACGGCGCCGGTGAGCACCGGGACCCCGGCACCGGCCGTCAGCAGGCCGACGGCGAGGACGGCACCGGCCTCCGGCAGCAGCCAGGCGGTGAATCCGGCGGCAGCAGCGGAGACGGCCACCGCCGCACCGGCCGGCAGCAGCCAGCGCAGCCAGTAGTCCTGGAGGGCGTCGACGTCGGCGACGAGCCGGGACAGCAGGTCGCCCCGGCGGGTGCGGCGCAGCCCGGCGGGCGCCAGACGCTCCAGCCGCCGGTAGACGGCGACCCGGGTGTCGGCCAGCATCCGCAGCACCGCGTCGTGCGAGACGAGCCGCTCGGCGTACCGGAAGACGGCCCGCCCGATGCCGAAGGCGCGGGTCGCGGTGACCGCCACCATCAGGTAGAGCACGGGCGGTTGCTGCGAGGCCCGCGAGATCAGCCACCCGGAGGTGGCCATGAGCCCGACGGCGCTGCCGAGCGCGAGGGCGCCCAGCAGCAGGGCGAGGGCCAGCCGCCCCTTGCGGGGCCCGGACATGGCGCGCACCCGGGCGAGGACCCGCCGGGGAGCGTCACCACGGGGACCACCGCCCACCGCCCGCACCGGAACCGGCGAACCGGGATCCGCGCCCGCGGCCCCGTCGGTGCCCCGGTCCACACCAGCGAGCACGTCGGTGCCGCGATCCGTACCGGCGAGCGCGATGTCGTCCCGGTCCACGCCCGCGATCATCTCGTCGCCTCGGTCCGCGCCCGCGGGGGCCTTCGCCGGGGCTGTCGTGCCGTCCGCACCCGTCGCCCAGGTGCTGTCCGGAGCGCGGGTCGTCCCGGTGGGCGCCGTCGGCGTCATGCCGTCGCGCGGCTCCGTCAGCCGGACCACCCGGTCCGCCACGTCCAGCAGTGCCGGGCGGTGGACGACCAGCAGGACCGTCCGCCCCTCGGTCAGCCGCCGTACCGCGGCCACGACCTCCGCCTCGGTCGCGCCGTCGAGCGCCGCCGTCGGTTCGTCGAGCAGCAGCACCGGGCGGTCCGCGAGGAACGCCCGCGCCAGCGCCAGCCGCTGCCGCTGCCCGGCGGAGAGGCCCGCGCCGTCCTCACCGAGCACGGTCCCGGCGCCCTCGGGCAGCGCGTCCACGAACCCCGCCGCACCGGCGTCCGCCAGGGCCCGCCGCAGAGCGGCCTCGTCGGCGCCGGGGCGGGCCAGCCGCACGTTCTCGGCGATGGTCCCGGCGAACAGCTGGGGCCGCTGCGGCACCCACGCGATCCGCGACCGCCACTGCTCCGGGTCGACGTCGGCGAGGTCGGCGCCGCCGACGCTCACCCGCCCCCGGGACGGGCGCACGAAGCCAAGCAGCACGTTCAGCAGCGTCGACTTGCCCGCGCCGCTCGGTCCGACCAGCGCGACCGTCTCCCCCGGTGCCACGGTGAAGGACACCTCCGCGACGGCGTCCCGGGCCCGGCCCGGGTAGCGGACCGTGACGTCCTCGAAGGCCAGCGCGCCCGCGGGCACGGGGGCGGTCCCGGACGCGGGGACCGGCGTCTCCAGGACGGCGAAGATCTCCTCGGCGGCGGCCAGGCCCTCGGCCGCCGCGTGGTACTGCGCGCCCACCTGGCGCAGCGGCAGATACGCC
Source organism: Streptomyces sp. SolWspMP-5a-2 (assembly GCF_900091845.1). Lineage (GTDB taxonomy): Bacteria > Actinomycetota > Actinomycetes > Streptomycetales > Streptomycetaceae > Streptomyces > Streptomyces doudnae. Next base: position 26,498 of record NZ_FMCI01000021.1, read on the forward strand.
TCGGGAGCCAGGACGAGGACGAGGAGGCCGGTGTAGAGGTCCATGTCGCCGTGGACGAGCCGCATGCCGATGGTGACGGCGACCAGCGCCACCGAGAGCGTCGCCAGCAGTTCCAGGGCGAAGGAGGAGATGAAGGCGATCCGCAGGGTGCGCATCGTGGCCTGCCGGTACTCGCCGGTGATCCGCCGGATCGACTCGGCCTGCGCCTTGGCCCGGCCGAACACCTTGAGGGTGGGCAGGCCCGCGACGACGTCCAGGAAGTGCCCGGAGAGCCGGGAGAGCAGCCGCCACTGACGGTCCATCCGGGACTGGGTGGCCCAGCCGATCAGCATCATGAAGACGGGGATGAGGGGGAGGGTGCCCACGATGATCGCGGCGGAGACCCAGTCCTCGGTGACGATCCTGGCCAGCACCGCCACCGGCACGACCACGGCGAGGCCGAGCTGCGGCAGATAGCGCGAGAAGTAGTCGTCGAGGGCGTCGATCCCGCGGGTGGCGAGGGCGACGAGCGATCCGGTGCGCTGCCCTCCGAGCCAACCGGGGCCCAACTGGGCCGCGCGCTCCAGCAGTTGCCCCCGCAGCTCCGACTTGACCGCCGCGCTGGCCCGGTGGGCGGCGAGTTCGGTGAGCCAGGAGACCAGAGCGCGACCGGCGGCGACGGCCACCAGGAGCAGTAGGGGAGTGCGCAGTTCACCGGCGGACAGGCCGCGCTGGAAGGCACCGACCACCACGTCGGCGATGAGCATCGCCTGCGCGATGACCAGTCCGGCCCCGACGGCTCCCAGCGCGACCACGGCCGTCAGGAAGCGGCGGGTGGCACGGGCGTGGCGCAGCAGACGCGGATCGATGGGTTTCACGTGAAACATGCCCTTCGGGCAGTGAGGGGCGTTTCACGTGAAACATCATGTCGCACGGGAAACGCCCCTCTTCCGGACTCAGTGCGCGGCTTCGGCGGCGATGTGCTGCGTGCCGATCCGCTTGCGGAACACCCAGTAGGTCCAGCTCTGGTAGAGCAGCACGATCGGTGTGGCGATCGCCGCGCACCAGGTCATGATCTTCAGGGTGTAGGGGCTCGACGAGGCGTTGGTGACCGTGAGGCTCCACTCCGCGTTGAGCGACGAGGGCATGACGTCCGGGAAGAGCGTCAGGAAGAGCATCGCGACGGCGGCCACGATGGTCACGCCGGAGAGCGCGAACGACCAGCCCTCGCGGCCGATCTGGTTGGCCGCCAGCGCGGCGACCAGCGCGGCCACGGCCACCACGAGGGCGATCAGGCTCGCGCCGTCCCCGCCGTGGATCTGCGTCCAGACCAGGAAGACCAGGGACAGCACCGCGGTGACGAGACCGACCTTGAGGGCGAGCTTCCGCGCCCGCTCCCGGATCTCCCCGACGGTCTTGAGGGCGGTGAAGACGGTGCCGTGGAAGGTGAACAGCGTCAGCGTGACCAGCCCGCCGAGCAGGGCGTAGGGGTTGAGCAGGTCCCCGACGGTGCCGACGTACTCGAAGTTCCGGTCGATCTTCACGCCCCGGACGATGTTGCCGAAGGCCACACCCCACAGGAAGGCCGGGAGCAGGGAGGTCCAGAAGATCGCGGTCTCCCAGTTGCGCTGCCACTTCTCCTCGGGCCGCTTGGCCCGGTACTCGAAGGCGACACCGCGCACGATCAGGCAGACCAGGATGACGAGCAGGGGCAGGTAGAAGCCGGAGAAGAGGGTGGCGTACCACTCGGGGAAGGCGGCGAAGGTGGCGCCGCCCGCGGTGAGCAGCCAGACCTCGTTGCCGTCCCAGACGGGTCCGATCGTGTTGATCAGCACCCGCTTCTCCAGGCGGTCGCGGGCCAGCAGCCGGGTGAGGACGCCGACTCCGAAGTCGAAGCCCTCCAGGAAGAAGTAGCCGATCCACAGGACGGCGATGAGGACGAACCAGACATCGTGTAGGTGCATGACGTGGGCTCCCTTGGCCTAGTACGAGAAGGCCATCGGCTTGTCGGCGTCCCGGGAGTCGCCGCCGATCTTCGTGGGCGGGTTGAGGTCGGCCTCGGTCAGCTCGGGCGGGCCCGCCTTGATGTACTTCACGAGCAGCTTGACCTCGATGACGGCGAGGACGGCGTAGAGGGCGGTGAAGACGATCATCGAGGTGAGGACCTCGGCCTGGGAGACGCCGGGGGAGACCGCGTGCCGGGTCTGCAGGACGCCGTAGACCACCCAGGGCTGGCGGCCCATCTCGGTGAAGATCCAGCCCCAGGAGTTGGCGATCAGCGGGAAGCCCAGGGTCCAGACGGCGACCAGCCAGTAGAGCTTGGAGAGCCGCGGGCTGAGCGCCTTCGAGCGGAACAGCACCAGATGGGGGACCTCGTCCTCGCCGACCCGCAGATGCTGCGGCAGCAGGAACTTCTTCCTGGTCAGCCAGAGCCCGACCAGGCCGATGGCGAAGGACGCCATCCCGAAGCCGATCATCCAGCGGAAGGCCCAGAAGGTGACCGGGATGATGGGCCGGTAGTCGCCGGGCCCGTACTTCGCCTGCTCGGCCTTGTTGGTGTCGTTGATGCCGGGCACGTACGACTGGAAGTCGTCGTTGGCGAGGAACGACAGTATGCCGGGGATGGACAGCTCGACGCTGTTGTGGCCCTTGCTGACGTCGCCGTAGGCGAAGATCGAGAACGGCGCCGCGTCCTGGCCGTCCCAGAGGGCCTCGGCGGCGGCCATCTTCATCGGCTGCTGCTTGAACATGACCTTGCCGAGGGTGTCGCCGCTGACCGCGGTGAGCAGTCCGGCGACCACCACGGTCACCAGGCCCAGCCGCAGTGAGGTCTTCATCACCCGGATGTCCTTCTTGCGGAACAGGTGGAAGGCCGCGATGCCGACCATGAACGCGCCGCCGGTCAGGAAGGACGCGGTGAGCGTGTGGAAGGCCTGGGCCAGCGCGGTGTTCTGGGTGAGGACCTGCCAGAAGTCGGTCAGCTCGGCCCGCCCCTTGGCCTCGTTGATCCGGTAGCCGACGGGGTGCTGCATCCAGGAGTTGGCCGCCAGGATGAAGTAGGCCGACAGGATCGTGCCGATCGAGACCATCCAGATGCAGGCCAGGTGGATCTTCTTGGGCAGCTTGTCCCAGCCGAAGATCCACAGCCCGATGAAGGTGGACTCGAAGAAGAAGGCGATCAGCGCCTCGAAGGCGAGCGGGGCACCGAAGATGTCCCCGACGAAGCGCGAGTAGTCGGACCAGTTCATGCCGAACTGGAACTCCTGCACGATGCCGGTGACCACGCCCATGGCGATGTTGATCAGGAAGAGCTTCCCCCAGAACTTGGTGGCCCGGAGGTACTTCTCGTTCTCCGTACGCACCCATGCCGTCTGCAGTCCGGCCGTGAGGGCCGCGAGGGAGATCGTCAGGGGGACGAACAGGAAGTGGTAGACGGTGGTGATACCGAACTGCCATCGCGCCAGGGTCTCCGGCGCCAGAGCCAATTCCACGTCGTCAGTCTCCTTACCTCGCCGTCGTCAGCGGCAGTTTGCCCCGCTTGTCCCGCACATCGCGGGAGCAACCGGGACACGCTTGTGAAAGCGTTCACATTCACAAGCCATTATGACCTACCGATTTTCGGTCCGTACAGGGGGGTCCCACCTCCGCCGCATCGGACCCCGCCCGGCCCGAGCCGCCCCGGGAACGAGCCCTTGCGTCGCCCGGTCGCATCCCTCGGGGTCAGGCTCCGCCCGAGCCCGTCCCACCGCTCCCGAGGCCGTCGGGCGGACCCCCGGAACCCAGCTCCGGACCAGGCCCCGCCCCCCGACCTCCGGCCCCGGGCCCCTGACATGCGACCCCGGACATGCGACACGGCGGGGTGCCCCCGTGGGGCACCCCGCCGTGTCCGGATCGCGTCAGGAGTACCGGGCCACCTCGGGGCCCGGCGCCCGCGGGTCAGATCTCCTTGCGGAAGTCCTCCGCCGCCTTCAGGAAGATGTCGTTCGCCTCGGTCTCCCCGACCGTGATCCGCACGCCCTCACCGGCGAACGGCCGCACGACCACCCCGTGCCCCTCGCACGCCTCCGCGAACGCCGCCGTGCGCTCCCCCAGCCGCAGCCAGACGAAGTTGGCCTGGGTCTCCGGCACCGTCCAGCCCTGCGCCCGCAGCGCGTCCACCACCCGGGTGCGCTCGCCGACCAGCGAGCCGACCCGGCCGAGCAGCGCGTCCTCCGCGCGCAGCGAGGCGATGGCCGCCTCCTGGGCGATCTGGCTCACGCCGAAGGGCACCGCCGTCTTGCGCAGCGCCGCCGCCACCGGCTCGTGGGCGATCGCGAAGCCGACCCGCAGCCCGGCGAGCCCGTAGGCCTTGGAGAAGGTGCGCAGGACGCAGACGTTGGGCCGGTCCCGGTACAGCTCCACGCCGTCGGGGACCTCGGCGTCCCGGATGAACTCCCGGTACGCCTCGTCGAGGACCACCAGGACGTCGCCGGGCACCCGGTCGAGGAATCGTTCCAGCTCGGCCCGGCGCACCACCGTGCCGGTCGGGTTGTTGGGGTTGCAGACGAAGATCAGCCGGGTCCGGTCGGTGATCGCGTCGGCCATCGCGTCCAGGTCGTGCACCTCGCCCGAGGTCAGCGGCACCTGCACCGACGTCGCGCCGCTGATCTGCGTGATGATCGGGTACGCCTCGAAGGAGCGCCAGGCGTAGACGACCTCGTCGCCGAGGCCCGAGGTCGCCTGCAGGAGCTGCTGGGCGACCCCCACCGAACCGGTGCCGGTGGCGATGTGGGCGGCGGGGACACCGAATCGGTCGGCCAGCTCGGCGGTCAGGCCCGCGCAGGCCATGTCCGGGTAACGGTTGAAGGATGCGGCCGCCGCCGTCACGCTCTCCATCACGCCGGGCAGCGGCGGATAGGGGTTCTCGTTGGAGGACAGCTTGTAGGCCACCGGGCCGCCGGCCGCCGCGGGTCTGCCCGGCTTGTAGGTGGGGATCCCCGCCAGCTCGGCGCGCAGCTTGGGGCTCGTCTCGCTCACCGCAGTCCTCCTCGCGACCACCGGCGGATGTCAGCACCACCGGCTACCAATGCTCCTCACCTTATGAGGATTCGGCGCGTCTGCGAACAGCCGGGCGCTGACCTGCTCCGTCACACCCGCATCACGGGCATCGCCGTACGAAGAGGCACGAAACGAGGGGCGCGGTCACATATATCTATGCGCCGGTGGCTCGCGCCGTGGCGCGCATCACCCGTGCAGGTGAGTTGAGACCTCTTCGAAACATCGGATAGTTGGCAGGCTCATGCGTGCCGACAAGTCACGTAGCATCATTCAACCGGTCAACTACCTTTCTTTCGAAGGCAGTTGACGGGAACTGACCATGCAGAAACGTGCCTGTCAACGCGTGCATATGCGTCCGCCCTACCCGGCCGCATGAGCCCTACTATCGGCTCGCCATGACAGCAGTAGGGAAGCACCAGGTGAGCCGCGCGGAAACCTCACGTCGAGGCAGCCGGCCGGGTCGGGCGGGCATCAGGGACGTCGCCGCCGCCGCCGGAGTCTCCATCACGACCGTCTCCGATGCCCTCAACGGCAAAGGCCGGCTCCCGGACGCCACCCGGCGCCACGTCCGCGAGGTCGCCGACCGGCTGGGCTACCGCCCGTCGGCGGCGGCCCGCACGCTCCGCACGGGCAAGTCGGGACTGATCGGCCTGACCGTGACGACGTACGGGGATGAACCTTTCACCTTCACCGAGTTCGCGTACTTCGCCGAGATGGCGCGGGCCGCGACCTCGGCCGCGCTGGCCCGCGGCTACGCGCTCGTCATCCTGCCCGCGACCTCGCGCCACGACGTGTGGTCGAACGTCGCCCTGGACGGCACGGTCGTCATCGACCCCTCCGACCAGGACCCGGTCGTCAGCGAACTGGTCCGCCAGGGCTTACCCGTGGTCTCCGACGGGCGCCCGGCCGGCGCGCTGCCGGTGACCGCCTGGGTCGACAACGACCACGAGGCCGCCGTCCTCGGCATCCTCGACCACCTGGCCGCCGCCGGGGCCCGCCGCATCGGCCTGCTGACCGGGACCAGCACGGACACGTACACCCACCTGTCGACCACGGCGTACCTGCGCTGGTGCGAACGCGTGGGCCAGGACCCCGTCTACGAGGCCTACCCGGCGCACGACCCGTGCGCGGGCGCGGTGGCCGCCGACCGGCTGCTCGCCCGGCCTGACCGTCCGGACGCCGTCTACGGCCTCTTCGACCCCAACGGCACCGATCTGCTCGCCGCCGCGCGACGCTACGGGCTGCGGGTACCGGAGGACCTGCTGCTGGTCTGCTGCAGCGAGTCGACGGTGTACGCCGCCACCGAACCGCCCATCACCACGCTCTCCCTGAAGCCGCGCCGCATCGGCACGGCGGTGGTGCAGCTCCTCATCGACGCCATCGAGGGGGTCGACTCGGACCAGCCGGTCGAGCAGGTGATACCGACCGAACTGATCGTGCGCACCTCGTCCCAGCGGCGCCCGCCGCGCACGACCGTCAGCCCGCCGCGCTCGCCCGAGGGCGCGTAGCGGCACCCGTTCGGGGCGGGGCCGGTGGGGCCCGGGGTGATCGGCGGCCGGTCGAAGCCCGCCCCAATCGGGGCGAAAGCCGCACCCGAGCGGACTCTCGCTCCGATTCACCACCCCTGGGTCGTCACATGGCGCGATCGGCATTCCTATGATGGGCGCACGACACCGCGGGCCGCTGCGACCAGGCAGTCCGAAGCGGTGCAGACGCGGCGGGATGGTGGAGGGGTCTGATGACTCAGGGGGCCGGTCAGGGACCCGAGGTGGAGCGGACGGCGACGTTGCGCGACTTCCGGGTGCCCGCGTACGTGCACGAGACCGGTCCGTACGACGAGAGCACGCACCCCGGCGACGTCGTCCCGGCGCACGAGGAGGGCTACCCCGACGGGTACACGCCCACCCAGCGGGACCTGCCGGTGATCCAGCGCGGTGACACGGTCCAGGTCACCCTGGACCCGGACTCGGTCTCGGCGCCGCTGCCCGTCTCCGACGACGGCGCGGGCCCGCTGTACGTCGTCGGCGACGTCCACGGCTACCTCGACGAACTGCTCGCCGCGCTCGGCGAGAAGGGCCTCGTCGACGACGCGGGCCAGTGGTGCGCGGGCACCGCCCGGCTCTGGTTCCTCGGCGACTTCACCGACCGCGGCCCGGACGGCATCGGCGTCATCGACCTGGTGATGCGGCTGTCCGCCGAGGCCGCCGCGGCCGGCGGCTACTGCAAGGCCCTGATGGGCAACCACGAGCTGCTGCTGCTCGGCGCCAAGCGGTTCGGCGACACCCCCGTCAACTCCGGCGCGGGCACCGCCACCTTCCAGGCGGGCTGGCTGCTCAACGGCGGCCAGAAGACGGACATGGACCGCCTCCAGGACCACCACCTCCAGTGGATGGCCCGCCTCGACGCCGTCGAGGAGGTCGACGGCTATCTGCTCGTCCACTCCGACACCACCGCCTACCTCGACTACGGCGACTCGATCGAGGCGGTCAACGACACCGTCCGGGAGACCCTCACCCGCAACGACGCGGACGAGTGCTGGGATCTGTTCCGCAAGTTCACCAAGCGCTTCTCCTTCCGTGACGAGGGCGGCGCGGACGCCGTCCGCTCGCTGTTGGATACGTACGGCGGCACCCGGATCGTTCACGGCCACAGCCCGATTCCGTACCTTCTCGGCGAGGTCGGCTCCGAGGACGGCGAGGACGACGCCGGTCCGGTGGTCGACGGACCGCACGTCTACGCCGACGGACTCGCCATCGCGATGGACGGCGGCGTGACCATGGCCGGAAAGCTGCTGGTCCAGCAACTGCCTCTGGAAAACTGAGCGGTCACCGGGCAGGCCGACCCGCGCGCTGAGGCCACGCGGGACGGCGCAGGCCAGGGGCCAATTTCCGGAAACCCCCTGTCACCGTGTGCCGTCCCCGCTCTACCATCGGCTTATCCGTAGCAGGCTCCCCTCCGTTTCTGCCCGACGGCTCGTCGTCATGCGAGCCCCAAGCCCTACGGAGCATCGGGGGATGCACATGAACAGCGTTCCGCAGTACCTGCTGACCGAGGACCGACAAGAGTTCGAGCGGATCCTCGACGAGGCGCTGCGCTCCGCCCCACCCCTCCAGAACCAGTCCGCTCTCGGCCAAAAGCCCGACCACGAACAGCTGCGCACCCTGGCGCTCGCCGCCACCGACTCGATCACGGCGGCCGCCGCGCCCGAGTACCAGCACTACGTGAAGGTCCGCGAGGAACTGCGCCGACCGGCGCCGTCCGCCTCGTCCTCCACCCCGTCCACCGCTCACGGCGCCGACCCCTCGGAGCCGGGCGCGGGGGCCATGGGGCTGGCCTCCTCCCTCGCGGAGACGAACGAGACCGAGGGCGCGGGTGCCGGTGCCGTCGTCGCGGTGCTCGCTCCCGTCCTCGCCGGGACGGCCGCGGTGATATTCCTGCTCGTCGGCTACCTCCTCAGGGCGCTCAGCCCCGGTCTCGGCTTCGCGCAGACGATGATCACAGCGGGGTGGGTCTTCGGCGCGGTGACGGCCGCGGCGATCCTGGTCGCCGCCGTCGGACTGCTGCTGACGGCGCTGCGCAACCAGCCGGAGGCCGAGGCCGGTCCACGACCGGGATCGGACGAGGAGGTGGACCGGGCCAGGGACGCCTGGCGGGACGCCCTGGTGGAACGCGGCATCCTGCCGTTCCTCCGGGACACGCTCGCCGACCCGGCCAGGACCGCGGCCGTGCCCCGGCCCAGGACGACCTCCGCACCGGCCGGTCGGATGCCGCAACTCGGTTACGGGCGGCCCGGCTTCAGCAGCCGGGACGACGGGCCGGACGGCGGCCACCGCCCGCGCTTCTCCAGCCCGGACTACAGCAGCCCGGACTTCGGAGGCCCGGAGAACCAGCCCGACTGACCCGGGCTCACGCCCTCCCCGGCGGCCGACCGGCCCACGGGAGAGCGCCGGCCACGGGCCCCGGTCCGGAGCGCGGCGCCGCCCCCGGACCCCTCCACGGCCCGAACTTGCCTCTGGCAAGGCCCTGTTGACAGCGGCCGGCCGAACGAGAACCCCCGACAGGCCCCGCACGGCCGCCGCCGCTGCCGCTGCCGGGCACGCAGCCCCACGACCGGCATCAGCCGCCCCAGCCGCCCCCGTCGGCGCGGGCGCCTCGGTGCAGCCGGTCGCCTCGGGTCGACTCGGTCGCCTCGCGACCACGCGGTCCCCTCGGTCGGTCTCGGTCCGCACGATCGGTCCAGCGCCCGGCGTCCAACGACCGTGCGGCGCCCGGCTGTTCCCCGACCACCGGCCCCGCAGGCCCGCCGTCCCCCTGCTCCCCCGCTCAGTCCGCTCAGTCCGCTCAGTCCGCGAGCGGCAGATACACGCGGTTGCCGCTCGCCGCGAACTCCTTCGACTTCCGGGCCATGCCGTCCTCGATCTCCGCCCGGCTTCCCCCGTGGTCACGGCGGATGTCGTGGGAGATCTTCATCGAGCAGAATTTCGGCCCGCACATCGAGCAGAAGTGCGCCGTCTTGGCGGGCTCCGCCGGGAGCGTCTCGTCGTGGAACTCCCGTGCCGTGTCCGGGTCGAGCGCCAGGTTGAACTGGTCCTCCCAGCGGAACTCGAACCGGGCGTCGGACAGCGCGTCGTCCCAGTCCTGGGCGCCCGGGTGTCCCTTGGCGAGGTCGGCGGCGTGAGCGGCGATCTTGTAGGTGATGACGCCGGTCTTCACGTCGTCGCGGTCGGGCAGGCCCAGGTGTTCCTTGGGGGTGACGTAGCAGAGCATCGCCGTGCCCCACCAGGCGATCATCGCGGCACCGATGCCGGAGGTGATGTGGTCGTACGCCGGGGCGACGTCCGTGGTCAGCGGGCCGAGCGTATAGAACGGAGCTTCATCGCAGATCTCCTGCTGAAGGTCGATGTTCTCCTTGATCTTGTGCATCGGGACATGTCCCGGGCCCTCGATCATCGTCTGTACCTGAAAACGCTTCGCGATCGTGTTGAGTTCCCCGAGCGTGCGCAACTCCGCGAACTGCGCCTCGTCGTTGGCGTCCGCGATGGAGCCGGGCCGCAGTCCGTCCCCGAGCGAGTAGGTGACGTCGTAGGCGGCGAGGATCTCGCAGAGTTCCTCGAAGTGCTCGTACAGGAACGACTCCCGGTGGTGCGCGAGGCACCAGGCGGCCATGATCGAGCCGCCGCGCGAGACGATGCCGGTCTTGCGGTTCGCGGTGAGCGGCACGTACGGGAGGCGGACGCCCGCGTGGACCGTCATGTAGTCCACGCCCTGCTCCGCCTGCTCGATCACCGTGTCCTTGTAGATCTCCCAGGTCAGCTCCTCGGCGCGGCCGTCGACCTTCTCCAGCGCCTGATACAGCGGCACCGTGCCGATGGGAACGGGGGAGTTGCGCAGCACCCACTCCCGGGTGGTGTGGATGTTGCGTCCGGTGGACAGGTCCATGACCGTGTCGGCGCCCCAGTGCGTCGCCCAGGTCATCTTCTCGACCTCCTCCTCGATCGAGGAGGTCACCGCCGAGTTGCCGATGTTGGCGTTCACCTTCACCAGGAACCGCTTGCCGATGATCATCGGCTCGATCTCCGGGTGGTTGACGTTGGCGGGCAGGACCGCCCGTCCGGCCGCGATCTCCTCCCGGACCACCTCGGGCGAGACGTTCTCCCGGAGCGCCACGTACTCCATCTCCGGCGTCACCTCGCCCCTGCGGGCGTAGGCGAATTGGGTCACCGGCCCGCCGTCCCGGCTGCGCCGGGGCTGGCGCGGCCGACCGGGGAAGACCGCGTCGAGGTTGCGCAGGCCGCCCCGCGGAGAGGTGTGCTTGATCCCGTCGTCCTCGGGACGGACGGGACGGCCCGCGTACTCGGCGGTGTCGCCACGGGCGATGATCCAGTTCTCCCGCAGCGGAGAGAGCCCCCTGCGGACGTCGGTGTCGACGGACGGATCGGTGTACGGGCCCGAGGTGTCGTACAGGGTGACCGACTGCCCGTTGGTGAGATGCACCTGACGGACCGGCACCCGGAGGTCGGGGCGCGATCCCTCGACGTACCCCCTGTGCCAGCCGATGGACTTCCCGCTCTCCTCAGCCGGTCGGCCCGACTCGGACCCACCTGACTCGGACCCATCCGGTACGGACCGATCCGGTACGGGTCGCCCTGACGAGGGCTGTTCGTCCTGGCTGGAGGCAGGCGTGCGTGCGTCCTTGATGGTCATGAGACCTACTCCCTACGCCGGCATTACCCGGTAACAGGTTCAGCGGTCGACGCAGCGGCTTCCGTCTGCCGACGTTCCGTGTGAAACATCACTCGACTCGCGTGACGTTCCACGTGAAACATCGCTGGGACGGAGGTCAGCGCCCTCTCAGCCCGGTGCTCCGAGCTCCCGCGTGTACAAAGGTGACTCCACGCTAGCGTCAATTCGGGCGCGGTGAACAGGGGGCCCCTGCCGTTCTTGCGATGATCGGGCGGTGACCACGACACATCAGCCTCCGTACCCCCCGTCCGAGCCGCCGCACGGGCACGACCGGGGCGGACAGGGGACGGGTCCCGAGCCCGGACGCGGTCCAGGAGCCGGACGGGGTCCGGGGCAGGGATCGGGGCCGGGGTCGGGGTCGTTCCCCGGGTACCGGCCGGGTCCCGGACAAGGGCGTGGCCAGGGCCTCGGACAGACTCCCGGGCAGGTACCCGGCGGAGGCCGTCCCGGTGGGCGCGGACCGGGCCCCGGTGACGGCGGTGGACCGCGTCCGGGCGACGGCTTCGGCGGACCGGGCGTCGGCCACGGACCGTTCGACGGACCCGGGCAGGGGCACGGCGGCGGTCACGGTGGCCAGGGGCACAGTGGCGGACCCGGCGGCCATGGCGGTCATGGCGGTCACGGTCACGGAGGTCATGGACCCGGTGGCGGGCACGGCCAGGGCGGCGGTCCCGGCAACGGCGGTGGGCAGGGGCCGGGCGACGGTCACGGCCCCGGCGACGGACACGGCCCCGGTGGCGGGCACGGGCCGCACGGTGGGCACTCGCACGGGCACAGTCACAGCCACGGTCCGGCCGCGCCGGTCTCCAAGCATCTGCGCAAGGTCATCGCCGCCGTCCTCATCCCGTTCGCCGCGGCCGTGGTCGTCGGGCTCGCGGTGCTGTGGCCCGGTGGCGCCCCCGCGCACGAGCGCACCGGCGTCGGGTTCGACCGGCAGAGCCAGCAGGCGACCGTGACCGAAGTCGTCAAGCTCAGCTGCAAGTCCGTCAACGCCTCGGGCGGGTCACCGACCGGCGACGCCTCCACCGGAGGGTCCGCCACCGGCGGTTCCGCCGCCCCGGAGGAGGGGGACGGCGACTGCAAGAAGGCGACGATCCGCGTCGACACCGGCAAGGACAAGGGCCGGACGTTCACCGAGATCGTGCAGCCGGACCAGTCGCGGCAACTGCACCAGGGCGAGAAGGTCGTGGTCGCCTACGAGCCCTCGGCGCCCAGGAACCTCCAGTACTCGGTGACCGACGTCAACCGCCGGCTCCCGATGACGGTGCTGGCCGGCATCTTCGCGGTCGTCGTCGTCCTGGTGGGCCGCATGCGGGGCGTGATGGCCCTGGTGGCGCTGGCGATCAGCTTCCTGATCCTCAACTTCTTCATCCTGCCCGCGATCCTCCAGGGCTCGAACCCGCTGATCGTGGCGGTGGTCGGGGCGAGCGCCATCATGCTGATCGCCCTCTACATGTGCCACGGTCTCTCGGCCAGAACCTCGGTCGCGGTGCTCGGCACCCTGATCTCGCTGGTGCTGATCGGCATCCTCGGCTCGGTGTTCATCGGCTGGGCCGCGCTCACCGGCAACACGGACGACAACACCGGCCTGATCCACGGCCTCTACCCGCACATCGACATGAGCGGTCTGCTCCTCGCGGGCGTCATCATCGGCTCGCTCGGCGTCCTCGACGACGTGACGGTCACCCAGACCTCCGCGGTCTGGGAGCTGCACGAGGCCAACCCCTCGATGGGCTGGCGCGGGCTGTACCGGGCGGGCATCCGCATCGGACGCGACCACATCGCGTCCGTGGTCAACACCCTCGTCCTCGCCTACGCGGGTGCCGCGCTGCCGCTGCTGCTGCTGTTCTCCATCGCGCAGAGCAGCGTCGGCACGGTCGCCAACAGCGAGCTGGTGGCCGAGGAGATCGTGCGGACGCTGGTCGGCTCGATCGGCCTGGTCGCCTCGGTGCCGGTGACGACGGCGCTGGCGGCCCTGGTGGTCGCGGCGGACCGGCCCGGCCAGAACGCGCCCGCGGACACCGCCGGGGGCCCGGGATTCGGCGACGGCGCGGTCACGGCGACGCCGGGCGGCACAGCACCCGGCGGGACGGCGGGCGGAGCGGCAGGCGGGGCGACCGGGGCGACCGGGGCCCAGCCGCGGATCACGGGACGAGGCCGACGCCGGAAGCGGTGAGGAAGCCCGCCGAAGGGGAAGCACCCGGGGGAGGCCCCAGGAGGAAAGCCCGGTGGAAGCCCCTGGGGGGGAGCCCGAAGGAAGTCCCCGTGGAAGCTCCTTGGGGAGCTCGGGGGAAGTCCCGGGCAGCGGATGCCCTCCGGAGACCCCTCGGGGGCGGCCACCGAGGGCTCGCCCCCGCCCCACACCTGCACCCGTTCCGTCTCCGTCCCGCACGGCAACGCAACGCAACGCACCCGCACCCGCACCCGCACCCGCACCCGCACCGAGCGTTTCCGCAGAAGCGTTACTGCACAACTTCTCGCCACCGGGACGGGCAACCGGGTCCCTCGTCGGCCACGCACACCACTGGCTCCGGTGCCCATGCCCCCGGTCTCCACCCGGTGCCGTCACCCCGCGCTCTGCTCCTCCGCAAGGATCCGGTCCAGCGCCTCGTCGAGGTGGGTGTCGAAGTCGGCGAGGGCGCCCTCCTGGCCGAGCGGCACGAGTTTGTCGGTGCGGTCGAGGAACGCGATCACCGGCGCCGTCGACGACCGGAACAGCGCCTGGTCCCGGCCGACCTGAAGGCGGATCAGGACCTCGCTGAGGGAGTCGCAGTCGGCGGGCTCGACCCGCACGTCGCCTTCCCCGCAGGGTCTGCCCACTCCGTCGATCAGCAGTTCACGGCCGAACGTCCAGGTCACCGGGGCGTCGCCCGGCAAGTGGAAGGTCAGCCGCACGGCATAGGGATCGCCGGTCTCGTACCGCAGTTCGACCGGGATGCGGAACGAGAGCTCCTCGGAGACGAGAAAGCTCATCATGACCTCTGCCTGTACGGACTCGCGCATCGCCTACCCCGTCGTATGAAGCCGGTTGGCTGGAATGATCCCCCCTGACACTCCTGGCATCTTGCTTAACGTGCGCGTCAGATTACAAGGAGTGATTTTTCAGATGTTGATAGAGAGCGACAGTGACCCCAGCAGACGCCCCACTTCGGCCTGCAACTGACGTGCCGCGGCCGGGAGCCGGTCGGCCTGATGAGCGGGCAGGGACAGGCCCACAGCGGCCGCGGTGCTGCCCGCGGTGACGGGAATCGCGGCGCAAACCGTGCCGAGCGCATATTCCTGCCGTTCCAGCACCGGATCCATCCGACCCACCCGTTCGAGGCGCCTGAGGAGGCTGTGACCGTCACGCACCGTGTACGGCGTGATGGCCCGGACGGGGTAGCGGGCGAGGTGGTCGCGGCGGGCGGCGTCGTCGAGCTGGGAGAGCAGGCACTGCCCGATGGCGTGCGCGTGCGCGGTCTCCCGGAAGTCCGCCCACTCGGCGACCGCCGGGGAGGCCGCGGTGTCGGAGACGCCCTTGACCTCGACCTCGCCGTCGACGTACACGGCGTAGTAGACGGGCGCGCCGACGGTGTCCCGCCAGCGGGCGAGGAGGTCGGCGACCGTGCTGCGACGTTTCTGCCGGGCGGCGCTGCTGCTGAGGCGCTCCGCCGCCTCCCCGAGGAAGAAGAGGCCGCGGTCCCGGCTGAGGTAGCCCTCGTGCACCAGGGTGCGCAGCAGGTGGTAGGCGGTGGGGAGGGCGAGCCCCGTCTCGCGGGCGAGCTGTTTGGCGGGCGCGCCGTGCTGGTGCTCGGCGACCCGCTCCAGCAGCCGCACGGCCCGCTGCACCGACCCGATGAGCGTTCCGGACGGCGCGGACGGGACGGTCGGGACGCGGTGGGGCGGCGCCGGGGCGGCGGAGGGCACGGGCCGGGGCCGCGCGGC
>NZ_FMCI01000122.1 GCF_900091845.1 Streptomyces sp. SolWspMP-5a-2
ACCTGCGCGCCGATCTCCGGGTACTCGGAGAAGTCCGCTCCGCGCAGGCGGAGGTGAACCGTGCACCAGCTCGTCGGTGCAGCGGCGCAGCGTGTCCGCTCCGCGCAGGCGGAGGTGAACCGCCACGCAGTCCTGCCGACAGCCTTCTCGACCAGTACGCTCCGCGCAGGCGGAGGTGAACCGTGCTCCCCGGCCCGCTCCCGCATGACGCGAACGTCCGCTCCGCGCAGGCGGAGGTGAACCGACGACTCGCAGCCCGAACTCCGTCGCCTGCTCGTCGACTCCGCGCACGCGGGGGGGGGTTCCCAAAGACGCCGCCGACGTCCGCCAGCACATCGAGTGGTCCCCGCGCCCGCGGGGGTGTTCCCGGCACGCGGGGCCCGTCGTCGTCGGGCTCTTCGTGGTCCCCGCGCCCGCGGATGTGTTCCCTCGGGCTGGTCCTTGGGCCTGAGCCGCATGACAAGGCCCTGACCGAAACAGGGAGGCTTCCCAGCCGTGCTGGAAGACAGCGAGGAGAATGCCGTGGCACAGGTTTCCGAGGAAACGCCCGTCGAAACAGTGACTCGCTGTGATCGCCACTGGCCGCCACACAAGCAGCAGCATCCCGTACTCGATGCCCCTCTTCGCACCTCACCTGGGGAGAATCTGGGGAGTATGAGTGTCGCTGGGGAGCGCGTGGGGAGAAGCGATTGCATAACACCGGACGATCCTGAAAGACACAGAAAGACGCGTCTGCGCAGGTCAGAATCACTAATGTTCGCATCGACGCAGGTCAGCGCCCCCAGGTAGACAACCTCAGGAAGATCTCGTCGTGGGCGGCCATTCTCTTCGCCCCCACGCTGGTCGGCACGATCTACGGGATGAACTTCGATCGGATGCCGGAGTTGCACTGGTCCTTCGGGTACCCGTTCGCGATCGTGCTGATGGGGGTCGTCTGCACGAGCCTCTACCTCGTCTTCAAGCGGAGGGACTGGCTGTGAGCGGTCGGGGGGCGGGGGCCGGCGCTCCGGGGCACACGCCGCGAAGAGGGATGGCCCAGGCGCCGTCCGAGCCACCTTGGAGGATCCGCCCAGCCGAAACGCGCCCCGCCTCGGCTGGGCAGACTGCGAGACGCCGAGGAGGGGCGCAGAGCGCTGCGCCCCCGGAGGGGCCACCTGGACGCGCTCCGCAGCGCGGGGCTCCGTGAGGGTCAGCGCTGGGCCGTGGTGCTGGCGCCGTCCAGCGTCTCCCGGATGATGTCGGCGTGGCCCGCGTGCTGCGCGGTCTCCCTGATCAGGTGCAGCAGGATGCGGCGGGCCGACCAGTACTCGCGTTCCGGCGGGGACCACGGGGTGAGGGGCAGCGGGACGGTGCCCTCCAGATCGCGCAGTTCGCTCACGGCCTTCTCGGTGCCGCGCGCCGCCTCGTCGTACTCCTCCAGGAGCCCGGCGAGCGTGTCGTCCTCGGTCATCCGGTACTGCCCGAGGTCGAGCATCCCCTCGGGCATCTCGCCGTCCCCCTCGACGAGGATCTGGGTCCAGACGCGTTCGCCGCGGGACAGGTGCTTGATGATCCCGCCCAGGGTGAGTTCGCTGACGACGGTGCGCTGTATGGCCTGGGCGTCGTTGATCCCTCGGACGGTGATGAGCAGCAGGTCCCGCTGGTCGGCGAGGGCGCTCAGCAGTTCGGCGCGCTCACCCGCCAGAGCGGAGGACGTGGTTCGGAGGTTCGATGTCACGGACCCGACCGTAGGACAGATGTAGGTCGGTGGGTGACCTGATTGCCGTGCGGCACCCCCGGTGTCCGCAGATCGGGTGAATACGGCACAGGTACCGGCAGAACGACGGTCTCGCCCTGGTGCGGGCCGGGCGTTCAGGCACCGTGCGAGGCGGACTGTGCCTTCGCTCATGCCGTCTGGGCCAGGGTGGGCCGGGCCCGAGGACCCGCCCACGGGACTTCTGTGACCTTCCGGAGGTACGCGATGACGTCCGCCCCGCCCGACACCAGCGAGCTGAGCGCGCGACTGTCGGAACACATGAACGGCTACCTCTACACCGCCTGCCTCTACACGGTCACCAAGGCCGGTGTCGCCGATCACCTGGCCGACGGCCCGCGCACCGCCGCCGAACTCGCCGAGAAGACCGGCCTGAACGGTCCGCACCTGCACCGGGTGCTGCGCTACCTCGCCACCCGCGAGGTCTTCCACGAGGACGAACAGGCCCGCTTCGCCCTGACCCCGATGGCGGAGCTGCTGCGCACCGACACGCCCGGCTCCCTCCACGACCCCTTCCTCATGCTCGGCGAGGACCTCTACTGGAAGCCGCTGGCCCGCATGTACGACACGGTCCGCCAGGGCCGTACCGCCTTCGACGACAT
>NZ_FMCI01000014.1 GCF_900091845.1 Streptomyces sp. SolWspMP-5a-2
TTAGTGGCAGCTTCGGTGATGCCGTGGCCCATGATGTCGCCGACATCCATGGCCCCCTCTCTCCCGAGAGCTGGATGTCGCCATCGAAGACGGGTTCGGCGATCGAAAGGGCCCGCCCTCCACTTGGCCAAGGCGTCGCGCACGCGGTAGACCTGGGCACCCGATTCTTGATACGCCCGACGAATATCGTCATAGCGGTCATGCGTCCGGGGTATGTCGGGCCGGATAGGAGTAGAAGCCGATTCCTGCTTTGCGCCCCGTTTCGCCGGCGGCAGTCATACGCCGCAGCAGGGGCGGGGGTGCGTAGAGGGGTTCGCGGTACTCCTCTTGGAGCGATTCCGCGATCGCCAGAACGGTGTCCAAGCCGATCAGGTCGCACAGCGCGAGTGGCCCCATGGGGTGTGCGCAGCCGTGGACCATGCCTGCGTCGATGTCCTCTTTCGTGGCGACCTTGTTCTGCACCATGCGGATCGCGCTGAGGAGGAAGGGAACGAGGAGCGCGTTGACTATGAAGCCTGCGTGGTCCGGTGCCCGGACAGGATGTTTGCGCAGGTTGTGTTCGACGAGGTGGAGGACCTGTTCCAGCGTCGTGGCCGAGGTCGTCAACGCAGGTATGATTTCGACCAGTTGTCGGGCGGGAGCAGGGTTGAAGAAGTGGATGCCGATCACCTTCTTGGGCCGGGAGGTGGCGACGGCAAGGCTGGTGAGGGGTATGGAGGAGGTGTTGGAGGCCAGGATGGCCCTGGGGTGAAGGATCTCGTCGAGGTTGCGGAAAAGGGCTGTCTTGATCTGCCGATCCTCGATGACTGCCTCGATCACGATGTCGCGATCGGCCAGGGCCTGCAGGTCGTCTGTCCAGCTGAGGTTGGCCAGGGCGGCGTCGTATTCGGCTGTGGTGGTTCGTCCGCGGTCGACTGAACGTCGGAGGGAGGCTTCGAGTCGGTTCCTGCCCGAAGACAGAGCGTGCGGAGCTGTATCCACCAGGCGGGTGCTCAGCCCGGCTCGGCGCACACCTCGGCGATTCCGGTCCCCATTTGGCCGGCTCCTACGACACCGATCCGCAGGGGTTGCGTGTCGGAACTCGTCATGTGTCGTGGTCCCGTTCTGAAGACAGCATTCGTTGCTGCGCCGTGCCGGGCGCTCGTAGCCCGCGGACTGCGACGGTGTGTACGGAGGTGTAGAAGTGCTGTGCGGCCTTGCCTTGTTCCCGCTCTCCGTAGCTGGATCCCTTCATCCCGCCGAACGGGGTGTGCACGGCCGCCCCGGTGGTGGGGGCGTTGACGCGGATCTGTCCCGCTTCCAGGTGGTCGGCTGCTTCCAGCGCCGCCGAAAGGTCGTTGGTGTGGATCGAAGCGGCCAGGCCGAAAGGTGTCTGGTTGGCGAGCGTCATGGCCTCATCGAGCGACGCGGCGTGCTGCAGGAGCAGAAGGGGACCGAACACTTCCCGGCGGGTCAGGGGATGCTCGGGTGGCAGGCCGTCCACCAGGGTGGGCGAGAAGAAGTGACCATCGCTTTCGGCGCGGTGGCCGCCGACGAGTATCCGTCCTCCGGCGTGCCGGGCCTCGTCGATCGCTCGGCTCATGATGTCGCACGCACGTGCATCGATGACTGGGCCGGCGACGGTCGCGGGGTCGGCGGGGTCGCCCCACGGCAGTTCGGTTACTGCGGCGATCAAGGCGTCCCGCAGTTCGCGTGGGTCGCCGACGGCGATGACTCTGCGGGTAGCTGTGCATTTCTGTCCTGCGAAAGTCAAGGCCGCACCGGTGATCATGCTCGCCACAGAGATCGGGTCGGTGTCGGGCAGCACGATTGCGGGGTTCTGTCCTCCCATCTCCGCTTGGACCCTGCGGCCTGCGGTGGCGGCGTTTCGCACGACCGTCCTCCCGACTGCGTCCGATCCTGTGAAGGACACGGCGTCGGCGTGCTCCACCACGGCACTGCCGGTCGCGGCGCCACCGGGCAGCAGCTGGAGGAGTGCGGGGTCGGGAAGTCGGGCGGCGAACAGCTCCGACATCCTCATTGCGCAGCCGATGGCCTGTGGGGCGGGTTTGAGGAGGGCGGCGTTGCCGAAGGCGAGAGCGGGGGCCAGCTTCCATACCGGGATGGCCAGAGGGAAGTTCCACGGGGTGATCAGCCCGGCCAGGCCGAGAGGGCGTCGCCGGGTGTAGAGCAGACCCGGCCCGGTCGGCTCGTGAACGGAGCCGACCGGGTCCAGCGCCTGCTGAGCGTAGTACCGCAGCAGCGCGATGGTGCGCTGCACCTCGCCCGCCGCCTCGGCGCAAGGTTTGCCGACCTCGGTGACAACAAGATCGGTGAGTTCGGCCGACGCGGTGGCCACGGCGTCGGCCACCGATGACAGCACGGAGGCCCTCTGCTCCGCTGGTGTTCCTGCCCAGCTTCGCTGGGCCCGGCGAGCATGGTCTGCCGCTTCGGCGACATCGTGCGCTGACGCCTGGGAAGCGGTGGCGACTTGTTGCTCCGGGCACTGCGGCGAGTAGCTGATGATCACGGTGGAGTCCCTGGATCGTGCTGCTGGATGACGTCGAAGAACGGTGCTCAGCCGGCGAAGGCGGACAGTCCGGTCAGCGCCTTGCCGACGGTGAGCAGGTGGATCTCGGACGTTCCCTCGTAGGTGAGGACGGACTCCAGATTGACCGCGTGGCGCAGCGGTGAGTACTCGGTGGTGATCCCGCTGCCGCCGAGGATCGTGCGGCACTCCCGCGCGGTGGTGATCGCTTCGCGGACGTTGTTCAGCTTGCCCACGCTGACCTGCTCCGGTCGCAAGACTCCGGCGTCCTTGAGCCGGCCCAGGTGCAGGGCGAGCAGAGCGCTGGTGTTCACCGACAGGGCCCGGTCCGTCAGCTTCTGCTGGGTGAGCTGGAACGCGCCGATCGGGCGGTCGAACTGCACACGGGTGGTGGCGTATTCGATCGCGGTCCGCAGACAGTCCCTGGCCGCGCCTACAGCGCCGAACAGGATCCCGAAGCGGGCCTCGTTGAGACAGGTCAGTGGCGCACGCAGCCCGTCGGCGAGAGGGAGGCGGGCGGAGTCGGGCAGGCGTACGCCGTCAAGTACGAGCTCGGAGGTGACCGAGGCCCGCAGGGACAGCTTGTTCTTGATGTCCCGGGTGGAGAATCCGGGGGTTCCGCGCGGTACCAGGAACCCCCGGATGCCTTCCTCTGTCCGGGCCCATATGGTTGCCACGTCCGCGATGGAGCCGTTGGTGATCCACATCTTGGTGCCGTCGAGTACCCAGTCGCCGCCGTCGCGCACCGCACGGGTGCGCATGTGGGCGGGGTCGCTCCCGTGGTCGGGCTCGGTGAGTCCGAAGCAGCCGATCGCTTCGCCGGCTGCGAGCTGCGGCAGCCAGTGCTGTTTCTGCTCCTCGGATCCGAAGCGGTGGATGGAGAACATGGAGAGCGATCCCTGTACGGAGACGAAACTCCGCAGGCCGCTGTCCACGGCCTCCAGTTCCATGCAGGCCAGGCCGTACTCGACGGCGCTGGTCCCGGCACAGCCGTAACCCTCGAGATGCATGCCGAGCAGGCCCAGCTTGCCGAGTTCGGGAACGATTTCGCGGGGGAAAGCACCGTCGTCGAACCACTTCGGGACGCTCGGACGTACGCGATCCGTGAGGAAGGCGGCGACAGTCCTCTGGATGTCGCGTTCCGTCTCGGAGAGAGTTGATCCCAGATCGAGAAGGTCGAGCGGGTTGGTGAGGGGAGCGTTCATGAGGTCGCCTTACCGATGTCAGCGGAACTGGGGAGTGTGGCTTTGGGGGTCTGCCCGACCGGCGTCATGCGGGTGATGGGGCCCAGTCCGGCATAGAGGGGTCCGCCGAGACGGGCGATCGGGGCGAGAAGCGCGGTGTCGATCTTGCCGTCGGTCAGGAGGTCTTCCCGCACGTGGAATGCGCGCACTATCCCGACGATGAATTCGCTCCCCGTCTCCCCGTAGGCGGTTGCCGCGTGCAGCTCGCACTCCAGGGCGATCGGCGGTGCGATCAGCCGAGGCACCCGGACGTGCAGGGAGGGGATCGTGTCCAGCTGGAGCAGCCCGGCTTCGTCGACATGAGGCGGGTGTTCAGCCGCGCTGTGGTGCACGGGCTCGATCAAGGTTTCGTCAGCGATGTGGACGACGAACTCACCGGTCTCGTGGATGTTGTTACCAGTGTCCTTGAGCGCGGCTCCCTTGCGCCCGACGTTGATGCCGATCATGGGCGGGGCGTTGGACACGAAGGTGAAGCAGCTGAAGGGAGCCAGATTCATCACGCCGTCGCCCGAGCGGCTGGCCACCCAGGCGATGGGCCGAGGAACCACCACTCCGCTCAGCAGCCGGTAGGTCTCCTCCGGCGTCATGCTGTCGGGCTGGATAGTACGCGTGGTCACCGATACCCCTCCTTGGGCTCCGTGGCAAGCCAGTGCAGGACTTCTTCGGTGTGCTCTCCGAGAGCCGGTGGCGCTTTGCGGTAGGTGGGCGGTGTCGCCTCAAGACGTATGGGATTAGCCACCAGGTCACGCCCGTCCACTCGCACCTGCGGGGAGAGCTCAAGCCGTTCGGCCAGCCGGAATGCGTCTGCCAGGTCGTTGACAGGTCCGCAGGGCACACCGTGCGGTGTCAGCAGGTCGTACCATTCTTCGGCGGTGCGAGCCGACAAGCTGGTGCTCAGCAGGGAAGCGAGTTCGTCAGCGTGGGCCACACGGGCCGTGTTGGTGGCGAACCGTGCGTCGTCCGCGAGACCGGGCACGCCCAGCACCGACACCAGGGAGCGGAACTGCCGGTCGGTGCCGACCGCGAGGACCATCGGCCGGTCCGCAGCCGGAAAGACCTCGTACGGAGCGATGGACGGGTGCCGGTTGCCCATGATGCCTGGGACAGTCCCGGTAAGGGTGTGCGCGGCGGACTGGTTGACCATGCTCGACAGAAGCGTCGACAGCAGGTCGACCTCAACCAGTTGCCCCTGCCCGGTCCGGTCGCGGTGCCGCAGCGCGGCCAGGACACCGATGCCGGCGTGCAGACCGCACAGCACATCGACCAGTGCCACACCGGTCTTCGTCGGCTGCCCGGGGGCCAGCCCCGTCACGCTCATCAGCCCGCCGACGGCCTGGACCAGCAGGTCGTAACCGGGCAACGCGGCTCCCGGACCGGTGCCGAAACCGGACAGTGAGCAATAGATGAGCCCTGGGTTCCGGGTGCGCAAGCTCTTCTCGTCCAGGCCCAGGCGCGCCATGGTGCCGGGGCGGAAGTTCTCGATGAGTACATCGGCCCGGGTCGCGAGCCGCCGCGCCGCGGAGCGGCCCTCCCGTTCGGCCAGATCGAGGACGACGGACCGCTTGTTGCGGTTCACCGACAGGTTGTAGGTGGCATCCCCACGGTGGTGCGGCGGCCCCCAGCCTCGGGTGTCGTCTCCGGTGCCAGGACGCTCCACCTTGACGATGTCGGCGCCCAGGTCGCCCAGCAGCATAGTGAGGTATGGAGCGGCCAGGACGCGGCTGAAGTCGGCCACCAGCAGTCCCTCCAGAGGGCCCGTGCTCACGGTCGGTTCGCCTCGTACTCGGCGCGCAGTTCCGCCGACGGGGGATAGTGCCCCCGCAGCGGAGCGCCGGCACGGATCTTCGCGCCGATGTATTCCTCCAGTCGTTCCTGTTCGAAGGCCGCCGCGGCCACCTCCTCCACCAGGGCGCGGGGAATGACGATCACGCCGTCGTCGTCGCCCACCAGGGCATCTGACGGGAAGACGGCCACCGAACCACAGCCGATGGGTACGTCCTGCTCGGCAACGCGCAGGTAGGCACGGCTGACGTTCGCCGTCGCACCGGCCGAGTAGCAAGGCAGCCCTACGGCTGATACCGCCGCACGGTCCCGGACTCCCGCGTCCGTGACGAGACCCCGCGCTCCGCGCACCAGCAGTCGTTCGACGAGAATGTCGCCCCCGGTCGCCGTGCGGTGCTCGCCTCGGCCGTCGATGACCAGCACAGCGCCCGCAGGGGTCGATTCGATCACATCGAACAGGGAGAGACCCGATGCCGGGCGGGCCCCGGGCCACAGACCATCGAGATCCTCACGCGAGGGGATGGTGCGGGCCGTCCACGCCGCGCCTACCATTCGTTGGCCGGACGCCACAGGTGTTACTCCGGTGACGAACTGGTCGCGAAGTCCGCGGGAGAGCAGCTGGCTGGCGATGGTCGCCGTGCTCGCCGCGGCCAGCTGTTCGACAATGCGGTCCGGAAGGGGGGTGAAGTCACTCATCGGGTCTCCTCCAACAGGTTCCAGGACTCCGCGGCCTTGCGGACACGGGCTTGGCCCGCTCGAGAGAGGGGGGCCAGAGGCGCGCGCAGCGTCGGACCGATAGCTCCCTGTTGCCACATCAGCCACTTGACAGCTGTCGGGTTGGTCTCGGTCAGGACGACGTCGTTGAGGTCCAGCAGCCTGAAGTGGAGATCACGCGCCTCGTCCCAGGCACCTTCGCGGACGGCTTCGTACATCCGGGCGATCTCCCGCGGCACCAGATTCGCGGTGACGCTGATGAAGCCGGCGCCTCCGATCGCGAGGAGAGGGAAACACAGTGCTTCAAGCCCGGAGAAGAGCAGGAACTCCGGCCCGGTCTCCCGTAGGACGAAGTTGGCGTGTGCGAAGTCGGGGCTGGCCTCCTTCATGCCGATGATGTTCGGCACGTCACGAAAGAGGCGGCCCACGGTCTCGGGCGCGAGTTCCACGCCGGTCCGGGAAGGAATGTTGTACATCAGAATGGGGATGTCCACGGCTTCGGCCAGGCTGCTGTACCAGGCGTAGAGTCCCTCCTGCGTCGGGCGGGCGTAGTACGGCACAATCACCAGGGCCGCGTCCGCGCCCAGTTCGGCGGCGTGCCGGGTGATCGTGATGGTTTCGGGCAGTTGGTGAGTTCCGGTACCCGGTACGAAGGGAAGGCGCCCGCGCAGAGCCTCGGCTGCCGAGGAGAGCACGTGCAGCCGTTCCGAAAGGGTCAGCGCCCCCGGCTCCCCGGTCGTCCCGGTGACGGATATCCCGTGACTTCCCTGGGTGACATGATGCTCAATCAGCTCACCCAGCGACTGTGTGTCGATCTCGCCGTCGGGGTGAAACGGCGTCACCAGAGGAACGATCGATCCTCGAAGACGGGAGCGGACATCGGACATGCTGCTTCTCCTTCGGTAATCTTTGCGCGCGCTCTGCGAACTGAGCGCGATACTGCTGTTGATACGGTCGCTGCGTGGACATCGACCTGGCTGTGCTGCGTTCGTTCGTCGTTCTGGCTGATGAGTTGCACTTCGCCAAGGCGGCCGAGCGGCTGCATATCGAGCAGCCGGCGCTGAGCCAGCGGATCAAACGCCTCGAACGGCGGATGGGTGTCCAGTTGCTGGTGCGGGACACCCGCAATGTGCGGCTTTCGCCTGCCGGAGCCGAATTCGCCGCAGACACGGCCCGTATGCTGCGGCTCTTCGACGAGGCTGTGGGGCGGGCGCGGGAGACTGCGGTGGGCGAGCGGGGCACAGTGAACATCGCCTACACCCTCAGTGTGGGGTACGAGACCCTGCCGGTACTGCTGGAACATCTTGAGCAGTCCCTGCCTCATCTGACCTTGCAGGCCGTCGAGGCCTGGGAGAAAGACGTTCTGGAGAGTGTGCGCCTGCGACGCAGCGACGTCGGACTCGTACGGTGCGATTCGGTGGACGAGGAGCTGGTGTCGTTGTTGCTGCGGCGCGAGGGCCTCGTCGTCGCGATGCCCGAGACCCATCACCTCGCGCGACAGGATGTCGTCCACCTGGCAGAGCTGCGCGGGGAGAGATTCGTGACCACACCTTCCTCGCTGGCACCTGGCTACCAGGCCACGGTCGACGGCGTGTTCGAGAAGGCGGGCTTCCGGCCGCAGACCGTACGCAACACCGTTCCTGGCAGCCGCCTGATGGCGGTGCAGCGCCAGACGGGTTCCGTGGCTCTGCTTGCCCAGTCCGCTCGGCTCAGCCGCCCACCGGGCATCGCCTTCGTGCCGGTAGGGGATGATTTCGCAGTGTTGCCGGTTCGGCTGGTCCATCGTGCTGACGCTCCTGCGGCCATTTGCCTGCTTGCCGATGTCATCCAGCGAGAGGCCCATCGACGCTGGCTGTCGTCGGCCTCGCCTCGCTGAGTGCGCCGCGTGTCTCTTCGGTACGGGAAATGAGGAGGAGGAACCCGGCCGAGGTGATTGCCGCGCTGACAGCGAGTACGGGGATGATCCGGTCCAGGTCGCCGCTGAGAGCGGTGACCAAGGTCGGCAGTAGCCCACTCAGGCCGTAGCCGACGCTCCAGGCGAAGGCCGTCGCGGTCGACCGGATGTCGGTGGGGAACAGTTCGTTGATGAAGATGATGAGAGGCGCGCTGATCGCTCCCGACGCCATCACCATCAGGGCCCCGCACACCAGCAGCAGCCATTCGGCGGGACGGTCCATCATCACCACGTACAGAGCGGGTAGCAGGACCAGACAGGCGATGCCGGACATCAGGAAGACACGACGACGCCCCACGCGCTGGCTGAGGTGCCCGCAGTACGCGGCCACCGCCGCGGAGAGCGTCACGTTGATGATCAAAAAGGTGCTGGCCGCGTCCTGGGACAGTCCCAGGACCTGTTTGTAGACAGTCGGGAGGATGCCGGTCGTCAGATAGTAGGGAGCGGAGGCAGTGAACACGATGGCCGCGGTCAGGAAGACCAGGGCACGCCATTGCTGCGAGAACAGCACCCGCACGGGACTTTTCGCAGGCTGCTCCCGCACGGAATCAGCCTGAGAATGCTTGGCGACCCAGGCAGGAGACTCCTCTGTCCCGCGCAGAAGTGCGAAGTTGAGCAGTGAGCCGGCCAGCGCGAAGACGAACAGGCCCCGCCACCCCCAGTCGGCGAATGCCGCCTGACCTGTCACCGCGCTCAGGATGATCACCAGGAGGTTGATCACCACGACCGCGAGACTGGCGCCGCCACCTTTGACGAGGCCGGCAGCCATCCCGCGCCAGCGCTCTGGCAGCGACTCCGTGGCGATGGTGTGTGTGGAGGCAGTGATGCCTCCGACGAAAAGCCCCTGAGCCACACGCAGCAACAGCAGCAGCACCGGAGCGGCCACGCCGATCGTTGCGATACCGGGCAGGAAGCCCATCGCGGCGGTGAGGACTCCAGCCCCGAGGACCGAGACCCTCATGGCCCGCCGGCGGCCGGTGCGGTCAGCGATCGAGCCGAAGACGAGAGCTCCGATCGGCCGGACCACAAGGCTCACAGCGAAAGCGGCGAATGTGGCAGTCAGACCGAGTACCGGGTTCTCCGAGGGAAAGAACGCGGCGGAGACGTACGAGGCGACGTGCAGGATGACCAGCAGGTCGTACATGTCCACCGACCATCCGATGACCGCTACGCCCAGCGCTTTTCGGTCCTTCGCCGTCAGCCGGTCCTTTCTGACGCCTCCTGGCCGGGCGCCGTCGGCGCTCATACGGCCTCACCCTCGGCGCCATCCTCGAAGCGGAACAGCTTCTGCGGGTTGGTGACAAGGATCTGCTCACGGGTCGCCGGGTCCGGAGCGTACCGGGCCAGCAGATCCATCAGCTCACCGTCGTT
Source organism: Streptomyces sp. SolWspMP-5a-2 (assembly GCF_900091845.1). Classification (GTDB taxonomy): domain Bacteria; phylum Actinomycetota; class Actinomycetes; order Streptomycetales; family Streptomycetaceae; genus Streptomyces; species Streptomyces doudnae. The sequence continues at coordinate 9,593 of NZ_FMCI01000014.1, forward strand.
CGGCACAGGCCCGGCATGAAGTGGATGAGGCCAGTCGGTGGCCCAGAGCACCCGCTCGGGAGCTACGTCGATGTACTGCCGCGCATACGCCGTCGCGTCGTCCCACGGCCTGCCGGCCACGGACCGGCGGTCACCGTTGGAGAGCATGACCCACCAGTTGCCGCGCCGAAGCAGATCCTGCACGTGATGGAAGTGCGGGTCGCCGGCTCCGAGACCGTACTGCAGGGGCCCCATGTGATCGATGACGACGTCCGTGTCCAGATCCTCCAGCAGAGGCGTCACCTGACGGGGGTCGATACCGTTCATGTGCAGCTTGAGGTGCCAGCCGAGGGGAACGACACGCTGCGCGGTTCTGCGGACCTCGTCCGCGGTGGGCAGCGCGTTCTTCAGCTTCGGGTGAAAGTTGAAGCGTGCTCCGCGTACACCTGCCTCGTGCATGCGCGCGAGCTCGTCGTCATCGACGCTGTCGTTCACCACTCCGCAGCCCTGGTATCCGGGGCCCGCGATACGCAGGGCCTCCAGCAGGGCTCCATGGTCGGTCCCGTAAGCGGTGGACTGCACGATGACGCCCCGCTCGATGCCGAGCTTCTTGTGCATCGCGAGCATCGCCTCGACCGTCGCGTCGTACACGACGTACGCAGCATCGGGTTTCGTCGGGAAGCGGTCTGCGGGGCCGAAGATGTGGGTCTGGCTGTCGCAAGACAGAGCCGGGGTCGGCTGCTGCGGCTCCTGTGTGTCAGGGACGAACGGAGCGTACTCAGCCATGGTGTTCTCCGTCCGCCGTCAGCACTGCGAGAACCTCGCACTGCACCAGGATGTGAGCCTTGGTGGTGCCTACAGTGACCTGCCGTGCCGGCCGGGAGGCGGGGTCGGGGAAAAGCGCGCTCCACTGTTCGTTCAGCTCTTGTCGTCCGGACGCGTCGGCGATCCGGATCGAGAATTTGGCCACGTCGTCCAGCGAGCCCCCTTCAGCTTCCAGCAGGGCTGCGACTCGGCCGAACATCACTCGGGTCTGTTCGGTCATGGAAGGCGGGAAGTCCTCGGCCTGCGAGCCCCGCCCTCCTCCATGAATGGCACCGGTGACCAGTAGACCACCGATGCGGCACGCTGCCGGGACGGGATTCTCGTGAGAGAAACCCTCCAGGTGAACGCTTCGCCTAGACACACGGACTCCTTCGTCCAAGGGGCGGTTTGCGTTCTTCGAACCTAGGCAGACACGCACCTGTAACAAAGTGAACTTCACCCTGCATTCATGCGCGGCAAGCATCAGTCTGTGATTCTCGCGAGAGGGTGCGGGTGAGAATCTGCTGTGCAGGACCTGAGGCGGCGGCTGTTGACGGTCAATGGGGCGGCTGCGCCCAGGACGTCGACTTCCTGAACGGCTACAGCGCTCGCCGGTCGTACACCGTCTCCGAAGACGCGCTCCGCGTCCGTGCCGGGCAGGCTCGTCATGTGGGCCCAGTGCGCGACCAGCTCATCGCCGGTCGGTCCGCCGAGGGGCGTATCGGACCACGCCGTAGGAGCAGTTCTCGATGATCTCCCCGGTGTCACTCACCAGGTGGACGCGGCGGAAGCGCATGGGGAGCACCAGCCGGAACTCCCGGCCGGAGACGGAGTCCGGGGTCCGGCTCGCCGACTGCGTCGCCTGGCTGCGACGCATGGGTTACCCCTTCCGGGAGACGGACCGTGACGAGTGGAGCGCCGCCGTGCGGGCCGACCGCACCAACGCGCTGCTGCCCCTCCTGCACGCCTTCGAGCTGATGACCTCGGACACGGACGCCTTCTACCCGCAGCTGGACACCGCCGAGACGGAGGCGGCGCTGGCCGGCACGGGCATCGACTGCCCGCCCCTGACGGAGGAACTCTTCGCGACGCACATGGACTTCTTCGTCGAGGAGGGGCACTTCCCGCCCGTCGGCTGACCTTCCCCGGAGCCTACGTCCGGGAGTCGATGAGCTGGGCCATGCGACGGCCGGTCGTGAGCAGGGGCTCCTCGCTGCGGAAGACCTGCGAGGTGACCTCGGCGCCCTCCAGGGCGGACAGCACGGTGCAGGCCAGTTCCCGGGCCTCCTGGCCGTCGAAGCCGCTGGCAAGGAACTTGGCGGCCAGGACGTCCTGCCAGTTCCTCAGCGCCTCCAGACACGCCTGCTGGATGGAAGGGGTGCGGCCGAGGGTCTCCAGGGCCGTCGCCGTCACCGGGCAGCCGTCGGCCCAGTCCGACTCGCGCAGCGCGGAGGCGAGGGCACGGGCGCACTCCTCCACCGCGACCGCGGGGTCGTCGGAGCGGGCCAGTCCCGCGTTCAGCATCTCCGCGAACTCCCGGTCGGCGTGCTGGATCGCGGCGACGGCCAGCTCCTCCTTGCCGCCGGGGAAGAAGTGGTAGACGGACCCGAGGGTCGCCTCCGCCTCCTGGGCGATCAGCTTGATCCCCGTGCCCTCGTACCCCCGGCGCTGGAAGAGCCTCGACGCGGCCCGCACCACGCGCTCGCGCGTACCGAGAACCGCTCCCTCTGCGGATGCGCTGGCGCCCTGCGGCTGCGTTTTCATGCCAACAATCTACTTGGTAGAGCGATCGTTCTAAAGACTGCTATATTGAGTCCTAGATAGAGCGTTCGTTCTAAGGGGAGAAGCGTGAATAAGAAGTCGTTGACCCTCATCGGCCTGGGTCCGATGGGCCAGGCCATGGTGAACACGTACCTGGACAACGGCTACAGCGTGACCGTATGGAACCGGACCGCCGCGAAGGCGGAGCCACTGGTCGCGCGCGGCGCCGTGCTCGCGCCCACGGTCGAGGAGGCGCTGGCCGCCAACGAGCTGGTGGTGCTCAGCCTCACCGACTACGACGCCGTGTACGCGGTCCTCGAACCGGCCGTGGGCTCCCTGTCCGGGAAGGCCATCGCCAACCTCACCTCCGACACGCCCGAGAAGGCGCGTGAGGCGGCGGCATGGGCTGCAAAGCACGGGGCGAAGCACCTGACCGGTGGTGTGCAGGTCCCGCCGCCGCTCATCGGCAAGCCCGGCTCGTCGACCTACTACAGCGGCCCCAAGGACGTCTTCGACGCCCACGAAGAGGCGCTGAAGGTCCTCACCGAGGTCGACCACCGCGGTGAGGACGCCGGTCTCGCGGCGATGTACTACCAGGCCCAGATGACTATCTTCTGGACCTCGATGCTCAGCTTCTACCAGGCCCTGGCCCTGGGGCAGGCGAACGGTGTCACCGCGCAGGACATGCTGCCCTACGCCAAGATGCAGTTCGCGATGATGCCGCACTTCCTCGACCTCTACGCCCAGCACGTCGACAGAGGCTCCTACCCGGGTGACGTCGATCGCCTCGCGATGGGTGCGGCCAGCATCGACCACGTCACCCACACCCACGCGGACGCCGGCGTGAACACCACCCTGCTGGACGCCGTCTCCGCGATCTTCCACGCGGGCATGGACAAGGGCTTCGCCGAGAACAGCTTCTCCAGCCTCATCGAGATCCTGAAGAAGCAGGCGGGCTGAGTCGGCCGGGCCCGGTCCACCGGAACCGCACACCCGGTGGGCCGGGCCCGGTGCCCCGTCCGTCCGGCGGCGCCGGGCGGACGGGTTCCCGACGGTCCCTCAGGCGAGCTGCGCGGCCTGGCGCGAGGCCCGGAACCCCGATTCGATCGCACCCTCGATGAAGGCACCGTGCCAGCCCTGGGCGATGTCGCCGCCCGCGAACAGGATCCGCCCGTGCGGCTGCTCGATCGCGGGGAAGAGCCCAAGCAGCTGACCGGGGCGGCGCAGCCCCCAGCCGCCCGTGTACTGCTGCTTCGCCCATTCCATCGCCTGGTACTCCAGGACGGTGGTGCCGGGGAGGAGCTGCTGCACGGCCGTCTGGACGGCGCTCGCGTTGCCCACGTTCAGCGACGGGCCGGTGAAGGCCACGTACAGCCGGCCTTTCGAGGTCTGCGCCTGCGGCACCATCATCAGGATCGGCGAACCCTCGCCTGCCTGGGCGACCGAGGGCGGGACTGTTCCCTGGACGTGGACCCACACGTTGGTGGCGTGGGGTGTGCCGATGCCCTGGGAGGAGGCCTGTTGGTGAGCGGTCGGGAGCCCCGGGCTGAACGTGATGTTCTTCCAGGTGCTGGTGGGCGTGGCCACGACCACCGCCGGCGAGGTGAAGATGTTGCCCGCCGTGGTCTCGACGGTCACGGTCCCACCCGAATGGGTCACCTTCTTGACCGGGAGCTGAGCCGCACATCGGCCTTCGCCTCGGCGAGCATCTTGTTCAGCACCGCAATCATGCCCCCCCCCCACGGGACGCAGGGCTTATGGTGGCCGTGTAGGCGCCGTAGGTGCCGCCCGCGAGCTGGATCCACTGGGCCATGCCGGTGAGCGAGCCCAGGCTGCTGCTGCCGCCGGAGTACACGGAGGTCTCGCTGTTGAGCCACTGCTTCTCGGTGGGCGATAGCGAGAGCTGGCCGAAGCGGTCGGCCAGCGACAGAGGGTCGACCGACTTCAGCAGGTCCGAGCGGTACAACGGTTCGTAGTGCCGCTGGAAGTAGTTCTGGGAACCGAAGTAGAACTCGGCCCAGAGCTGGTCGAGAGTGGTCAGGGGCGTCCGAGGGGTCGAGGGTCAGGAACCCCTGGCTGCCGGGGAGGATGAACCGCTCGGCGGCGACGTCCTCCGCGAGCTCCCCACGCCGCGGTGGCTCCCGCGTAACCGACGCCGACGGTGATGACGTCTGCGGCTTCGGTGGCCGCGCGGGTCCGGCCCGCGCCCACGGTGGCCGGAAGGAGCGTGGCGCCCAGCGCCGATGCGCCGACGCCCCACTCCGGCAGACACCGTGGCCTCACGAACGCCGGCTGCACGAGCGCCCGCTCTGATCCAGCCGTCGAAGGTACGTCCATAAGAC
>NZ_FMCI01000052.1 GCF_900091845.1 Streptomyces sp. SolWspMP-5a-2
CCGCGCCTGCGCCGGGGGCCGCGCCCGCGCCCGGGGCTGTGCCCGGGTCCGCGTCCGGATCCGGGTCTGCGTCCCGGAAGCCGGGCCGGGACCGCTATCTGGACCTGCTGCGGTCCGTCGCGCTGGTCCGGGTGGTCGTCTACCACCTCTTCGGCTGGGCCTGGCTGACCGTCCTGTTCCCGTCCATGGGCGTGATGTTCGCGCTGGCCGGGTCGCTGATGGCGCGCTCCCTGAAGCGGCCGGCCCCCGGGGTGATCCGGGGCCGGATCCGCCGTCTGCTGCCTCCGATGTGGGCCTTCGGCGCGGTCGCCCTCGCGATGATGTTCGCGGGCGGCTGGCACCCCACCAAGGACCCCGACCTCGGCGGCGGCACCTGGAGCGTCGTCGAACTCCTCAACTACCTCGTCCCGGTCGGCGCCCCGCCCTACCCGTGGCACATCGGCTCCACGTCCGGCCTGCTGGAGGACACCTGGGCGGTCCAGGCGGCCGGGCCGCTCTGGTACCTGCGGGCCTACCTGTGGTTCGTGATCGCCTCGCCGCTGCTGCTGTGGGCGTTCCGCCGGGCACCGTGGGCGACCCTCCTCGCGCCGCTCGCGCTGACCGCCGTCGTCGGCACCGGGCTGGTCACCGTGCCGGGCGAGACCGGCAACGCGGTCACCGACTTCGCCGTCTACGGCGGCTGCTGGGTGCTCGGATTCGCCCACCACGACGGCCTGTTGCAGAGGATCCCGCGCTATCTCGCCGTCTCCCTCTCGTCGCTGCTGATGGCGTTCGGCCTCTGGTGGGCGTCCGGGCACCTCGGCCCCGACGGCTGGGACCTCAACGACATCCCGCTGGCCCAGGCGACCTGGTCGTTCGGGTTCGTGGTGATCCTGCTCCAGTACTCGCCCTCCTGGCGGGAGCTGCCGGGCAGGCTGGCCCGCTGGGACAGGCTGATCACCCTCTCCAACAACCGCGCCGTCACGATCTACCTGTGGCACAACCTCCTCATCATGGCCACGGTCCCGATCATCGACCTCGGCTACGACCTGCCGTTCATGGCGGACTCCCGGGCCTCGGCCGTCCTCGACACCACCTACAACCTCTGGATGTTCGTGCTGGTCTGGCCGCTGATCGGGCTGGCGGTGCTGGCCCTCGGCTGGATCGAGGACCTCGCCGCGAAGCGCGGCCCCCGGCTGTGGCCCGACGGGGCCGCACGCGGCGGGAGCCGCCGCAAGGCCTGACGCCGGGTGCTCCGAGCAGGCGCGCAACGCCGACCCGTGCGTCCCTCCGCGGACCCGCCCGTGGGAAACTTGTCCCGTTGTCTGCGCTGACGACGGTTGACACGGGGGAGCGGGTGCGATGAGCAGACGTCAGATCCAGTCGATGATGCGGGAGTTGGCCACCGGTCGGCCCGTCGAGCTGAGCAGCCCGATGTCCTCGGTGAAGAAGCTCGCCCGACTCGCCGCCGTCGCCGAGCAGTTCGGCTACGCGTACGTCGACTCCGGGCACACCGGCGCCCGCAACAACGTGCTGAAGCTGCTGCTCGCGCCCGACCTCTCCCCGCAGGCCCGTGCCCGCGCCGCCGAGAACTGGGCGCGGTTCCCGCACGCCGGGGACGGTGTCTCGCTGCCGCCCCTGGACCCCGCCGCCCTCGAACTCCTCACCGCCCGCATCCAGTTCGACCTCACGGGCCGGAACGCGGAGAAGCGGATGGGGTACGGGGTCGTCGGCGTCACCGTCGGCGCGCTGATCCTCGCGCTGCGGCTGGGCGGCACGGGGGACGACTTCGTCGGGGCCGGGGTGTTCTGGCTGTTCTGCCTCGCGGTCCTCGGGGTCGGCCTGCTCATCACCCGCAAGCGCAACGCGTCCTTCGCCGCCCGCCTCGCCGCCGCCGGGTTCACCCCGGTCCAGGACGCCACGGGCCGGGTCAGGTACCTGTCCCCGGACCACCGCGACCCGCTCGCACCGGGCCCGTACGGTCAGCCGCAGAACCCGTACGGTCAGTATCAGGCGGCGCCGTACGGCCAGCCGCAGCAGGCACCGTACGGTCAGGTCCAGGCGGCACCGTACGGCCAGTCGCAGGCGCCGTTCGGTCAGCCGCCGCCGCAGGACCCGTACGGTCAGCAGCAGGCCGCGCCGTACGGCCGTCCGCCGCAGAACCCGTACGGGCCGCCCCCGCGGAGCTGATCCGGCCGTATACCGTCGGTGACCGGCGCCCCTGGCGGCACCGCGGCGACCGTCGGCCCACGACGGCGCCCCGGCCGCGCGCGGGCCCGGCGTAACACCGGCGACACCGGGCCGACCCCGGCCCGACACGCGCCGTTGGCAGGCTCCTGCGGCACACCGGCGCAGGGCCGTGCCCCCCACCGCGCGGAACGAGAGTGATGGACGAAGGACAGCAGCACCCCGAACCCCCGGGCCCGCTCGCGGGATTCACCGTCGGCGTCACGGCCGCGCGCCGGGCCGACGAGCAGATCGCCCTGCTGCGCCGCCGCGGCGCCACCGTCCTGCACGCGCCCGCCCTGCGCACCGTGCCGCTCGCCGACGACACCGAACTGCGCGCCGCCACCGCGGACCTCGTCGAGCGGCCGCCCGACCTCGCCGTCGCCACCACCGCCGTCGGCTTCCGCGGCTGGCTGGAGGCGGCCGCGGGCTGGGGCCTGGCCGAGCCGCTCCTCGACCGGCTGCGCGGCGCCGAGGTGCTGGCCCGCGGCCCCAAGGTGAAGGGCGCGATCCGGGCCGCGGGCCTGACCGAGAGGTGGTCGCCGCCCGGCGAGTCCCTGGCCGAGGTGCTCGACCTGCTGCTCGACGAGGGCGTCGCGGGCCGCCGGATCGCTGTCCAGCTGCACGGGGAGCCGCTGACCGACTTCATGGCCGCGCTGCGGGACCGGGGCGCGGACGTCGTCGCGGTACCGGTGTACCGGTGGCTGCCGCCCCTCGACATCGCGCCGCTCGACCGGCTGCTCGACGCCACCGTCACCCGGGGCCTGGACGCGCTCACCTTCACCAGCGCGCCCGCCGCCGTGTCCCTGCTGGAGCGGGCCGAGCGGCGCGGGCTGCTGCCCGAACTCCTGGGCGTGCTGGGCAGCGCGGTCCTGCCGGTCTGCGTCGGTCCGGTCACCGCGCTGCCGCTGCGGGCCAGGGGCGTCGACACCGTCCAGCCCGAACGGTTCAGGCTGGGCCCGCTGGTGCAGCTCGTCGGCACGGAACTGGCCGATCGGTCAACGGAGTTGACCGCCGCCGGGCATCGGATGCAGATCCGGGGCCACGCGGTCCTCCTCGACGGCGTCCTCAAACCCGTTCCCCCGACCGGGATGTCCCTGCTGCGGGCGCTGTCCCGGCGGCCCGGCTGGGTGGTCCCGCGGGCCGAACTGCTGCGCGCGCTGCCGGGTTCCGGGCGCGACGAGCACGCCGTGGAGAGCGCGGTGGCCCGGCTGCGGACGGCACTCGGCGCCCCGGAGACGATCCGTACGGTGGTCAAGCGCGGCTACCGGCTGGCGACCGACCCGTCGGCGAACAGCGGCGACCAGGTGTCCGGCGGCCCCTCTGCCCCACAGGCCCCGACCACCGGCGACCTCCCGTCCGCCCCCGCCCCCGGCACCCCGTCCGCCGGCTGACCGACCGCCGGCCCGCCCGGGGACGGTCGGGGACGTCCGGCGCACCCCGCGACCGCCGTCCCGTCCGGCGACCGCCGGCGCACCCCGCGACCGGCGACCCGCCTGCCGCCGCCCCTCACCCCCCCCCACGACTGGCCCCCGTGATCGGCCCCCACCCCCATGTCCCCGGCCGAGGACCCCCATCGTGGTGTGGGCCACGCCCGTTGGAGGGTTCCGGGGGCGTGGCGGGGAAGGCACTGTAAAGGGAACGCGCGGACGCGACACGGGCAACTCCTGGGCGGTGACAGGCACATGGCACTGGGTACGGCCACGGCACCGTACGAGCTGCGGTTCGACGCCGGGCGGGTCTGCCTCGACCTCCTCGCGACCACCCACCCCGAGGAGCGGTTCGACTCCGTCCCGGTGCTGCGGGCCTGGATCGCGGGCGCGGGCCTGGTCCCGCCGGGCACCTCGCTGGCCCACGTCGACTCCTCCTGGCCGCCCGCCTTCCGGGAACTGCGGGAGCGGGTGGGCCAGTTGGTGCGGCGCGGGCTCGGCCCCGAACCCAGGACCGGCTGCGCGGGCGCCCTCGCCCGGGTCAACGAGGCGGCCCGCGCCGCGCCGCCCGCGCCCCGCGCGGTGCTGGCCGAGGACGGCGCGCTGGTGCGGGAACTGGCGGCCCCGCCGGAGTGCGCCGCGCTCCTCGGCGCGATCGCGCGGGACGCCGTCGAACTGCTCACCGACCCCGTCGCGCGGGCCGGGCTGCGGCAGTGCGCCGGGGACAACTGCCCGATCGTTTATGTCGATTCGTCCCGTGGCCGCAGAAGGCGCTGGTGCTCCAGCGAGGTCTGCGGGAACCGCGAGAGGGTCGCCAGGCACCGTCGCAGGGCGGCACTCACCCGCGCCTAGATGTCCCGTTGGCGGCTTCTGTTCCCCGGAGCGCCGGACATCGCCGACGTGATTTCGACAACACTCCGTTTGCCGCCGCCGCCTCCCGGGCATCCCCCGCGTTCTCTTCGATGTGGTGGAAATGTAAAGAACGCGCGGTGGGAATGTGCGGTCATGTCCCCCTCGTCATGACACCGCGAAGGAAACTGTCGTCCCGCGTTGAACATGACGCGCGTCACCCGCGTACCTCTCGGCGAGCGACCGACTGGGGGAACCCCCGGACATCGGAGGTGGGCGTGCGCAAGGATTCCGTCGTGGCCAATGAACGTGGATCGAGGGCCCGACATCGCATGTCCCAGCCCTCGGAACCAGATGAGGAGCTGATGCGTGCCCTGTACCGGGAACACGCCGGACCCCTCCTTGCGTACGTCCTTCGGCTGGTCGCCGGAGACCGGCAGCGAGCAGAGGACGTCGTGCAGGAAACGCTCATCCGTGCCTGGAAGAACGCCGGCCAGCTCAACCGGGCGACCGGATCGGTACGCCCCTGGCTGGTGACGGTCGCGCGCCGCATCGTCATCGACGGCCACCGCAGCCGGCAGGCCCGGCCGCAGGAGGTCGATCCGTCGCCGCTGGAGGTCATCCCCGCGGAGGACGAGATCGACAAGGCGCTGTGGCTGATGACGCTGTCGGACGCGCTCGACGACCTGACCCCGGCCCACCGGGAGGTGCTCGTCGAGACGTACTTCAAGGGGCGTACCGTCAACGAGGCCGCCGAGACGCTGGGCATACCCAGCGGCACGGTCAGGTCACGGGTCTTCTATGCCCTGCGGTCGATGAAGCTCGCACTGGAGGAGCGGGGGGTGACGGCGTGATGAGTGTCTACGGGGGAAGCGCGGGATTCGGCACGGGTGGTACGGGTATGTCAGGTGCCATGCAGGAATCCCCTGGTCCGAACGAACACGAGACCGTCGGCGCCTACGCGCTCGGGATTCTCGACGACGCGGAGGCCACCGCCTTCGAGGCGCACCTCGCCGGATGCGAGTGGTGCGCGCAGCAGCTCGACGAACTGGCCGGGATGGAACCGATGCTGGCCGCGCTGGCGGACCTGCCCGGTGCCGGTACCCCGGCGATCGGCGAGTCCCTCTCCGCGCGGCCCGGTCCGCGGCTGGCCGAGAAGCTCGTCGTCGAGGTCACGGAGAAGCGCAAGGCCCGCAGCCGCCGCAGCCTCTTCGGGCTCGCCGCGTCCGTCATCCTGATCGCCGGCGGTCCGCTCGCGGTCTGGGCGGCGACCGGCGGCTCCGACGACAAGGGCGCCGTCGAGGCCGCGGCACCGCCCGCGCAGAAGCTGTTCTCCGCGATGGCGGACAAGAGCACCGCCACGGACGCGACGACGCACGTCACCGCGACCGTCGCCACCGAGGAGAAGGCCTGGGGCACCCACGCGGTCCTCCAGCTCGGCAACGTCAAGGGCCCGCTCAAGTGCTCCCTGATCGCCGTCGGCAAGAACGGCGAGCGCGAGACGGTCAGCACCTGGTCGGTCCCGAACTGGGGCTACGGCATCAAGAACGCCACCCGCGCCGAGGCCCGCAACCCGCTCTACGTCCAGGGCGGCGCCGCCTTCACCCCCGGCGAGATCGACCACTTCGAGGTCATGACGTTCACCGGGAAGAAGCTGGTGCAGGTCGACGCGTAGCGCCGTCGGCACGGGCATCTCGCTTCCGGGGCCCCCTTCGCGTACGGTTGACGGCTGCCCAGCACGTCAGAAGGGGGCCCGGTGGCCGCTCAGGCTCAGTCGTCCGTGGTCGGACCCGTCGCGGACTCCGTCCGGGACTCGGTCCGGGACCAGGAGATCGGCGTCGAACAGGAACACCTCGACCGGGTGTACCGCCGTCTCGAGGAGAAGATCCACGAGGCCGAGTTCCTGATGGACGACGCGGCCCGGCGCGGCCAGGTCGGCACCCCGGGAGCGCTGGCCGAGCGGGACGCCCAGGTGTTCCGCGCCGGCATCCACCTCAACCGGCTCAACAACGAGTTCGAGGACTTTCTCTTCGGACGGATCGACCTGCTGCTCGGCAAGGACGGCAAGAAGGGCCCCGACGGCGCCTACACCGCCGTCGAACCCGCCGAGGGCGCCGTGCGCGACGACGCCACCGCCGACATCGCCGAGACCCTGCACATCGGCCGCATCGGGGTCCTCGACGCCGAGTACGCGCCGCTGGTCATCGACTGGCGGGCGCCCGCCGCCGCGCCCTTCTACCGCTCCACCCCGGTCGACCCCGGCCGGGTGGTGCGGCGCCGGGTCATCCGCTCCAAGGGCCGCCGGGTGCTGGGCGTCGAGGACGACCTGATGCGCCCGGAGCTGCGGGCCTTCCTGGACGGCACGGAGCTGCCCGTCGTCGGCGACGGCGCCCTGATGGCCGCGCTCGGCCAGGCCCGCGGCCACACCATGCGCGACATCGTCGCCTCCATCCAGGCCGAGCAGGACCTCGTCATCCGCGCCCCCGCGAACTCGGTGACCTACGTCGAGGGCGGCCCCGGCACCGGCAAGACCGCCGTCGCCCTGCACCGCGCCGCCTACCTGCTCTACCAGGACCGGCGCCGGTACGCGGGCGGCATCCTCATCGTCTCCCCGACCCCGCTCCTGGTGGCGTACACCGAGGGCGTGCTGCCCTCGCTCGGCGAGGAGGGCCAGGTCGCCATCCGCGCCATCGGCTCCCTGGTCGACGGCGTGACGGCCACCCTCTACGACACCCCGGCCACCGCCCGCGCCAAGGGCTCCTCGCGAATGCTGAAGGTGCTGCGCAAGGCGGCCCGCGGCGCCCTGGAGCAGGGCGACGCCCCGGCCGTGCTCCGGGTGGTGGCGTTCGGCCGCAGGCTGGAACTCGAGGCCCCCGAGCTGGAGCGGATCCGCCAGAGCGCCCTCGGCGGCACCGCCCCGGTCAACCTGCTGCGCCCGCGCGCCCGCAGGCTGCTCCTGGACGCCCTCTGGGAGCGGTCGGGCGCCGGTTCCCGGCACACCGACCCGGAGCTGGCCGCCGAGCTGCGCTCCTCCTTCGACGAGGACGTCACGGGCGAGGACTCCTTCGTCGCGTTCCTGGACGCCTGGTGGCCCGAGCTGACCCCGGTCGGCGTCCTGACCGCGATGTCCGACGAGCGGCGCCTGGGCCGCTGGGCCCGCCGGGTCCTCAACCCGGGCGAGGTCCGCCGGGTGGCCCGCTCGCTGCGCCGGGACGGCCGCACCGTGCACGACATCGCCCTGCTGGACGAGCTGGAGGCGATCCTCGGCCTCCCGGCCCGCCCGCGCAGAAGACGCGAGGCGGACCCGCTGGACCAGCTCACCGGCCTGGAGGAGCTGATGCCGGTCCGCGAGGAGACGCAGCGCGAGCGGGCCGAGCGGCTCGCCCAGGAGCGCACCGAGTACGCCCATGTCATCGTCGACGAGGCGCAGGACGTCACCCCGATGCAGTGGCGGATGATCGGCCGCCGCGGCAGGCACGCCACCTGGACGGTCGTCGGCGACCCGGCCCAGTCCTCCTGGTCCGACGTCGACGAGGCCGCACAGGCCCGTGACGAGGCCCTCGGCAGCCGTCCGCGCCGCCGGTTCGAGCTGACCGTCAACTACCGCAACCCGTCCGAGATCGCCGAACTCGCGGCCCGGGTGCTGGCCCTCGCGATGCCCGGCGCCGTCTCCCCGCGCGCCGTGCGCTCCACCGGCGTGCGCCCCCGGTTCACCGGTCCGTCCGGCACGCTGGCCCAGACGGTCCGCGCGGAGGCGGCCCGGCTGCTCGGCCTGGTCGACGGCACCGTCGGCGTCGTCGTGGCGATGAACCGGCGCGAGGAGGCCGCCCACTGGGTGGCCGGGCTCGGCGACCGCGTGGTGGCGCTGGGCAGCCTGGAGGCCAAGGGCCTGGAGTACGACGCGACGGTCGTCGTCTCGCCCGCGGAGATCGCCGACGAGTCCCCGGCGGGCCTGCGGGTGCTCTACGTGGCGCTGACCCGGGCCACCCAGCAGCTGACGATCGTCTCCGGCGAGCGCGACGAGCCGGACGCCGACGGGGTCCCCGACCTGCTGCGCGACTGAGCGCCGGGGGACAGCAGAAGGCCGGGGCCCGCACCGTGTGATCGGTGCGGGCCCCGGCCTCGTGTCTACGACACCGGCCCGCCATGCTCGCCTCGCGGCAAGTGGTCGCTCGTAGCGACGAAGGTTGGGCCCGGGGGCTTGGATCGAGCCGGTGTCACGTCCACGGTAACAAACGATGCCCGCAAGGCAATTCCCCTCAGCCGAGTTCGTCGTCCGGTCGGCGGTCAAGCTTTCGCCATCCCGCTAAATCTCGTATGGTGGAAACAGTTTTCCGAAAAGGCGACTCTGTCTGTGAACAAAACGTCCGCAACCCAGGGCGGCTACCACGTACTCAGGGGTAGGTGCGACGATCGGACGGCATACAGAGCGACACGGCTACACGGTGAAAGCAGAGGAAGTCGGCCATGGCTACGGCGCCCAGCGTCTCCTACTCGATGACGGTCCGGCTGGAGGTGCCCGCGAGCGGAACCGCGGTCTCCCAGCTCACCACGGCCGTGGAGTCCTCCGGAGGCTCGGTGACCGGCCTCGACGTCACCGCCTCCGGCCACGAGAAGCTCCGGATCGACGTCACGATCGCGGCGTCGTCGACCAACCACGCGGACGAGATCGTCGAGGAACTGCGCGGCATCGAGGGGGTGACCCTCGGCAAGGTCTCCGACCGTACCTTCCTCATGCACCTCGGCGGCAAGATCGAGATGCAGTCCAAGCACCCCATCCGCAACCGCGACGACCTCTCGATGGTCTACACCCCGGGCGTGGCGCGCGTCTGCATGGCGATCGCCGAGAACCCCGAGGACGCCCGCCGCCTCACCATCAAGCGCAACTCGGTTGCGGTCGTGACGGACGGCTCCGCCGTGCTCGGCCTCGGCAACATCGGCCCCAAGGCCGCGCTGCCGGTCATGGAGGGCAAGGCGGCCCTCTTCAAGCGGTTCGCCGGCATCGACGCCTGGCCGCTCTGCCTCGACACCCAGGACAGCGACGAGATCGTCGCCATCGTCAAGGCGATCGCCCCCGGCTTCGCGGGCATCAACCTGGAGGACATCTCCGCCCCCCGCTGCTTCGAGATCGAGGCCCGGCTGCGCGAGGCCCTCGACATCCCCGTCTTCCACGACGACCAGCACGGCACCGCCATCGTCGTCCTCGCCGCCCTGAGGAACGCGCTGCGCGTCACCGACAAGGCGATCGAGAACATCCGGGTCGTCATGTCGGGGGCGGGCGCCGCCGGTACGGCCATCCTCAAGCTGCTGCTGGCCGCCGGGGTGAAGAACGCCGTCGTCGCGGACATCCACGGGGTCGTCCACTCCGGCCGCGAGGACCTGGTCGGCGCCGCCGCCGAGTCGCCGCTGCGCTGGATCGCCGACAACACCAACCCCGAGAACCTCACGGGCACCCTCAAGGAAGCCGTTCGCGGCGCCGACGTCTTCATCGGCGTCTCCGCCCCGAACGTGCTGGACGGCGCCGACGTCGCCGCCATGGCCGACGGCGCCATCGTGTTCGCGCTCGCTAACCCGGACCCCGAGGTCGACCCCGCGGTGGCCCGCGAGACGGCCGCGGTGGTGGCCACCGGGCGCTCCGACTTCCCGAACCAGATCAACAACGTGCTGGTCTTCCCCGGCGTCTTCCGCGGCCTGCTCGACGCGCAGTCGCGCACCGTCAACACGGACATGATGCTGGCCGCCGCGAACGCGCTCTCGGACGTCGTCACGGAGGACGAGCTGAACGCGAACTACATCATCCCGAGCGTCTTCAACGACAAGGTCGCCGGTGCCGTCGCGGGCGCCGTCCGGGACGCGGCCAAGGCGGCGGGCGTCGCCCAGTAGGCAGCCGCGGCAAGCGGTTGTCAGAGGCGCGGCGTAGTGTGCAAGGGCTGTGAGCATCACCACCCATGGCCCCTGCACGGCGCGTCGCGGAACCCTGCCCCGACGAGCGCCCTCTAGGGTGGCGGGCGCGCGCAGGCCCTTCCGGGTGACTCCCCAGGGGTGCTCTCACGACTCCTACGAGTGCCGGATTGGCTTTCCCGCAGCAGGTAGGGGCAGGATGCGTCCCTGGGCGCGAGCGCATCGGCTTTCACAGCGCCTATACATGCGGCTTCGCCGCGTGGCACGCGTCAACGGCAAGAAGAACACGGGAGTAACAACATGAACCGCAGTGAGCTGGTGGCCGCTCTGGCCGACCGTGCCGAGGTGACCCGCAAGGACGCCGACGCCGTTCTGGCCGCGTTCGCCGAGACCGTCGGCGAGATCGTCGCCAAGGGCGACGAGAAGGTGACCATCCCCGGCTTCCTGACCTTCGAGCGCACCCACCGTGCCGCTCGCACCGCGCGCAACCCGCAGACCGGCGACCCGATCCAGATCCCGGCGGGCTACAGCGTCAAGGTCTCCGCGGGCTCGAAGCTGAAGGAAGCCGCCAAGGGCAAGTGATCTCGCCGTCCGCCCACCGCGGGACGGTGAGCGGCGCGTAGCGCAGAACGCCAATGGGGCGGCGCCCGGTCTACGGGCGCCGCCCCAACGCGTTGCCGCCCGGCCGGGAGACCGGCGGGCGCCCCGGTCGCCGTCGCGGCCGGGGCGGGCGTGGTCAGCCGAGCGCCTTGCCCGGCAGCTCCACCTTCGCCCCCAGCTCGACGAGCTTCTCCATGAAGTTCTCGTAGCCGCGGTTGATCAGGTCGATGCCGTGCACCCGGGACGTGCCCTGGGCGGCGAGCGCGGCGATCAGGTAGGAGAAGCCGCCGCGCAGGTCGGGGATGACCAGGTCGGCGCCCTGGAGCCGGGTGGGGCCCGACACCACCGCGGAGTGCAGGAAGTTGCGCTGCCCGAAACGGCAGTCCGAGCCGCCCAGGCACTCGCGGTACAGCTGGATGTGGGCACCCATCTGGTTCAGCGCGGAGGTGAAGCCGAGCCGCGACTCGTACACCGTCTCGTGGACGATGGACAGGCCCGTGGCCTGCGTGAGCGCCACCACCAGCGGCTGCTGCCAGTCGGTCTGGAAGCCCGGGTGGACGTCCGTCTCCAGCGCGATCGACTTCAACTGCCCGCCGGGGTGCCAGAAGCGGATGCCCTGGTCGTTGATCTCGAACGCCCCGCCCACCTTGCGGTAGGTGTTGAGGAACGTCATCATCGACCGCTGCTGCGCGCCCCGGACGAAGATGTCGCCCTCGGTCGCGAGCGCCGCGGACGCCCAGGAGGCCGCCTCCAGCCGGTCCGGCAGGGCGCTGTGGTCGTAGCCGCCGAGGCTGTCCACGCCGGTGATGCGGATGGTGCGGTCGGTGTCCATCGCGATGATGGACCCCATCTTCTGGAGGACGCAGATCAGGTCCTCGATCTCCGGCTCGACGGCCGCGTTCGACAGCTCCGTGACGCCCTCCGCGAGCACCGCCGTCAGCAGCACCTGCTCGGTCGCGCCCACCGACGGGTAGGGCAGCCGGATCTTCGTGCCGCGCAGCCGGGTCGGCGCCTCCAGGTACTGCCCGTCCTCGCGCTTCTCGATCCGCGCGCCGAACTGCCGCAGCACGTCGAAGTGGAAGTCGATGGGCCGGCCGCCGATGTCGCAGCCGCCGAGCCCGGGGATGAAGGCGTGGCCGAGACGGTGCAGCAGCGGGCCGCAGAACAGGATCGGGATCCGGCTGGAGCCCGCGTGGGCGTCGATGTCGGCGACGTTGGCGCTCTCCACGTGCGTCGGGTCCATCACGAGTTCGCCCGGCTCCTCACCCGGACGGACCGTCACCCCGTGCAGCTGCAGCAGTCCGCGTACGACCCGCACGTCGCGGATGTCCGGAACGTTGCGCAGCCGACTCGGCCCGCTGCCGAGCAGCGCGGCGACCATGGCCTTCGGTACGAGGTTCTTCGCACCGCGGACCCGGATCTCGCCCTCCAGCGGGGTTCCGCCGTGGACAAGCAGGACGTCATCAGAGCCGTTGACGGTCATGTATCTCGCGTTCCGATAAGTGGGGCAGGGCCAGAAGGGAAAGGGTAGTCGCCGCCCACCCCCCTTCTGTAAGCCCACGGACCGCACGGCCCTGTCATAGCTGTGTCACAGCACGCAGAGCACGCGCGGGGACACGTCGTGTCACGGCGCGCCGCGTGCGCCCGCGACGCGTCGTTGCGCCCTGAGCTGCATTCACTCCCTGACGCCCATTGCCTCCCCACGCGGAGCGAAGATGCGGGATCATGTCTGCCATGACCGAGGTGTCCTCGCTCACAGGGCGGCTGCTCGTGGCCACGCCCGCCCTGGCGGACCCGAACTTCGACCGCGCGGTCGTGCTCCTCCTCGACCACGACGAGGAGGGCTCCCTCGGCGTCGTCCTCAACCGGCCCACCCCGGTGGACGTCGGCGACATCCTGGAGGGCTGGGCCGAACTGGCGGGCGAGCCCGGCGTCGTCTTCCAGGGCGGCCCGGTCTCCCTCGACTCCGCCCTCGGGGTCGCCGTCATCCCGGGCGGTCCGGCCGGGCCCGCGGCGCCGCTCGGCTGGCGCCGGGTCCACGGCGCGATCGGCCTGGTCGACCTGGAGGCACCGCCCGAGCTGCTCGCCAAGGCGCTCGGCAGCCTGCGGATCTTCGCCGGGTACGCGGGCTGGGGCCCGGGGCAGCTCGAGTCGGAGCTGGGCGACGGCGCCTGGTACGTCGTCGAGTCCGAGCCGGGGGACGTCTCCTCGCCCGCCCCGGAGCGGCTCTGGCGCGAGGTGCTGCGGCGCCAGCGCAACGAGCTGGCGATGGTCGCCACGTATCCGGACGACCCTTCGCTCAACTGACGGGTGCGCGCTTCAGTACCCTTGGCTCCCATGAGCACTCTTGAGCCCGAGCGCGGGACTGGTACGGGGACCCTCGTAGAGCCGACGCCGCAGGTGTCCCACGGCGACGGCGACCACGAGCGCTTCGCCCACTACGTCCAGAAGGACAAGATCATGGCGAGCGCCCTCGACGGCACGCCCGTCGTGGCGCTGTGCGGCAAGGTGTGGGTGCCGGGCCGCGACCCGAAGAAGTACCCCGTCTGCCCCATGTGCAAGGAGATCTACGAGTCCATGAGCGGTGGCGGCGACGAGGGCAAGGGCAAGGGCGACAAGTAACCCCACCCGTCCGGGCTCCCCGAGGCCCCCGCGGTGCGCCTGCGCGCACCCGGGGGCCTCTCGCATGTCACGAAGTGGTGGAGACCTCTTGTGGGCATGTTCATGTACTCCTTAGCCTCCGGGGTGTTGTACAGAGCGAAACACTCATTGCATGCCTTGCAACGCACCCCCGGAGGACCCGCTCCATGACGTTCGCCCCCCGACGCGCCGGGCTGCTGACCGCCCTGCTCGCCGCCGCCCTCACCGCCACCGCCTGCGCCCCGCAGACCTCTTCCGACTCCTCGTCCGGCAAGGACCAGAAGGACGGCACCCTGCGGGTGTGGCTGTTCCAGGAGGTCGGCAACAAGCCCAAGGAGAAGGTCGCCGACTCCGTCGTCGCCGACTTCGAGAAGGCGCACCAGGGGACCAAGGTCGCCATCGAGTACATCCCGGTCGAGACCCGCGCCCAGCGCGTCAAGGCCGCCTTCAACGACCCCGCCTCGGCGCCCGACGTGATGGAGTTCGGCAACACCGACACCGCCGGGTACGTCCACGACGGCGGACTCCTCGACGTCACCGCGGACTTCGCCGACTGGAGCGAGGCCAAGGACAGCGACCCCACCGCCAAGCAGTCGGTCACCGTCGACGGCAAGGTCTACGGCGTCCCCTTCTACGTCGGCGTCCGCGCCCTGTACTACCGCACCGACATCTTCCGGGAACTCGGCCTGAAGGCGCCCCGGTCGATGGCCGAACTCGCCACCACCGCCCGCAAGATCCGCGCCGCCGAGCCCGGCCTCTACGGCCTCGTGGTGGGCGGCGCCTACACCTACGGCGCGATGCCGTTCGTCTGGGCCAACGGCGGAGAACTCGCCACCGGCAAGGGCGGCTCCTACGCCTCCGCCATCGACAGCGCCGACGCCCGCAAGGGCATCAAGGCCTACACCGGCCTCTTCGGCGACGACAACTGCCCCGCCGCCAAGTGCGCGGGCATGGGCGGCAACGACACCGTCACCGCGTTCGCGGCCGGCAAGGCGGGCATGGCGATCGGCGGCGACTTCAGCCACGCGGCCGTCGAGGCGGGCAAGGTCAAGGGCAAGTACGCGGTCGTGCCGCTGCCCGGCGTCGCCTCCGGCTCCGTCGCGCCCGCGTTCGCCGGCGGCAACAACATCGGCGTCCTCAAGAGCACCTCGCACCGCACCCTCGCCGTCGACCTGATGGAACGGCTCGCCGCGAAGAAGACCCAGAGCGCCATGTTCGACGCCATGGGCTTCCTGCCGACGTTCACCGACGTCCGCGACCGGATCGCCGCCAAGCACCCCTACGTCAAGCCGTTCGCCGACACCCTCGCCGCGGGCACCAAGTTCGTCCCCGCCTCGCCCGCCTGGTCGCAGATCGACTCCTCGCTGGTCCTGCCGACCATGCTCCAGGAGGTCGTCAGCGGCAAGAAGGACGTCGAGAAGGCCTCCGCCGACGCCGCCAGGAAGATGAACGACGCCTTCGGCTCCGCCGGGTGACGCCGGTGACCACCGACACCCCCGTGGCCGCGCCCCCGGGCCGGACCCGGCCCGCGGACGGCCGGTCGCGCAGCTCACCCCGCCCGCCGCGCCGCCCCGGCCGCCCCGG
>NZ_FMCI01000298.1 GCF_900091845.1 Streptomyces sp. SolWspMP-5a-2
CGGTGGCGTTCGCGCTGGTCGGCAACGACACCCCGGTCGCGAAGAACGACGCCAGGCCGCCCGCCTCGGCGCCGGTGGTGCCGAGCGCCCCGCCGCCGGTGCCGAGCCCGGCGCCGCCGACGAAGGAGCCCGCGCCGCCGGCGCCCGTCCCGTCGTCGCCCTCCCCCAAGCCCACTCCGAAGCCGAAGCCGACGCCGACGCCTACGCCGAAGCCGACGCCGTCCCGGACGCCGGAGCCCGTCCCGAGCCCGGTGCCGACGCGCACCCCCGCGCCCGCTCCCACGCCGACGCCGACGCCTCCCCCGGCGCCCGCCCCGGCCGTCTACCAGTGGAACGAGCTGTCCTACGACCTGGGCGGGGACGGCAGCGAGCCCGAGATGCGGCTCGGGGAGAGCGGTCTGGTGTGGCAGCGGCAGGGGGTGTCGATCGGGGGCCGGGAGTACGGTCACGGTGTGACGGTGCGCGGCCGGTCGTCCGTCACGATCGACCTCAACCGCTCCTGCGCCGCCTACGACGCCCTCGTCGGGGTCGACGACCTCGCGCTGGGCGTCGGCCGGGTCTCCTTCTCCGTCTACGCCGACGGCGTGCGGCTGTGGCACTCCGCCGAGGTGCGGGCCGGTGACCCCGCGGTGCCGGTGCGGGTGAGCCTCGCCGGGCGGACGACGGTACGGCTGGTCGTCGAGCCCGCCGCGCCCTTCTCCGGCCTGACGCCCGCGGACTGGGCCCAGTCGAGGTTCACCTGTTCCTAGGCCCTGACGCCTCGCCCGGCCCGAACTCCGTGCGCAGCGGGGCGAGTTCGGCGAGCAGGGCGTCCTGGCCGAGGGCCGCGCCCGCGCCGTGCTCGGCCAGGAGGCGGGCCTCCCCCAGGGCGGCCCGGATCGCGGCCTCGGCGCGCTCGGCCTCGGCACCCTCGGGGAGCGGTCTCGGGGTGCCGCGCCGACGGCGGTCGGCCGCGCCGAGCAGCCGCGCGGCCCGCTCGAAGTCCCGTCCCAGCGCGACCAGTTGGACGACGACGGCGTCCACGACCGATGCCGTGACCACGTCGGCGCAGCGCCGGGCGACCGACTCGCCGACCGTGTCCGCCAGGAGCGGCAGCCCGCTCGCCGGGCCGGACTCGGCGACCGTCACCAACGCCTCCACCAGCCGCAGCATCACCGTGAACTGCGGCGGCGGGGTGCCCTTCCCGATCGCCTCCCCGGCCGCCGTGACCATGGCCCGCGCCCGGTGCACGTCCCCGTCGTCCAGGGCGAGCCGGGCCCGGGTCAGCAGGACGAACGCGCGGGAGTCCGCGACCAGGTACGCGTCGGCGGCGGCGGCCGCCTCGTCCAGCAGGCGCAGGGTCTTCGGCCGGTCGCCCGCGCGGTAGGCGATCTCCGCGAGCCGCGCCAGCAGGTACGGCGTCTCCGCGAACGCGCCCACCTCGTAGGCCAGGCGCAGCGCCTCCTCGTACTCCCGTCCGGCCTGCGCCGTCGCGCCGCGGACCATCGCCGCCTCGCCCGCCGCGCCGCAGACCTGGGCGCGCATCCAGCGGTCGCCGACCCGGGCGCTGAGCAGCCGCAGCTCCGCGAGGTCGGCGTCGACGCCGGTCAGGGCGCCCGGCGAGTCCACGGCCAGGTGGGTGCGGAACATCAGGATCACGCCGACCGCCCAGTCGTCGCCGTGGCGGCGGCAGTTGGCGACGGTCGCGTCCAGGGAGAGCAGGGCGTCCCGCGGGCTGCCCAGGACGAAGGCCGTCAGGGGCCACAGGAGGCCGGGCATGCGGGCCGACCGGGGGCCGCCGCCGCGGAAGTGGTCGCGGACCCGGACGACGTAGGAGCGCAGCCGTTCGTCGTCGTACAGGCCCTCCAGCGGTTCGGTCTCCGAGCGCAGGAAGAGGTGCAGCATCCGCAGGTCCATGCGGAGGAGGTGGCGGGGGTGGCCGGACTCGCCGTCGGGGGCGCCGAGGAAGGCGTCCACGGGGTCGGGCGGGGCGGCGGGCGGGGCGGCGCCCGCGTCGAGGGACGCGCCGAGGGCGAGCACGCGGGAGGTCCAGGAGATGCCCTCCAGACGGTAGTTGCGCAGCCACCAGAACCAGCCCATGCCCAGGGCCAGCGCGCCCGCCTCCTCCTCGGCGCCCGCCGCGAGGGAGCGGGTCAGGGCCGCCCTGATGTTGTCCAGCTCCGTCTCCAGGCGGGCGATCCAGGGGAGTTGGTCCGCCGAGCGCAGCCGGGGTTCGGCCCGCGCCACCAGGGAGCGCGCCCAGGCCAGGTGCCGTCGCTCGGCCGCGCTCCGCAGGGCCGGGGTCTCGGCGGCGCGTTCGACCGCGTACTCGTGGATGGTCTCCAGGAGGCGGTAGCGCATGCCGTCGGCTCCGGGGGCGTCTGCGGCACCGACATCACCGGCGTCACCGGCGTCGCGGCTGTCCCTGCCGTCCCGGCCGTCCCGCTCGTCCCGGCTGTCCCGGACGGGCCCGCCGTGTCCGCCGTCGCCGTCCCCGCCGTTCCGGCTCCCGCCGTCCCCGCCGTCGCCGTTCCGGTTCCCGCCGTCTCCGTCTCCGTCCCCGTCCTCGTCCCCACCGTTCCTTCCGGTCCGGTCGGGTGCGGGGTGCGGGGCGGCGACCACCAGGGACTTGTCCACGAGGGCGCCGATCAGTTCGGGCGCGGGGCCGGTGCACACGGCCTCGGCCGCCGACAGGTCCCAGCCGCCCGCGAAGACGGACACCTCCCGCAGGACAGTCCGCTCACGTTCGTCGAGGAGGTCCCAGGACCAGTCGACGACGGCGCGCAGGGTCTGCTGGCGCGGCAGGGCGGTGCGGCTGCCGGAGGTGAGGAGGCGGAAGCGGTCGTCGAGGCGGTCGGCGATCTGGCGGGGGGTGAGCATCCGCAGCCGGGCCGCGGCCAGTTCGATGGCGAGCGGCAGGCCGTCGAGGCGGCGGCAGATCTCCGCCACCGCCTCCCGGTCGCGGAAGACGGCCGTCGCGACATCGGGGCGTGCGGTGGTGGCGCGCTCGGTGAAGAGGCGGTGCGCCTGGTCCGGGACGAGGGGCTCGACCGGGCGCACCGCCTCCCCGGGGACGCCGAGGGGTTCGCGGCTGGTGGCGAGGATCGTCAGGCGCGGGCAGCGGGTGAGGAGTTCCTCGGCGAGGGTGGCCGCCGCCTCGATGACGTGCTCGCAGTTGTCGAGGATCAGGAGCTGGGCGCGCGGGGCGCAGTGCTCGACGAGCAGGGTGAGCGGGTCGTCCTGCGGGGCGGCCTGCTCGGTGGTCTTCAGGACCGTCTCGCGCAGACCGAGCGCGGTGACGACCGCGTCGGGCACGGCCTCGGGGTGGTCGAGCGGGGCCAGCTCGACCAGCCATGCCTGCGGGAGACCGGCGGCGGCCTCCTCGGCGAGACGGGTCTTCCCCGAACCGCCCGGTCCGGTGAGGGTGATCAGCCGGACCCTGTGCAGTTCCGAACGGATGGCGGCGATCTCCGGTTCCCGGCCCACGAACGAGTCGAGTCGCGGACGGAGGTTGCCGGTCGGCGCCGGACGGGGCGCGGGCCGGGGCCGCGCGGAGGGCCCGGGGTGGGCGGGGCCGGGCCGCGGGTCGGCGCCCTGGGGTGCCAGGAGGTCGCGGTGGAGGGCGGTGAGTTCCGGGCCCGGGACCGTGCCCAGGTCCTCGGAGAGCGTGCGGCGGGTCCGCTCGTACGCCGCCAGCGCCTCGGCCGGACGGCCGCTGTCGCGCAGGGCCCGGATCAGGAGGGCGTGCAGCGGTTCGTCGTAGGGGTGGGCCCCGGTCAGCTCCCGCAGCCGGGGCAGGGCGTCGGCGGCCCGGCCGAGCCG
>NZ_FMCI01000285.1 GCF_900091845.1 Streptomyces sp. SolWspMP-5a-2
CCGCCGGTCCGTGCCCGCCGCATCCGCCGGTCCCGTCCCGCCGCATCCGCCGGTCCGGGCCCGCCGGGCCGCCCGGGGGAGGGCCGCTCCCGACGTCCGCCGCGCCCGGCCCGCCCCACCGGCGGGAACTCTCGCCCCCGGCCGCACGTTGCACCTCTTCGCGTGTGACAACGCGCCCGCACACCCGCACCGCCCTCTCCTCCGGAGCACCGCACCCGTATGACAGCCCCGACGTCCGCGCACTCCGCCGCCGCCTCCACGCCCGACTCCTGGGTCCGGTACGCCGCCACCGTCCCGCCGACCGACGCCTATCCCGGTGTCGACGAGCTGCTCGGCTCCTTCCGCGCGCTGGCCGCCGCCCACCCCGGCCTGGTGACCGAGCGGCGGATCGGCACCTCCACCCTCGGCGAACCCCTGCACTGCTTCACCGTCGGGGACGGCCCGGCCGACGGGACAGGCGGCTACGTCGTCGTCGGCGGGGTGCACCCCAACGAGCCGGTCGGCGCGGTCACGGCCCTGCGCCTGGCCACCGCGCTCTGCGAGGACCCGGCGCTGCGCGCCCACTTCGACGGGGCCTGGCACATCGTGCCCTGCGTCGACCCCGACGGGGCCCGGCTGAACGAGGGCTGGTTCGCCGCCCCGACCGACAAACGGGCCTACGGCCGCCACTTCTACCGGCCCGCGGGCCGGGAACAGGTCGAGTGGACCTTCCCCTTCGCCTACAAGGACGCCTGGTTCGACCGGGTCCTGCCGGAGACGCTGGCGCTGATGCGGCTCCTGGACGGGGTCCGGCCGCGCTTCCTCACCACCCTGCACAACTGCGAGGCGGGCGGCGTCTACTACTACATGAACCGCCCGGCCCCGGAGCTGTACGACGTCCTCGCGGCGATCCCGGCCGCCGCCGGCCTGCCGCTCGCCACCGGCGAACCCGAGGCCGCCCACGTCCCGCTCTACGCCCCGGCCGTCTACGGCTGCATCGACATGCGGGACGCCTACGACTACCTCGACGGGCTCGGGCTGGACGCCGCTGCGAAGATCGCCGGTGCGTCGAGCGCCGCGTACGCCGAGCGCCACGGCACCTTCTACTTCGTCACCGAGGTCCCGCACTGGAGCCACCCGGACGCCGACGACGACACCCCCACCGACGAGCGGTACGCCGACGTCGTGCGGCGCAGGGCCGGGGCGCTGGCGGAGACCGGGGCGTTCCTCGGCGCCGTCCTGGACGCGACGACGCCGGACCTGACCATCGCGTCACCGTTCCTGCGGGCGGTGCGCGACTTCGTGCCGTCGCTGCCGGAGCTGGCCGCGATGGAGTCGGCCCGTGCGGAGACCCTCCCCGACCGGTCCGCCACCGTCGCCGAGCGCTACGACTGCGAGGCGAGCGTGCACAGCTTCCGCGTCCGCTTCGGCGGGATGCTGCTGCGGGCCCTGGGCGCCGAGCTGACCGCGGGCACCGCCACCCCCGAAGTACGGCGACGGCACCGGGAGTTGCTGACGGCGTACGAGGAGTGGGAGCGCGCTGCGGAGCCCGCGACCGGGGAGCCCATCGGGATCGCGACGCTGGCCGGTGTCCAGTACGCGGCCCTGCTCGCCGCCGCCGACCACGCCCGCGTACGGCCGGGCGGTCCTGACGCCGGCTGACGACTCCCGGCCCGGGGAGGGGGCGGTGCCGACCGGCGTCAGTGGTGGGGGCCGTGGCGCCCGAGGGTCTCCACCGGGGTCGCTCCCGGGCGGGTCCACTGCGGCACCGGGCGGCTGGTCGGGCCCCAGGTGGCGGCACCGTCCGCGTCGGTGCGCCACGACCAGCACGGGCTGCCGCCCTCGGGCCACCCGGGCGGCTTCGCCTCCCACGCCTCGCCGCGCCCGTACGGGGTCCGGTCGAGGAGCGCGAGCGAGCCGTTGACCGGTTCGTTGCCCCGGCCGGTCGTGGAGTAGGTGAGGAAGACGCGGTCGCCGTCGCGCAGGAAGCTGACGAGGTGGCCCATGACCCCGCCGATCGGCGGGTCGAGGCCCCGCACCGAGTACCAGGGCTGGGTGTAGCCCATGAACGCGGTGTAGTCGGCGACCTCCTCCCAGCGGCCGGTGGTCAGCACGGCGAAGGAGACGCCCCGGGCGTTGAGGTAGACGGCGTCCCGCAGGTGCCAGACGGTGGTGGTGCAGCCCTCGCACTGCCCCTGGTGCGGGGCGCCGTCGTACCACATGTGCTGGTAGACGACGAGTTCGTCGCGCCCCTGGAACAGGTCGAGGAACGGCACGGGTCCGTCGGCGCCGACGACCTCGACGGTCCCGTCGATCTCCACCATCGGCAACCCGCGCCGCGCGGCGGCGAGTTCGTCACCCGCGCGGGTGTGGGCCTTCTCCCGCGCGAGCAGTTCGTCCCGGGCCGCCTGCCAGGTCGCCTGATCGACCACGGCGGGCCGCCCGGAGGTGGCGGGGGTCGGTGCGTCCGGGTCGGTGTTCATGGAGTCCTCCGAGGGGGTGGAGTGCTGGGCGCAGGCCACGGACGAACAACCGGCGAGGCCCTGCCACCACGCCCGATCACTCATCCACACCGCATCCCGAGCGTGCCACGCGCACGACGGGAGGGCGGCACCCGGCGCGCCGGGTGGGGGCGGGCCCCACCGAACGCCCGCAGCCGCAACAGAGGGGCACCGGCACGCCGGGGGCGGGGGCCTTGTCCCGTGGCCTACCGTACGGCGATGACCAGCCCCTCGCGGTCCCCGCTGCCCGCACCGCCTTCACCGCCTCCGCTGCTTTTCCTGGACGTCGACGGCCCGCTGATCCCGTTCGGGGCCGGCGCGCGGGAATTGCCCGGCGGCTATCCGACGTTCGCGCCGGATCCGGCGTCCGGGGGACCGCACGGGGCAGCCGGTTCGCATCCGCTGCTCGCGAGGATCGATCCGGCGATCGGGCGCCGACTGGCCGCGCTACCTTGCGTGTTGGTGTGGGCGACGACGTGGATGGCGGACGCGAACGACTGCGTCGCCCCGCTGCTGGGGCTGCCCGAGCTGCCCGTGGTGGTCTGGCCCGAGCCCTCGGAAGCAGAGGAGCGGCAGGACGCGCTCCACGGCCTGCACTGGAAGACCCGCACCCTCACCGCGCACGCCGCCGGACGCCCGTACGTCTGGCTCGACGACGAGATCACCGACGCGGACCGGGCCTGGGTCGCCGCCCACCACCCCGGCCGGGCGCTGCTCCGTCGGGTCGATCCGCGCCGGGGGCTGACGGACGAGGACTTCGCCGCCGTCGAGGCGTGGTTGCGGTCGGTCGGGTGAGGACCACGGAGGCACGAGGGCGCGCGGTGGGGTTCGGAAGGCGCGGACGGAGGCCGGGCGGGGCAGCGCCGGGGGCCTCCGGGGCTCGCGTTCGGTGGCGGGTCGTGTGGCTGCGGGAGGCGGGGTGCGGGACCCCTAACACGCCTCCTTCATGCGCCAGTTGGCGATTTCAGGTATGGGCTCGCGGCCGATTATGATCTTGGTCATGACTGTGCAGAGCCCTGAAAAGACACCTTCCCGCAAGCAGAGACTCCAGGAGAAGCAGCGCCGCCAGCTTGCGGTGGTCGACACCGTGGACAAGGCCGAGGTCAAGGTCCGCAAGGCCGAGGCCGAACTCGCCGTCGCCATCTCGGAGGCGGTCCAGATGTTCGGCGGCGAGGAGGCCGCCTCGGAGGAACTCGACATGCCCGTCGAGGCGATCCGCCGCTTCCTCGGCATGCTGGAGGACGAGTCCGGCGACGCCGACGAGTCGACCGGTGCCGTGAAGGACGAGGACGACGACGTCGTCGCGGTGTAGCACTCCCCAGCCGGACCGCGCCCCGGACCGACGCCCTCCCGCCCGGAGACGCCCCCTGCCGGGCGGCTCCGGGCGGACCCCGTTCCGGCCGGGCTCGGCCGGTGACTGACCTACGGCCTCGCTTCGGGGAGAGCGTCGGCCGTGGGTCAGTCGGTCGCCCTCGCTGCCGGGGCTCGGAACCGCCGCTTCGAAAAGGTGGGGCGACCGGCCGTCCGGCATCGGTAGGGTGCCCGGGATCACCGCCGGGCGGGCGGTGCCGGTGCGCGCGGAGCGGGAGTCCAGTCACGATGCAGGTCTCGGAAGTCCCCCGCGCGACGGCCGCGGCCTCCTCTGTCGCCGTGTCCCTCGGACTGCCGGTCGACGCCACCCTCGTGCTTCAGGACTCCGACAAGCTCACCCTGCGGCTGCTGCCGTGCGACGTCGTGGCCCGGGTGGCGCCCGCCGCACGGCAGGTCGCGCGGTTCGAGGTGGAGCTGGCCCGGCGGCTCGCTGCGGTCGGGGCCCCGATCGCCGCCCTCGATCCCCGGGTGGCACCGCGCGTCCACGAGCGCGACGGCTTCGTGGTGACGTTGTGGACCCACCACCCGTCCGCGACACCGCACGGGGTCGCCCCCGCCGACTACGCCGACGCGCTGCGGCGGCTGCACGCCGGTATGCGGGAAGTCGGCGTCCCCGCACCGCACTTCACGGACCGCGTCGACCAGGCCAGGCGCCTGGTGGCGGACCGGGACCGCACCCCGGCGCTCGCCGACCCGGACCGGGAACTGCTCGGCCGCGTCCTCGGGGACCTGCGGCACTCCGTCGGCGCCCGCGGCGCGGCCGAGCAACTGCTGCACGGCGAGCCGCATCCCGGCAATCTGCTCGCGACCGGGAACGGGCCCCTCTTCATCGACCTGGAGACGTGCTGCCGCGGGCCCGTGGAGTTCGATCTCGCGCACGCTCCCGAGGAGGTCGCCAAGTACTGTCCCGAGGCCGATCAGGACCTGCTGCGGGCCTGCCGCGTCCTGGTGCTGGCCATGGTGACGGCCTGGCGCTGGGACCGGGACGATCAACTCCCCGACGGGCGGCGGCTGGCGGCCGAATGGCTCGACCGGTTGCGCACGGCCGTCGCGCGCGACGGTGCCGACGGACTCGGCGACCACCCGCCCGGCTGAGAACGACCGCCGCGAGCGGTGGCATCCACTGCCGCAGGCGGTTGCGTCCGCTGCCGCAGGCGGTGGTGTCGCGGCCACGCAGGGGGCGGTCTCAGCCCCGCCGCCGGTAGTTTCGGCCGCCGCAGACAGGGGCCGTCCCGCAGGCGGTGGCACCGGCGGCCGTCTGGCACACAACAGCTTTCATCCGCCGCCCTGTTGACCTTCGCGGTGCATGGCCGTCCTGTGCGCCACCCTCGACGTCCATCCCGGCGCAGGAGTACGCCGAGGTGGCCCGGCAGGCGGCCGGCGGGATGACGGTGGTCGAGATCGCCGGGGACTGGAAGGTGCGCGTCGAGCGGGTCGAGGAGGTCCTCGCGCACTCCGGGACACCGGAGCCCGACGACACGCCGGTCACCACCATCGCGTCGCGGCTGGCGCACCTGCACGGCGACTTCGCGGGCCGCTGGGAGTGGACGTTCGGCGGGCGGCGCCGTGACCCGAGGACGCTGGTGGACTTCGCGCCGGACGCGGCCTCGGCGCTGGACGCGTTCTGGACGTCGATCGACCGCTGGCGCGACAGCGTCGCCACCGTCACCGACGCGCAGCTCGACACGGTCGGGTTCTCCCGTCACCCGTACGGCTCGGACCCGCACGACCCCCACGCCGCCGTACCGGCGGGTTTCACCCTGGAGTTCATCCACCACATGGCGGAGATCGCGCTGCTCCGCGACCTGTACCGGGCGGGCTCGGGCGGGAGCCGGTAGGACGGTCGCCGGGCACGCTGTCAACGGCGACGCGCGGAATTTCCGGTCGTCCGCGATTCTTCCGTCCGGGCGGGCGCGAATCCGTACGGACGTCCGGGGAATTCACTCGGATCTCCCTCCCGGGACACCTCCGAATTCCCGGTCGCGAACCAGCGGGCGATATCCCCGGGGCATCCCGCGTCCCGTCCGGGCGGTTCTCGCGAGCGACGGTGACGCGCTCCCCGCGCCGTGCCTGAATTCCGGATTCCGGTAAGCCGGACGCGCGGACGCGGGACAGGAGTTCGGGTGCGCCGCGCCCGTCGGAGGGGAAGCGCATGGCCGCACGGGACGTCATGCCCAATGCGTCGGCGCCGGGGGGCGCGCCCGTTGTCCGGTGGTGTCGAATGGTTCGATTCACTCGATCCTGACGCGCAGTTCGAGACACCGCGCGCTCGGGCGCACCACCGTGTTCGGACGAGCGCCGTGGCCGAGGACGGACCCGGGGCGCCCGCCGTGCCGGGCCGTGGCCGGACCCGCGTTCCCGCGGTGCCGCTCACCCGGGGCCGGTTGAACGAGCAGCTCGGCGCGATCGCCCTGGCGCGCCCGGCCGACGTGTCCCGCACGGCGTTCCGGCTGCTGGTCGCCGTGCGGGAGATCGGCGGCGGGCGGCGCCGGGCGCGCGACGTCCGGGACGGACGCGATCACCGGCGGCACCCCGGGGTCGGGAGCGTACGGAGCCTTTCGCCGGACCGCGCCGGAGTCTCCGTACGCCTCTGTTCCAGAGGTATTGGCGAATTTTGGTGCTGTCCGAAAACGCTGTTGTTTTCACTTCCCGGCATCAGGAAACTCACACTGTTTGTGAAAACGGCACACCGCGGTCGCGGCGGGGCGGGGGAAAAGGGGCTTTGTTGAGTACAGACAGCTCATGGGCGTACGACGGTCGTCGTTACCGGATGTACCGGTTCCCTCCCGAGGTCCAGCGTGAACTCAACGAACTCAACCGGCCCGACAACTGGCACGTCCTGGTCGCCTGGGTCGAAGACGTGTTCTGGATGGCGCTCTGCGTCCTGCTGTGCGTCTACGGCTCCTTCTGGTTCTACCCGGTGGCGGTTCTCGTCATCGGGGCGAGGCAGCGCGGCCTCTCCACGCTGCTGCACGACTGCGCGCACGGCGTGGGCGTCGCCGACAGACGGCTCCAGATGGTCGCCGGTACGGTGCTGACCGCGTATCCGATCTTCCAGCAGCACTACGCCTACAAGGTCTCCCACGTCTTCACCCACCACCCCAAGCTGGGCAGCCCGGACGGCGATCCCGACCTGCGGTTCTTCATCGAGCAGGGGGCGTACCGGCGGGCGGCCACGGCGAACTACGTGCGCCGGGTGGTGGTCCTGCCCCTGCTGGGCTCGCAGACCTGGGCGTATCTGCGCTACCTGGTGCGCAACCGCTACCGCGTCCTCAAGGGCGTCGAGAAGCGGGCCGAGGCGTCGACGCCCGCGCAGCGGCGCAGGCGGGCGCTGGACCGGGCCGGGTTCTGGCTGTTCTGGGGGCTGGTCGTCGCCCTGGCCTGGTCCGGCGGATGGCTGTGGGGGCTGCTGCTGTTCTGGGTGGTCCCGTACCTGACCAGCTTCCAGATCCTCGGCTGGTACATCGAACTCTCCGAGCACACCCCGCTGGTGCGGGACTCCAACGTCGATCTGTACATGACGCGCAACCGCAAGAGCCGGGGCTGGGAGAAGTTCCTGACCGGCATCCACAACGACAACTACCACCTGGAGCACCACCTCGACCCGCGCACCCCGTTCTGGAACCTGTCGAAGACGCGGGAGATCCGGCTGCGCGATCCCCATTACGCGGCCGTGGACCAGGCGTTGGGCGGGCTGTTCCACCGCGGTCCCGAAGGCCAGCCGAGCACCATGTCGGCCATCGTCCGCTACATGAGCCGCACCGAGGACGCACCGCCCGTGAAGCCGATCCCAGAGGGAAACGATGTCGCAGCCTGAGCAGCCGGTCGACGCCACCACCGCCCGACCCGGGGACGCCGCCCGTCCGGTCCTCGCGGCGAAGGAGTTCGCCCGGCCCGAGTCGGCGGTGGTGCACGGCGGGTCGCAGGCGCGGCTCGGTCCCACCCCGCCGATGGTGACGCCGATCTTCCAGACGGCCGCCTACGAACTGCCCAGCACGGGCGCCGCCGCGGGCATCTTCGACCTGCTCCAGGACGGGCACGCCTACACCCGGCTGAACAACCCGACCTGTGACGTCCTGGAGGAGCGGATGGCCGCCGTCGACGGCGCCGCCGCCGCGCTGGCCGTCGCCTCCGGGCAGGCCGCCGTCAGTCTGGCGCTGCTCAACATCGCGCAGGCGGGCGACAACATCGTCAGCTCCAACGAGCTGTACGGCGGCACCTGGAACCTGCTGGCGAACACCTTCGCCCGGTTCGGGATCGAGACCCGGTTCGTGAGCCCCGCGGACCCGGCGAACTTCGCCGCCGCCACCGACGAGCGGACCCGCTGCTACTTCGGGGAGACGCTGCCCAACCCCCGGCTGAGGCTGTTCCCGATCGAGGAGGTGGCCCGGGTCGCCGAGGAGCACGGGGTGCCGCTGGTCCTCGACAACACGATGCTGCCGTACGTCCTGCGGCCGGTCGAGCTGGGGGCGCACATCCTGGTCTACTCCGCCACCAAGTACATCGGCGGGCACGGTTCCTCCCTCGGCGGGCTGATCGTCGACGGCGGGACCTTCGACTGGGAACGGCACGCCGACCGGCACCCGTTGATGACACGGCCCGACCCGGCGCACGGCGGCGCGGTGTGGACCCGCACCGGCAAGGAGCTGGGCGGCGGGCTCGGCCGCAGCGGATATCTGCTGAAGGCCCGCGAGACGCTGCTGCGCGACCTCGGGCCGTGTCTGAGCCCGTTCAACGCGTTCCTGCTGCTCCAGGGTCTGGAGACGCTGCCGCTGCGGATGCGCGTCCACGGCGAGAACGCCGCCGCGGTGGCCGCGTTCCTGCACGGCCACCCGCTGGTCGAGCAGGTGATCCACCCCGGCCTCGCCGAGGGCGCGGAGGCCGACCGGGTCCGCCGCTACCTGCGCGGGAACACCGGCCCGCTGGTCCAGTTCGAGGTCCGCGGGGGCCGGGAGGCGGGCAGCAGGTTCATCGAGGCGCTGCGGCTGGTCTCGCACGTCACCAACATCGGCGACGTCCGGTCCATGGCGACGCATCCCGCGTCCACCACGCACGCGCAGCTCCCCGAGGAGGAGCAGATCGCGGCGGGTGTCACCCAGGGGTCGATCCGGCTGGCGATCGGCGTCGAGCACGTCGACGACCTGCTCGCCGACCTCGACCAGGCGCTGAAGGCGGTGTGAGCGCGATGCCGAGCGGTGACGGCGGAGCCGTCCTCCCCCTGGTCGCGCTCGCCTGTGTGCGCGAGGACCTCGACGGGGTGGCGCACGCGGCGGTCCGCCAGGTGTACGTGTCGGCGCTGGAGGAGGTCGCGGGGTGCGCGGTGGCCCTGGTGCAGGGTCCCGCCGCGTGGCTGCCCGCCGTCCTCGACCGCTTCGACGGCGTCGTGCTGGGCGGCCACGAGTCCAACGTGGCGCCCGAGCGGTACGGGGCCCCTCCCGCGCCGGGGCCGCGCGCCCCCGAGCGGGACGCCCTCGCCCTGAACCTGCTGCCGTCGGCGATCACCGCCGGGATTCCCTTCCTCGGGATCTGCCGCGGGCTCCAGGAGCTGAACGTGGCCTACGGCGGCACCCTGCGGGACATCGGCGGGCTGCCGATCGGCGCGGCGCACCGCGAGGACCTGAGCCTGCCGAGGGACGGGCAGTACCTCCCGGCGCACGATGTCGCGGTGACGCCCGGCGGGCCGCTGCACGAGATCGTCGGGCAGGACACCGTGCGGGTCAACTCCCTGCACGGGCAGGCGGTCGACCGTCTGGGGTCCGGGCTGGTCCTGGAGGCGGCGAGCGCCGACGGGGTCGTCGAGGCGGTGTCGGTGGCGGACGCGTCCGCCTTCGCGCTCGCCGTGCAGTGGCACCCCGAGTGGTACGCGGCCTCCGACCCGGTCTCCAAACCGCTCTTCAACGCCTTCGGGGCGGCCGCCGCCGCGCACGCCCGGAGGCGCGGATGACGGCCACCGGCAGCAGGCACGCGGAGTTACCGGTGGGCGGCGCGGAGCGGCTGACGCTGTTCGGCGCCGACCGGCCGCTGCGCCTGGAGTGCGGCCGGGTCCTCACCGACGTCCCGGTGGTCTTCGAGCGGTACGGGCCGCGCGGGGCGGAGACCGTCTTCGTCTGCCACGCGCTGACCGGCGACGCCCATGTCGCCCGGCACGGGCGCGGGGACGCCCCGGGGTGGTGGGAGTCGATGGTGGGTCCCGGCCGCCCGATCGACACCGACCGCTTCCAGGTGATCTGCGCCAACGTCCTGGGCGGCTGCTCGGGGACGCTGGGCCCCTCCCCCGCCGACCGGGACGCCGTCGGGGAGCCGTTCCCGCAGATCACCGTGGCCGACATGGTCGCCGTCCACCGGGAGCTGCTGCGGCGGCTCGGCGTCGGGCGGCTGCACGCGGTCGTCGGCGGGTCGCTGGGCGGCATGCAGGCGCTGGAGTGGCTGCTGCGCCATCCGTACGACGCCCACCGGTTCGGGCTGATCGCCACCTCCGCCCGGCTCAGCACCGACAACCTCGCGTTCAACGCGATAGGCCGCGCCGCCATCCGCAGCGACCCGCGCTTCCTGGACGGCGCCTACCGCCCAGGCGAGGGGCCGGACGCGGGGCTGGGGATCGCCCGCATGATCGGCCACCTCACCTACATGTCGGGGGACTCCCTGCAGACGAAGTTCGCCCGCCAGGTCTCCGGGCCGCCGCACCCGGGGCCCGGGACGACGCGCACGGCCGGGGTGCCCGCGTGGGGGCCGTTCTCCGTGGAGCGCTATCTGGAGCACCAGGCGGAGAAGCTGGTCGCCCGGTTCGACGCGAACAGCTACCTCTGCCTGACCAGCGCCATGGACCTCTTCGACGCCTTCGCGACCCCCTGTGAGCAGGTCGCCGAGGCGGCGCCGGACGTGCGGCTGTTCAGCTTCGCGTCGGACCGGCTGTACGGCGTCGAGCACAGCCGTCACATCGCGGACCGGCTGCAGAAGGCGGGGGTCGGCGCCGCGCACTTCCACGAGGAGACGTCCGGGGCCGGCCACGACGCCTTCCTGATGGAGGTCCCCGGGTACCTCGACGCGGTGGCCGGGTGGCTGGCCTCCCCCCTGCGCGGGGAGACTCGGGTGGAGTCCTCCGTCCGCCCCCTCGACCTGTCCCCGCGCCCCGGCCCCGGCCAGGGCGCCCAGCAGCCCAGGAGCGACCATGACATCGACGCGTGACAGCCTCGGTGCCGAGAAGTCCGACCCGACCGACCCGAACGGCACGTCCGACCCGAACGACCCGACCGGCCCCACGCGCCCGACCGGCCCCACGGGCGCGTCCGGCGCCGCCGCGCCCCCCGCCGGGCCGCGGGCGCGCGGCATCGGGGCGATCATCCAGCGCCCCCTGATCCCCGACCGGCCCGGCCGCCGCCTGCCGCAGCTGATCCTCGGGCTCGCCCTGTACGGCGTCAGCGACGCGCTGGTCATCCAGTCCGGGCTGGGCGTCGAGCCGTGGGACGCGCTCAGCCAGGGCCTGTCCCGCACGGTCGGTCTGGGGATCGGCATGTGGACCAACATCATCGGCGCCCTGGTGCTGCTGCTGTGGATCCCGCTGCGCAACAAGCCCGGCCTCGGCACGGTGTGCAACGTGCTGCTGGTCGGCACGGTGATGGACCTCTACCTGACGTGGACACCGGCGCCGGACGCGCTCTGGCTGCGCTGGACCGTGCTGCTCTCGGGCGTCGTCCTCAACGGCGTCGCCACCGGCGCGTACATCGGCGCGGGCCTCGGCCCCGGCCCGCGCGACGGCCTGATGACGGGGTGGGCGGCGCGCGGCCACTCGATCCGGGGCGTGCGCTGGCTCATCGAACTGACGGTCCTGGCCATCGGTTTCCTGCTCGGCGCGACCCTCGGCGTCGGCACCGTCATCTACGCGCTGGCCATCGGCCCGCTCGCCCAGTTGTTCATCCCGATGTTCGACCTGGAGCGGCGGGCGGCGAAGGAGCGGTCCGCGGCGGGCACCGCGTAGGGCCGGTGCGGAGTCGGGGCCGCGGGCCGGTCCGGGTGCGATGTGCGGCCCGGACCGGCCCGCGGCCCGTGGCGTACGGGTCCGTCCCGGCGCGGCACCTGCCGCAGCCGCCGCCGCGGTTGCCCGTGCGGGGTCGGTTCGCCTGAGACCGGGACCGTTGGGCCGATCGAGTGGCAGACTCGGCCGGAACGTGACGACCCAGGGGGTTCGAGACATGACGGCCGATGCCCAGGACGGACCGGATCCGGCGCCAGGCGCCCGTGGACAGCAGGTCCTCGACGTCCTCAACAAGGCGGTGGACCTGCAGAGCCCGCTGGTGCGCAGGAACATCGCGCGGGCCAGGCAGCGCGACCCCGGGGCGACCCCGGCGCAGGTGATCCGCTCGCTGGAGCGGATGTACGTCAGCGCGCTGACCGGGACGGGCGCCGCGGTCGGGGCGGCGGCAGCGGCGCCCGGTGTCGGCACCGGCGTCGCGCTGGCGCTGTCGGCGGGCGAGACCCTGTCGTCCCTGGAGCTGAGCGCCCTCTACGCGCTCTCGGTCGCCGACGTCCACGGGATCCCCATCGAGGAGGTCGAGCGCCGCCGGACGATCGTGATGGGCGTCATGCTCGGCGGCTCGGGCAGCAGCGCCATCGGCAAGGTCGCCGGACGCACGGGACAGCACTGGGGGCGCCAGATCGTCGGCAAGGTCCCGGCCGAGACGCTGCGCCAGATCAACAAGGTCCTGGGGCGCAACTTCGTCACCAAGTACGGGACCAGGCAGGGGGTCATCGTCCTGGGCCGGGTGGCGCCGTTCGGGATCGGGGCCGTGATCGGGGGCGGCGCCAACGCCGCGCTCGCCGCGCTGGCGGTGAAGGCGTCCCGGCACGCCTTCGGACCGCCTCCGGCCTCGTGGCCGTGGCAGACGGTGCCCGGGTCACCGGTGCTCTCCGGCGATCCCGGTGACCCGGTCGAGCGGATCTGATCCGGGCCGAGGGGGAGGCGCCGTCCTGACGGGGCGGCGCCTCCCCCTCGTGGCTCAGCCGCTGGCGGTCCTCGTGGTGAAGGTGTGGGTGCCCGAGCCGACGCGGTAGACGCGGTGGCCGTCCTCCGTGCGCGTGTAGGTGCCGTCGGCATGGGTGACCTTGTCCCCGGCCGCCGCCGGGAGCCACACCTCGGCGGTCGTGTTCGCCGGGATCGAGCAGATCAGTTCGAAGCCCGTCGGCCTGAGCCGCCAGTGGGTGGAGACGGGACCGCGCACCGAGGTGAACGTCGCGCGGGCGGTGGAGAGGCCGCCGCCCGGCCGGGGCCGGACGAGGATCTCGCGGTAGCCGGGCGCGGCCGGGGCGATGCCGGCGATGTTCGTGTACATCCACTCCCCCACCGAGCCGTAGGCGTAGTGGTTGAAGGAGTTCATGCCCTTGTCCTGGAAGGTGCCGTCGGGGCGCAGCGAGTCCCAGCGCTCCCACATCGTGGTCGAGCCGCGGTCGATCTGGTAGCCCCAGCTCGGGAAGGTGCGCTGGGTGAGCAGCCGGTAGGCGACGTCGGTGTGGCCGGTGTCGGTGAGGACGGGCAGCAGACGCGGGGTGCCGAGGAAGCCGGTGGAGAGGTGTCCGTCGCGGGCGTCGATCAGGGCGACGAGGCGGTCGGCCGCCGCCGCGCGCAGGGCGTCCGGCAGCAGGTCCATCGACAGGGCCAGGACGTACGCCGTCTGGGTGTCGCCCTTCACCCTGCCGTCGGCGCCGACGTACGCGGTGCGGAACGCGGCCCGCACCCGGCCGAAGAGGTCGTCGTAGGGGGCGGGGTCGTGGCCGAGCACCCGGGCGGTCCTGGCGGCGAGGTCGGCGCTGTGCGCGAAGTACGCGGTGGCGATGACGTCCTTGGGGGTCTCGTCCGAGAGGTTCAGCCAGTCGCCGAAGCCGTCCGCGGGGCGCAGCAGGCCGGTGCTGTGCCGCTCCAGGTAGCCGAGCCAGGCGCGGATCGAGGACCAGGCGTCGGCGAGGACCTGGCGGTCCCCGTACGCCTGGTAGAGCGCCCACGGGACGGTGACGCCCGCGTCGCCCCAGCCCGCCGCGCCGTCGCCGACGCCCGCGATGTCCGGCGCTACGTGGGTGAAGGACCCCTCGGCGGTCTGCGCGTCGCGCAGGTCGACCAGCCACTTGGTGAGGAAGCGGGCGGACTCCATGGTGTACGCGGCGGTCGGCGCGAAGACGTTGATGTCGCCGGTCCAGCCGAGGCGTTCGTCGCGGGCCGGGGTGTCGGTGGGGATGGAGAGGAAGTTGCCGCGCTGGCCCCAGGTGATGTTGCTGTGCAACTGGTTGAGCATCGGGTCGTCGGTCTCGAAGGTGAGGGTGGCGGGCGCGTCGGTGTGCATGACGCGGCCGGTGACGGCCCGCGCCGTGGGGGTGCCGGGGAATCCGGTCACCTCGACGTAGCGGAACCCGTGGAAGGTGAAGCGCGGCTCGTAGACCTCCTTGCCCTGGCCCTTGAGGGTGTAGGTGTCGGTGGCCTTCGCGGTGCGCAGGTTCTCGGTGTAGACGGTGCCGTCCGGATTGAGGACCTCCGCGTGCCGCAGCCGTACGGTGGTGCCCGCCGCGCCGGAGACGGTGAGGCGGACCGAACCGACCATGTTCTGGCCGAGGTCGAAGACGAAGACGCCGGGTTCCGGCTGCGTCACGGCGACCGGGGTGATCTCGTCGGTGATCCGTACCGGCCCGTCCACCTGGGCCACGACCCGCTCGGGGACGGTGCCGACGGCCGCCCGGGTCGCGAGCCAGGAGCCGTCGGAGAAGCCGGGCGAGGACCAGCCCGGGGTCTCCTTGCGGGCGTCGTACCGCTCGCCGTCGAGCAGGTCGGCGGTGACGACCGGTCCGGCCGAGGCACGCCAGTCGGTGTCCGTGACGACGCGCTCGGTGCGGCCGTCGGCGTACTCCACCTCCAACTGGGCCAGCAGCGACGGGCTTTCGCCGTACTGGTGCGGGCCGAACATGCCGACGTTGCCCGCGTACCAGCCGGGCGCGAGGTACACGCCGAGGGCGTTGGCGCCGGTGCGCACCAACTCCGTGACGTCGTGCGTGCGGTACTGGACGCGGGTGCCGTAGTCGGTCCAGCCCGGGGCGAGTTGGTCGGTGCCGACGCGGACGCCGTTGAGGTGCGCCTCGTAGAGGCCGAGCGCGGTGATGTAGAGGCGGGCGCGCCTCACCGGGACGCGGCGCAGCGGGAACGCGCGGCGCAGCCGGGTCACGGCGTAGGAGGCCGGGGTGAGGGCGCCCCAGGGTCCCGCTCCCGCGGCGGCGGCCTTCTTCGCGGGCTGCCAGGCGGTGTCGTCGAAGTCCGCGGTGCGCCAGTCGTCGGCGGGGGCGGTGTCCGTGGTGCGCCACGCGGTGTCGGTGACGACGCGGCGCTCCCCGTCGGCGGTCCCGACCACCAGGGTCGCCAGCAGTCCCGCCGGGCTGACGGTGGCGTTGGTGGCGGCGACCGCGAGGACGTTGCGGCCGGGCTTGAGCCGGGCCAGGACGTCGACGACGGCGGGGCGGCGCCAGTCCTCGTTGTCGGTGTCCAGGTCGGTGCGGGCGACCTCGGTGCCGCCCACGGAGGCGGAGTAGACGTTGTCGGCGGTGATGGCGAGGACCGCGGAGGTGAGGCCCTCGGGGAGGTCGACGGTGCGGCGGAACCAGCGGGTCGCGGCCGGGGCCTCCGCGGCCGGGTCGCCCTCGGGGAACCAGATCCAGTCGGCGCCCTCGAAGGTGGGGGCGTCGGTGAGGTCGGCGGGGGGCGAGATCCAGCGGGCGGACCAGTCGTCGGCGCCGGTGAGGCCGGTCTCCCACCAGGAGGGTTCGCTCCAGCCGGAGGCGGTGCCGGCGGTGTCCCACACCCGCACGGACCAGAAGTAGCGTGTCCTGGCACGGAGTTCGGGCCCCGCGTAGGGGACGAGGACGGAGTCCGCCGAGGCGACCCGGCCGCTGTCCCAGACGTCGGGGCGGTCCAGGGCCCTGGCGCTGGAGGCGACCCGGATCTGGTAGGCGCTCTGGCGGGCGCCGGGGGTGGCGGAGGTCAGGGGCCAGCTGAGGCGGGGGCGGGCCGTGTCGATGCCGAGCGGGTGCCGGACGTACTCGACGGTCGGGGCGGTGACGGCCAGCGGCTTCGGCCGCGCGGCCGCCCCGGTCCCTTGATCGACGGGCGCGGCCTCGGCCGGAACGGCACCCGTCGCCGCGACCGCGACCGCCGCGGCCGTGCCCGCCAGGATCTCTCTACGACTGATCACTACGCCACCTCGCACGCATGGGGGGTGAACCGATCGAGTTGAATCGATTCAATCTGTGTGGGCGTCGCCACCGTAGAGGCGGGCGCGAGAGGGGGTCAATGAGCGTGCAGGGACTTTCCTGACGGAGGTTCACGGGGTGGCGGGGTGGAATCGGTTGGGGGGTTCACCGACGGGAGGCGGATTGAACGGTTTCAGGTCGGCGCGCGATCGAGGCTTGACGGAATCGCGCGGACGGCCGGGAGAGGGTGACCTCGCCATCCCACTTGGCCGCTCCGGCGACCGGCGACCGAGGGTGACCCGGCGCCGGTGACGACGCCCGGCAACGAGGCAGCGGGTCCCACCCTCGCACCCGTCCCGCACCCACCCGCTTTTAATTCAGTTGATTGACTTAATGTGGCGCGAGGAGGTTCACTGAAGCCGTCGTCACCCCCCAGCGACCAGAGGAGAACCGTCGTGACCGACCGGTCCGTGCCGCTGTCGTATCCGTTAGAGGGCGCCGGTGCCCTGGAGCCCCCGCCCGAATGGCCGGAGCTGCGGGAGACGTGCCCCGTCGCCCGGGTGACCCTGCCCAGCGGTGACGAGGCCGCGCTGCTGACCCGGTACGAGGACGTGCGGATGGCGCTGTCCGATCCGCGCTTCAGCCGGGAGGGGCTGGCGGGTCCCGACGCGGCCCGCGCGGCGGCCGACGGCGCGCAGGACGTGTTCAACAGCCCGATGGCGAGGACCCTCAACGCGGTCGGTCACGCGCGCTGGCGCCGGATGATCGGCAAGTGGTTCACCGCGAAGCGGATGACGGCGCTGCGCCCCGACATGGAGGCGATGGCCGACCGGCTCGTCGACCGGATGGTCGGGAACGGGTCGCCCGCCGACCTGGTCACCGCGCTCGCCTTCCCGCTGCCGGTCCAGGTGATCTGCCGGATGCTCGGCGTCCCGGAGGCCGACCGCGACCTGTTCAAGGCGTGGTCGGACATCTTCCTCAACACCACCCGCCACACCGGCGAGGAGACGGCCACCGCGCACCGTGACTTCGCCCGGTACATGGCCGGACTGGTCGACGGCAAGCGCGCCGAGCCGGGCGACGACCTCATCAGCCTGCTCCTGACCGGGGCCGACGGCACCGACGACCCCATGCCCGAGGACGCGCTGGTCGCCACCGGGCAGGCCCTGCTGCTGGCCGGGCACGAGACCACCGCCGGTTACATCGGCCTGATGGTCGCCCATCTGCTGTCCGACCGGCGGCGCTGGGAGCGGCTGGCGGCCGACCCAGGGCTGGTGCGGCAGGCCGTGGAGGAAGTGCTGCGCTTCGACCCCAACGGCAGCAGTTTCGGCATGATGCGCTACACCGAGCAGGACACCGACCTGCCCGGCGGCCCGATGGCGGCGGGGACCACCGTGGTGTGCAGCCTCGCCGCGGCCAACCGGGACCCCAGCGCCTGGCAGGACGCCGACGAGCTGGACATCGGCCGCACCCCCAACCCCACCTGGCCTTCGGCGCCGGGCCGCACTCCTGTCTCGGCCAGCCCCTGGCGCGCACCGAGATGCAGGCCGCGCTGACGGTCCTGCTGCGCCGGCTGCCCACCCTCGACCTCGCCGTCGGCAGCGACGCGCTGCGCAGCCAGAGCGGACTGCTCACCGCCCCGCTGCGCGAACTGCCGGTGACCTGGTGACCGTGGCCGCGGCGGGCACCGAACTCGCCACCCGGGCCGCGCTGATGGCGGCCGGGGAGCGGCTCTTCGCCGAGCACGGCCTCGGTGCCGTCTCCAACCGGCAGATCGCGGAGGCGGCGGGACGGCGCAACGTGACCGCCGTCAGCTACCACTTCGGCGGCAGGACCGGCCTGCTGCGGGCCATCATGACCGAGCACGGCGAGCGCGTGGACCGCATCCGCGAGCGCCACGTCCGCGCGGTCGGCGACAGCTCGGCGCTGCGGGACTGGGTCGGCTGCCTGGTCCGTCCGGTGCCCGAACACCTCGCGGAACTCGGCAGCCCGTCGTGGAACGCCCGGTTCTCCGTCCAGGTGATGGCGGACCCGGCGCTGCGCTCCCTGGTCACCGAAGAGGCCCTGTCCCGGCCCTGGTTGCGCCGGGTCCTCGACGGACTGCACCACTGCCTCGCCGAACTGCCCGCCGACGTACGGCAGGTGCGCGGCGGGATGGGCCGCCACCTGATCACGCAGATCTGCGCGGAGCGCGAACGCGCCCTGGCCGAGGGCGGATCCGACCGCCACGGCAGTTGGGAGCGGACCGCCGACGCCCTCACGGACGCGATCACCGGCCTGCTCACCGCCCCCGTCACACCCCGCGCCTGACCCACCGGCGCACCACCCCCACCCCCTGTGCAGAGGAGACACCCCCATGAAGGTCACCGTCGACGAGGAGAAGTGCTGCGGCGCCGGACAGTGCGTGCTGATCGCGCCCGAGGTCTTCGACCAGCGCGACGAGGACGGCATCGTCGTCCTGCTCGACGCCGAACCGCCGGCCGACCGGCACCCGGCGGTCCAGGAGTCGGCCGACGTGTGCCCGGCCGCCGCCATCCGGCTCAGCACGCGCGGGTGACACCCGCGCCGACCACGGGCTTTCCCCCTCCACCCCCCACCTCAAGGACGCACATGACCACCGCACCCGTCCGCGACAGCGACCCCGCCGAGGTCCCCCGGTTCCCCGACCCGCGCTCCGCGGTCTGCCCCTTCGACCCCTCCCCCGCGCTGCGCGACCTGACCCGGCTCGGACCCGTCTCCCGGGTGCGGTCGTGGGGCGAGAGCACCCCGTGGGTGGTCACCCGGCACGCCGAGCAGAAGGCCCTGCTGTCCGATCCCCGGCTCAGCGCCCGGTTCACCCACCCCAACTACCCGTCCCCGGTGGACCCCCGGCACGCGGGCGGGGTCAGGCCCGACATGAGCTTCGTCGCGATGGACGACCCCGACCACGCCCGGCTGCGCCGGATGGTGAGCGGTGTCTTCACGGTCCGCCGCATCGAGGCCATGCGCCCGGTGGTCCAGCGGATCGTGGACGACTTCCTCGACCGGATGCTGGCCGGTCCCCGCCCGGCCGACCTCGTGACGTCGTTCGCGCTGCCGATCCCCTCGCTCGTGATCTCCGAACTGCTCGGAGTCCCGTACGACGACCACGAGTTCTTCCAGGTCAACAGCAAGACCATCGTCTCGACGGTGGCCACCGCCGAGCAGCGCGGGCAGGCTCACGGCCGTCTGTCGGAGTACCTGGACGACCTGGTCGGCCGCAAGACGGCCGAGCCGGGCGACGACCTGCTCTCCCAACTCGCCGCGCGGGTCACCACCGACGAGCTGACACGCAGTCAAGCGGCGGCCATGGGCGTCCTGTTGCTGCTCGGCGGACACGAGACCACCGCCAACATGATCACGCTGGGGACGCTGCTGCTCCTGGAGCACCCCGAGCAGCTCGCCGCCGTCCGGGACTCCGACGACCCCGCGGTGGTCGCCGGGGCCGTCGAGGAACTGCTGCGGTACCTCTCGATCGTGCACCTCGGCCGCCGCAGGACGGCCCTGGAGGACATCGAGATCGCCGGGCGCACCATCCGCGCCGGTGACGGGGTCATCCTGCTCGGCGAACTCGCCAACCGCGACCCTGACGTCTTCACCTCCCCCGACACCTTCGACATCACCCGCGACGCCCGCCACCACCAGGCCTTCGGCGCAGGCACCCACCACTGCGTGGGCCAGCCGCTCGCCCGCATGGAGCTGCAGGTCGTCTACCCGACCCTGTTCCGCCGCATCCCGACGCTGCGGGCGGCGACCGGCACCGAGAAGATCCCCTTCAAGTACGACGCCGTCATCTACGGCGTCCACGAGCTGCCCGTCACCTGGTAGTCGCCCGACACCGACGCCTTCGCCCGGCCCGACCCCGACCGGGGCACCACGCGCACCCGCGCGCGGTGCCCCGGTTCCGCGTTCCCGGGCCCGTGCCTCCCCGTCTCCCTGCCTCCGCGGCGCCCCGCTCCCGACGCGGCGGGTGGCCGGATCTCCACCCTCGATGGCGCA
Organism: Streptomyces sp. SolWspMP-5a-2; assembly: GCF_900091845.1. Lineage (GTDB taxonomy): Bacteria > Actinomycetota > Actinomycetes > Streptomycetales > Streptomycetaceae > Streptomyces > Streptomyces doudnae. The sequence goes on from NZ_FMCI01000285.1 coordinate 20,085, forward strand.
ACACAGCTTTAACCAAGGCGCAACGGCCGCCACACATCGCCCCGTGAGAGTCACTGGCAACTGTTTACAGTCCTTTCTGAGCTGCTGAAACGCCATGAGGAGCGCCTGTGGAACCACGAATGACCCGCATGGCGGCGGCCTGTCTCACCGTCGTCACGGCCGTCGCCGTGTCGGCGTGCGGAGGCTCCGGCGCCGGCGCACCGGCCGGTGGCGCCGAGATCACGCCGCCGACGGGACTGGTCTCGTCGGGGACCCTGACCTACGGCACCGCCGCCACCTTCCCGCCCTTCGAGTCCAAGTCGTCCGGCGGCGGCCTCGAAGGCTTCGACATCGACATGATCGACGCCCTCGCCTCGTCGATGGGGCTGAGGACCAAGGCGCTCGACACCGACTTCGACGGGCTGATCCCCGCGCTCGCCGGACGCCGCACCGACATCGTCAACTCCGCGATGTACATCACCGACCAGCGCGCCGAGCAGGTCGACTTCGTGCCCTACCTGGTCATCGGCGAGACGCTGCTCACCCCGCGCGGCAACCCGAAGAAGATCAGCCGGGTGCCCGAGGACCTCGCGGGCCGGACCGTCGCGGTCACCCGCGGGGCGATCGGCGAGACCTACATGGAGGCGTACAACAAGGAGCTGCGCGCGAAGGGGCTCACGACGATGAAGATCATGTCGTTGCCGAGCAACCAGGACGCGATGCTGGCCGTCAAGTCCGGCCGCGCGGACGCCTTCGACACCTCCACGCCCGGGGCGGCGACCACCCTCGCCGAGAGCGACGACTACTCCGTCGCGGCCACCTTCAAGAACGACACGAAGATCGGCATCGCGGTCCGCAAGGGCGACAAGAAGATGGCGGCGGCGCTGCGCGAGGCCCTGGACCTGTTCGTGCGCTCGGGCGACTACACGAAGCTGCTGCGCAAGTACCGGCTGCCCGCCGAGACGGACTACTTCGGCGCCGCGAAGAGCGCGTCACCGTCGGCGGGCTCCGCCTCCGCGAGCGCATCGGCGGGTTCCTGAATGGGCGGCTTCCTCGACAAGGTCGTCTCGTCGCAGTTCCTCTCCGCCACGCTGCTGACCTTCGAACTCACCGTGCTGTCCATGCTGATCGGCGTGGCGGGCGGGGTGCTGCTCGCCCTCGCCAAGGGCGGACCCCGCACGCTGGGGTGGCTGGTGGACGGGTACGTCTGGCTGTTCCGCGGCACCCCGGTGCTGCTCCAGCTGATCTTCGTCTTCAACGTCCTGCCGCTGTGGGGCCTCAACCTCTCGCCGTTCACCTGCGCGGTGGTCGCCCTGAGCCTCAACGAGATCGCCTACATGGCGGAGATCGTGCGCGGCGGACTGCTGGGGGTCGACCGGGGGCAGCGCACGGCGGCCCACATGCTGGGCCTGTCCGAGGTGAGGATCCTGCGCTGGGTGGTGCTGCCGCAGGCGGCCCGGCTGGTGCTGCCGCCCACCGGCAACCAGTTCGTCGGCATGCTGAAGACCTCGGCGCTGGCCTCGGTGGTGAGCGTCCAGGACCTGATGCTCACCGCGCAGCGGCAGGCCGCCGCCGACTTCGACTACGTGGGCGCCCTGTGCGCCGCCGCCGTCCACTACCTGGTGCTCACGACCCTGCTCACGTTCGCCCTGCGGTGGATCGAGCGGCGGCTCGACGTCACCCGCAGGGCCGCGGCACGGCGTGACCGGCGGCCCCCGGCCGCGCAGCCGGGCACCGCCGCTCTCGACCCGACGGCCCGCTGAGCGCCCTCCTCCTCCGACCGACCGTCAAGTCCCGCTTCGGCGTGCCGACTTGGCAGCGCCCGACCGCGAGCACGACAGGACAGTGACATGAACCGTGCCCCCCGTGGTACCCCGACCCCTCCGACCGCGACCCCGACTCCCGTCCCCGCTCCTGCCCCCGCCGACGCCGGGGCCACGGCCTCCGGCGGCGCAGCTCCGGCCTCCACCGCCCGCCCGGGGACGGTCCTGCTGGGCCAGGGCATGACCCGCGTCTACCACGACCGCACCGTGCTGCACGGGGTGGACCTCGCGGTCCCGCGCGGCCAGACCGTGGCGGTCCTGGGCCCCTCGGGCGCGGGCAAGTCGACCATGCTGCGCTGTCTCGCCGGACTCGAACCCCTCCAGGAGGGCACGGTCGCCTTCCAGGGCGAGCTGCTGTCCAGGGCGGGTTCCGCGCCCCGCGCGGCGGGCGGCCGGATCGGCATGGTCTTCCAGCAGTTCAACCTCTTCCCGCACCTGACGGCGGCGCAGAACGTGTCGCTGGCACCGCGCAAGGCGCGCGGGGTGCGCACCGCCGAGGCCGACGCGCGGGCCCGCGAGCTGCTGACCCGGGTCGGTCTCGCCGAGCACACCGACCACTACCCCTACGAACTCTCCGGCGGCCAGCAGCAGCGGGTGGCCATCGCCCGCGCCCTCGCGATGGACCCGGAGCTGATGCTCTTCGACGAGCCGACGTCGGCCCTCGACCCCGAGTTCACCCGCGAGGTCCTCGCGGTGATGCGGGACCTGGCGGACAGCGGCATGACGATCGTCGTCGTCACCCACGAGATGGACTTCGCCCGGCGCGGCGCGGACCGAGTGGTGTTCATGGCCGACGGCCGGATCGTGGAGGACGGACCGGCGCAGGATGTCCTGACCGCGCCGGAGCAGGAACGGACCCGGCGCTTCCTCGACCAGATACTCAGCGAGTGAGGACATGACGATCATCACCCCCGGCGGCACCGGACCCGGGAAGCAGGCACCCGCCCCGTGGAACCTGCGCAAGACGGACTGGGCCTACCAGCAGTTGCGCGAGGGCATCCTCAGCGGCCGCCTCGCCCCCGGCGAACGCCTCAACCAGGAGCGGCTCGCCGCTGAACTCGGCATCAGCCGGGGCCCGTTGCGCGACGCGCTGTCCCGGCTCGCCACCGAGCACCTGGTGGTCGACCGGCCGCACCAGAAGTGGACCGTCGCGGAGGTGTCGGTCGCCGACGCGCGCGACGTCTACAACGGCCGCGCCGCCCTGGAGGGCATGCTCGCCGCCGCCGCGGCCCAGGCCGCCGGACCCGAACGGGCCGCCCGCTGCGCCGATCTCGACGAGCTGCTGGCCCGCCAGGAGGAGGCGGCGCGCGGGGCCGGCCCGACGCCGCTGCGGCTGCTCGACCGCCGCTTCCACGACACGGTCTACGCGCTCGCCGCCATGCCCGCCTCCCTCGGCGCCCTCGACCAGCTGCGCGCCCGCAGCGACCGCTACATCGCGCTCTACCTGGCGGACACCTGCCGCGCCCACACCTCCGTCGAGGAGCACACCCGCATCCTCGACGCCGTCAGGGACGGTGACGCCCCCCGCGCGTCGCTGCTCACCCGTGACCACGTGCTCGGCGGCCTCACCGCCCTGGCGGGCGGCATCGCCGCCCGCCAGCCCGCGGGAGCCGCCGCCCCCGAACCCGACCGCCCCTGACCCCCGCACGGGGGACGGCCCCGGTGACCCTCGGTCCCGGGACCGTCCCCGCCACGCACCGACATGTGAGGAACCACCCACCGTGCAGCACCTCCCCCAGGCCCTCCAGCGCCTGTCCATGCCCGAACTGACCGGTCTCCTCGGCCAGTCGCTGCGGGACGCCGAACGCGAGCTGGAGAACGCGCCCGGTCCCGCGCACCCGCTGGACGCCACCTACGCCGACACCCACCGCTTCCCGCCGCCCGCCTGGGCGCTGCCCGCCTTCAGCGCGGCCGCGTCGGGCGAGGGCATGACCTACACGCCCTACCGGGGCGACCGCGGGATACGCGAGGCCGTCGCCGAGAACGTGTCCAGCGTGCTCGGCGTCCCCGCCACCGGGCCCGCCGACGTGATCCTCACCCCCGGCACGCAGGGCGCCCTGTTCACGGCGCTGGCCGCGATCCTCTCCCCCGGCGACCTGGTGCTGCTGCCCGACCCCGACTACCTCTCCACCGAGCGGATGCTGCGCTACTTCGGCGCCGAGGTCCGCCGGATCCCGATGGTCTGGCCGCACGAGGGCGCAGCGGGCCGGGGCGCCCGTCCCTCCCTCGACCTGGAGGAGCTGGAGCGGGCCGCCGCTCTCAAGCCCCGGCTGATGGTCTTCTCGCACCCCAACAACCCGACCGGGGCCGTCTACGACGAGGCGACCGTCGAGGCGATCGCGGACGCGGCGCGCCGCCACGACTTCCAGGTCATCGCCGACGAGCTGTACTGCCGACTGGTCTACGACGGCGAGGAGTTCTTCCACCTGGCCGCCCGTGAGGGCATGGCCGAGCGGACCGTGACGCTGCTCGGCCCGTCCAAGACCGAGTCGCTGTCCGGCTACCGGCTCGGGGTGGCCGTCGCGCCCACCGCGCTGGTCGACGCGATGGAGGACGTCCAGTCCTGCACCGCGCTGCGGGCGCCGTCCTACGCGCAGCATTTGCTGGGCCGGTGGATCGCCGACGACCAGGACTTCCTGAAGGAGCGGCTGGTGGAGTACCAGGCGCTGCGCGACACCACCGTGCGGAAGCTGAACGCGTCGTCGGTGATGCGGGTCAACGCCAGTTACGGCACCGCCTACCTCTTCCCCGAGGTGCTGACGGGCGCGTCCGACCAGGCGGTGGCGCTGGCGCTGAAGGAGCACGCCGGGGTGATCGTCAACCCCGGCTACCAGTTCGGCGCGGCCGGCACCGGCCGGATGCGGCTGTGCTTCGCGCAGGACGAGGCCGTCTGGGACGCCGCGCTCGACCGGATCCTGGACGTGGTGGCGTCGGTGGAGCCGGCATGAGCGGCGGCGGGCGGACGGCCGCGTGCGC
>NZ_FMCI01000145.1 GCF_900091845.1 Streptomyces sp. SolWspMP-5a-2
GGATGCTTCTCCACCCACGGATGGTCGGGCGAGCACTGCAACGCGAAGTCCAGCGCCACCTCCAGACCCAGACCCCGCGCCCGCTCCACGAACCACGCGAAGTCCTCCACGGTGCCCAGCTTCGGGTGCACCGCGTCGTGCCCGCCCTCGGGCGACCCGATCGCCCACGGCACGCCGACATCGTCGGGGCCCGCGGACAACGTGTTGTTGGGGCCCTTGCGATACGTCGTGCCGATCGGGTGGATCGGCGGCAGGTAGAGCACGTCGAACCCCATCCGGGCGATCTCCGCGAGGCGCCGGGCGGCCGTGCGGAACGTGCCGTGCGGCTCCTCGGGGGTGCCCTCGGAACGTGGGAAGAACTCGTACCAGGCGCCGTACAGCGCGCGTTCCCTTTCGACCGTCAGGGGCATCGGCGCGGAGGCGGTGAGCAGGTCCCGCAGCGGGTGGCGGCGCAGCAGCGCGGTCACGTGCGGGGCGCGGGCCGCCGCCCACCGGGTGCGCACCGGCAGGCAGTCGTCGCGCAGGATCTCCGCCGCGGCCAGCACCACCGAGCGCCCGGCGTCGGCCGGCACCCCATCGGCGGCACGCTCGTGCAGATCGGCGCCCTCCTCCAGGACCAGGCCGACGTCGACGCCGGCCGGGATCTTGATCTCCGCGTGGCGGTGCCAGGTCGTCAGCGGATCGCTCCAGGCCTCCACGTGGTACGTCCAGCGGCCGGTGCGGTCCGGGGTGACCTCGGCTCCCCAGCGGTCGGTGCCGGGCGCCAGCTCCCGCATCGGCGTGCGGCGCGCGGTGCGGCCCCCGGGGCCGGTGAGGACGACGTCGGCGGCCACCGCGTCGTGCCCCTCGCGGAACACCGTCGCGGTGACCTCGAAGGTCTCTCCCGCCACCGCCTTGGCGGGTCTGCTGCCGTGCTCGACCGCCGGACGGACGTCCCGGACCGGGATGCGGCCGATGGCCGGGACCGCGTGCGCGTTCATGAGGGTGTGGCCTCCGCCGTGTTCGGGCCCGGGTACCGGTCCGTTCGATGTCTTCACTGGTGGGTGGGCCGCGCCGAGGCGGCCGCGGGGGAGTGCGGCGGGGCGGGCGGCGCACCCGGCAGGGCCGCGAGGGCCTTGTGGGGGACGTCCCGCGCCAGGTGCGGGGCCGGACGGGTGCCGTGCGGGTAGCGCTCGGCGGCGTCCGCCGCCTCGCGGGCGCACCGCTCGCCCATCAGCACACAGAGCGTGTAGCCCGCGTCCTCGAAGGCGGAGCGCACCGCCGGGTCGGCCGGGGAGGCCAGCATCAGGCGCTCCCAGGCCCGGTAGCGCCGCAGGTGGCGGGCGACTTCGGCGGTGGCGGGTAGCAGCATGCGCCGATCACCTTCCGGGCTCGGTGGTGCGGGGACGACGTGGGCGACCGGCGCGCGCGGACGGGCACGGCTCCGTCCGGGCGTCGTGTTCTTCACACATGGTGCACGCGCGGCGACCCCGCGTCTTGTTGGAGCTTCAACCATCTCGCCGGGGTCCGCCGGGCCGCCCCGGCTCGTGTTGCACGAATGGACTAGCACTCCCACGCTGGGACTACTCAGCATGTACCGGTGCTCACGCTTCGCGTTCGGGGCCCGTCCCGCGGGACGGCCGACAGCGGGAGCCTCGTCGGACGAGGAGCCAACGACGATGAAATCCGCAGTGCCCTGCTACTACCGCCTCGACGTCGAGGTCGGCCCGGAACGGGTCGGACAGGTCGGTCGCATCCTGGCCGCCCACCTGCGCCTGTGGGACCTGGAGAACCTGGTCCAACCCGTCTGCTACGGAGCCGAGTTGCTGCTCAGGGCCGTCGACGAGCACGCCGCGGACGCCCAGCTCTCCATCGAGATGTGGTGGAACGGCCAGCACCTGATCACCGCCGTCGGCGACGACAACCGCGAACTGAGCCCCGGTCAGGGCCTGCGCGACTGCCTGGAGCACATCGCCGCCACCAGCGACGGCTGGGGCGGCTGCGCCACCGCCACCGGGGGCAGGGTCATCTGGTTCTCGCGCCGGGCCAGATCGGGCGAGCGGATGCCCCGGGTGCCGAACGTGCCGGGACCCGCCCTGAGCACCGGCTGCCGCCTCCCGCACCCGGCGACGGCGGCCCCGCCCGCCCGCGCCGCGCGGACACCGGAGCGGATCGGGTGACCGCCTCGCGCCGCACCCGCCCGACACCCGTCTGGGCCGGGCACCCCTACCCGCTGGGCGCCTCCTACGACGGGGAGGGCACCAACTTCGCCCTCTTCAGCGAGGTCGCCGAGGCGGTGGACCTGATCCTCGTCGACGACGACGGCACCGGGCACCGTGTCCCGGTCACCGAGTCCGACGGCTTCGTCTGGCACTGCCGGCTGCCCGGCGTCGGCCCGGGACAGCGTTACGGCTACCGGGTGCACGGGCCCTGGCAGCCGCAGCTCGGCCACCGCTGCAACCCGGCGAAGCTGCTCCTCGACCCCTACGCCCGCGCGGTGGACGGCCAGTGCGACAACCACGCCTCGCTGTTCGAACGCACCCCAGGCGGCCCGTCCCCGGCCGACAGCGCGGGACACACCCTGCTCGGCGTCGTCACCGACCCGTACTTCGACTGGGGCGACGACCGCCCGCCCCGCAGGCCGTACGCCGAGACCGTCATCTACGAGGCGCACGTCCGCGGCCTCACCCGCACCCACCCCGAGGTGCCGGAGGAACTGCGCGGCACCTACGCCGGACTCGCCCACCCCGCCGTCACCGGCCACCTCACCTCGCTCGGCGTCACCGCCGTCGAGCTGATGCCGGTCCACCAGTTCGCCCAGGACGGCGTGCTGCGCGACCGGGGGCTGTCCAACTACTGGGGCTACAACACCATCGGCTTCTTCGCCCCGCACCACGCGTACGCGGCCCACGGCAGCCGGGGCCAGCAGGTCGCCGAGTTCAAGTCGATGGTCAAGGCGCTGCACGCGGCCGGACTCGAAGTGATCCTCGACGTCGTCTACAACCACACCGCCGAGGGCAACGAGCAGGGCCCCACCCTCTCCTTCCGCGGCATCGACAACGCCTCCTACTACCGCCTGGTGGACGGCGACCGGGCGCACTACTACGACACCACGGGCACCGGCAACAGCCTGCTCATGCGCCACCCGTCCGTCCTCCAGCTGATCATGGACTCGCTGCGCTACTGGGTCACCGAGATGCACGTCGACGGCTTCCGCTTCGACCTCGCGGCCACCCTGGCCCGGCAGTTCCACGAGGTCGACCGGCTGTCGGCGTTCTTCGACCTGATCCAGCAGGACCCGGTGATCAGCCGCGTCAAGCTCATCGCGGAACCCTGGGACCTCGGCGAGGGCGGCTACCAGGTGGGCAACTTCCCGCCCCTGTGGTCGGAGTGGAACGGCAAGTACCGGGACACCGTGCGGGACTTCTGGCGCTGCACCGAGCACACCCTCGGCGAGTTCGCCTCCCGCCTCACCGGCTCCCCCGACCTCTACCAGCACGGCAGGCGCCGTCCGCGTGCCAGCGTCAACTTCGTCACCGCGCACGACGGGTTCACCCTGCGCGACCTCGTCTCCTACGACGGCAAGCACAACGAGGCCAACGGCGAGGACGGCCGGGACGGCGAGAGCGTCAACCGCTCCTGGAACTGCGGCGCCGAGGGCCCCACCGACGACCCCGCCGTCCTCGCCCTGCGCGCGCGCCAGCAACGCAACCTGCTCGCCACCCTGTTGCTCTCCCAGGGCATCCCGATGCTCTGCCACGGCGACGAACTCGGCCGCACCCAGGGCGGCAACAACAACGCCTACTGCCAGGACAACGAGGTCTCCTGGATCGACTGGCGGGAGGCGGCCGGCCGGCGCGCCCTCACCGACTTCACCCGCTACCTCATCGGCCTGCGCGCCGCCCACCCGGTGCTGCGCAGACGCCGCTACTTCCGCGGCGAGACCGCCACCCACGCCGGGCAGCCGCTGCCCGACCTGGTGTGGCTCGCGCCGGACGCCCGCGAGATGACCGAGGACGACTGGGAGCGCCCCGACGCGCACTCCGTCGGCGTCTTCCTCAACGGCGACGCCATCGCCGAACCCGACCCGCGCGGCCGTCCCGTCGTCGACGACTCGTTCCTGATCCTGCTCAACAGCTACTGGGAACCGGTCGAGTTCACCCTGCCGGGCGCCGCCTACGGGGAACGCTGGACGACGCTCCTCGACACGGCGGAGGAGGACGGACCGCCCGACGAGACCGAGCACAAGGCGGACGGCGCGCTGACCGTCGGCGCACGCAGCCTGGTGCTGCTCACCAGGGCCGCCCGCACCGCCCGCTGAGGATCAGGAGGCGGCGCGCAGGGTCACCGTGAACTGCGCGCCGTCGGGGTCGCGCAGGACGGCCTCGTCGTCGCCCTTGGCCAGGACGCTGCCGCCGTTGTGCTCGGCGTCCCGGACGCAGGCCGCCACGTCGGTGACCGCGAAGTGCACCTGCCAGTGCGGCCGCAGGGTCGGATCGGGGGCCGCGCCCAGCGCCCCCGACTCGATCCGGGCGACGACGTCGCCGCCGCTGCGCAGCACCACCTCGCCGCCCTCGTAGTGGACCTCGCAGGAGCCGGGGCGGTCCGACGCCCACTCCAGGACCTCGCCGTAGAAGATCGCTGCCGCGAAGGCGTCCCGGGTGTGCAGCCGGATGAAGGCCGGGGCCGCGCGCCGCCAGGTCTCCCAGTTGCCGATCAGCTCCCCCTCCCAGATCCCGAAGGAGGCGCCGTCCCGGTCGGCGAGCAGCGCGGCCCGCCCCGGCGGGAAGGAGAGCGGTCCGACCGCCGCCGTGCCACCGCGCTCCTGGGCCCGCGCCACCGACTGGTCCGCGCTGTTGACCGCGAAGTACGGCGTCCACGCGACCGCCATCTGCCACATCCCGGCGACCGCCGCGATCCCCGCCACCGGCGTGCCCTCCACCAGCGCCACCCGGAAGCGGTCGCCGAGCCCGGTCGGCTGCCAGCGCCAGCCGAGCACCGCCGCGTAGAACGCCTGGGTGGCGTCCAGATCCCGGCTGGTCAGACTCACCCAGCAGGGGGATCCGAAGACCGAGCGGGAGGTCAGGTGCTGCGTCCTGGCGCGGGACGCGGGGCGGGTCGTGTCGTCGTTCATGGCGGTCCCGTCCTGATCTGGGCGGCCGGAGTCGACCGGCCTGCCACCAGTCTCCGGTGGAACGGGCCGCGCGGCCCGTCGGGCGGCCCCCGCCCGGCGGGGGCCCCGCGGCCGGTCAGCCGGCCTCGGCGAGCAGTTCCGCGTCGGCGTCCGCGAGCACCTCCTCCCGCACCTCCGCGAAGCAGCGGTTGAGCAGCCGCGACACGTGCATCTGGGACACCCCGAGCTGGTCGGCGATCCCCTGCTGGGTCATCCCGTGGAAGAACCGCAGGTAGAGGATGGTCTGCTCGCGCTCCGGCAGCCGGTTGAGACACGGCATGACGGTGACGCGGTCGACGACGACGTCGTAGCCGGGGTCGGGGGAGCCGAGGCCGTCGCCCAGGCAGTAGCCGTCGGTGCCCAGCACCTCCGCGTCCAGGGACAGCGCGGTGAAGCACTCCAGCGCCTCCATGCCGGTGCGCACCTCGCTCTCGGTGAGCCGGGCGTGCGCGGCGATCTCGGCGACGGTGGGCGGCCGGCCCGGTGTGGTCTGCGCCAGCTCCTTGGACGCCCGGCGGACCCGGTTGCGCAGGTCCTGCACCCGGCGCGGCACGTGCAGCGTCCACAGGTGGTCCCGGAAGTGCCGCTTGATCTCCCCGGTGACGGTCGGCACCGCGTACGACTCGAAGGCGTGGCCGCGGACCGGGTCGTAGCCGTCGACCGCCTTCACCAGGCCGAGCGCGGCGACCTGGCACAGGTCCTCGTAGGACTCGCCCCGGCCGCGGAACCGGCCCGCGATCCGCTCGGCCATCGGCAGCCAGGCGCCGACCAGTTCGTCCCGCAGCGCCCTGCGCGCCGGGCCCTCAGGCAGCGTCACCAGCCGCTCGAAGGCGGCGGCGGTGTCGGGGGAGTCGTCGTGGGGGTGGGGGTTCGCTCTGCCCGTGGTACGCATGCGGCGCACCTCCCTTGGCCGGTGCCGGGTGGGGACACAGCGGGGGACGAACGCGCGGACCGGCGGGCCACGCCCGGAGTCCGGCACTGCGGCTCCCGCGGACGTGCCTCCGGTCCGAAGCACTCCACTTCAAATTACTCCCGGGCCGCGCGCGAAACAATTCGGAGAATGCGGTGAATTCCGGGAGGTGCGGGCGGGTGCACCCTTTCCGTGACCGCCCCGGCGATTTCGGTGACGGGCGGCGACCGCCACCCTTCCGGAATTGCGGTGACGCGCTGCGACCGGGCGGCGCCGAATGGTGGCCCGAATTCCGGCGGGCGATGCCGGGTGCAGGAATTGCCGCGACGGAAAAGCGCGTGGACGCCGGGGGCGCGGCGCGGGTCGGGGGTGTCCGGACCCGGGGACCGGGCTCCGCGGGCTCCGAGGCGGCCGTCCGGCACCGGGCTCCGCGGGCCCCGGGGCGGCCGTGCGGCACCGGCTTGACCTTCTCTTTGTTCATTACCTCTGCTAAAGAGCTAATCTGGACCGTGTGGAACCGGAAACCTTCCCGGACGAGCTGGTCGACGCTCTCGTGGGCGTCCAGCGGCTCCTCCGCCGACGCCTGCGCCCCCAGGTGGCGCCCCAGCTCCGCGGCGCCGAGATCGAGCTGCTGCGGCTCGTCGTGGCCCAGCCCGGCATCCGCATCTCGGACGCCGCGAGGGACCTGCACCTCGCGAGCAACTCGGTGTCGACCCTCGTCAACCAGCTCTCGCGGCAGGGATATCTGAGCCGCGAGACCGACCCCGCCGACCGGCGGGCGGCCCGCCTGCTGCCCACCCCCGCCGCCACCGCCCGCCTCGACGAGTGGCGCAGGCGCCGGGCCGAACTGGTCCGCGGCACCGTGGCCCGGCTCGACGGACCGGACCGGGACGCGCTGCGCGCGGCGGTCCCGGCCCTGCGCAACCTGGCCGACCGACTGCGCGAGGAGACGGAGGAGCGATGACCGAGACCCCCGGCGGACCCGACCAGGCCGTCGCCTGCACCGGCCTGGTGTACGCCTTCGGCGACACCAACGCCGTGGACGGACTCGACCTCTCGGTGGGGGAGGGCGAGGTCTTCGGACTGCTCGGGCCCAACGGCGCGGGCAAGACCACCGCCATCCGCTGCGTCACCACGCTGCTGCCGGTCCCGGCCGGCATGGTCAGGGTCTTCGGCCACGACGCCGCGCGCGACCGGATGGCGGTGCGCAGGCTGCTCGGCTACGTCCCGCAGCAGCTCTCCGCCGACGCCGGGCTCACCGGCCGGGAGAACGTCTCGCTCTTCGCCCGCGTCTACGACGTCGCCCGCAGGGAGCGCGCCGACCGGGTCGCCCAGGCCCTGGCCGCCGTCGGCCTCACCGACGCCGCCGACCGCCTCGCGGGCACCTACTCCGGCGGCATGGTCCGCCGTCTCGAACTCGCCCAGGCCCTGGTCAGCGCGCCCCGGTTGCTGATCCTCGACGAACCGACCATCGGCCTCGACCCGATCGCGCGCACCGACGTCTGGGACCACATCAACGTCGTGCGCGAGGTCACCGGCATGACGGTGCTGGTCACCACGCACTACATGGACGAGGCCGACCAGTACTGCGACCGGGTCGGGCTCATGCACCGTGGCCGCATCCGCGCCCTCGGCACACCGGACCAGCTCCGCGAGGGGCTCGGTGAACGCCGCCGCGCCGAGGGGGGACCGGCCTCGGCCCCGCTGCCCACGCTGGAGGATGTCTTCCGGGACATCGCCGGCCACGGCCTCGACGACACGTCAGGAGACTTCCGCGATGTCCGAAGCACCCGTCGCACCGCGCGCCGCGTCGGTTGAGCGCGCCCGCGCGAACGGCATCGGCCTGCTCGTCCGCCCGCCCGAGCCGCGCTCGGGGTGGCGGCTGCTGCCCGCCCGGGTGGTGGCGATGTGCGCGGTCGAGCTGCAGAAGCTCAGCCACGACCGCACCGAGCTGTACACCCGCGCGGTGCAGCCCGCGCTCTGGCTGCTGATCTTCGGTCAGACGTTCACCCACATCAAGGCGATCCCCACCGGCGGCATCCCCTACATCGACTACCTCGCGCCCGGCATCATCGCCCAGTCCGCGATGTTCATCGCCATCTTCTACGGCATCCAGATCATCTGGGAGCGCGACGCCGGGATCCTCAACAAGCTCCTCGTCACCCCGACGCCCCGCTCCGCGCTCATCACCGGCAAGGCGTTCGCGGCCGGGGTGAAGTCGCTCATCCAGGCCGTCGTCGTGATCGTCATCGCGGCGGCCCTCGGAGTGGCGCTCACCTGGAACCCGCTGCGGCTGCTCGGCGTCGCCGCGATCGTGATCCTCGGGTCCGCCTTCTTCTCCTGCCTGTCGATGACCATCGCCGGGATCGTGCTGAGCCGCGACCGGCTGATGGGCTTCGGGCAGGCCATCACCATGCCGCTGTTCTTCGCCTCCAACGCCCTCTACCCGGTCGCCGTGATGCCCGGCTGGATCCAGGCCATCAGCAAGGTCAACCCGCTCACCTACCAGGTCGACGCGTTGCGCGGACTGCTCCTCGGCACGCCGGCGCACCTCCCGCTCGACTACGGGGTGCTGGCCGTGGCCGCCGTCCTCGGCATCACCGCCGCCTCCTCGCTGCTCGGCCGGCTGGCCCGTTGATCTTGGCCGACGACGTGATGTGCGGCACGCGCGCGCCCGCGCGGGCGCCGCACATCGGCGGATTCCCGCTGCGCACGGCTTGATCACCGATGAACCGGGGTGAATGGGCAGGCCACAGCGCATTCCGCTCATTTGACAGTGCGCTGAGCACACAGATAGGAAGCACTCTCTGAGGTCGAGAGGGTGCGCTGTGTACGAGCCGAACGTGGTCGGGGACTGGCAGGAGTACGACGAGCATGACGGTCTGCGGGTCAGGGTGCACCGGCTGGAGGCGGCCGAGCCGCCGCGCGGACGGGACGACGCGGCCGCGGGACTCGCGTACTTCAGCGTCCGGGTGACCGTCGAGAACCGCGGCCCCCGGCACCTCGGCATCCACCTGGAGGACGGCCAGATCGACGTCCGGGTCGGCGCCGACGGCGAGAGCGCCTTCCTCGACTGGCGCAACTCGCAGTTCATCGAGGGCTTCGACGTCTACCCCCTGCGCCGGGCCACCGCGGTGCTCTGGGCCGCGGGCCCGGAGACGGCCCTCGGCCAGGTCGACGTGCAGATCCATCTGCGGGTCGAGGAGGAGTGGGCCGAGCGGCGGCTGTGGGCGGGCGGCATCGGCCTCGGCGAGACCCCCGCGGGCCCGCACCAGGGCCCCGACCGGGAGGAACTCGCCTGCCAGGTCAGCAACTTCCTGCGCGACCAGGCGGGCGGCGGCGCCTGACCCGCACGGCCCTCGCCCGGCGGGGGCGGTGGGCCGCTCCGGGCGGCTGAGCAGCCGGACGGTGGCGCGGTAGCCGCCCTCCCGCGCCGGACCTGGACGCCGTCCCGTCGGTCCCGTCCGTCCCGTCAGTGCGGGATGCCGTCGATGATCTCGCGGGCACCCTCGCGCAGCAGCGCCACCGCCACCGAGGTGCCCAGCGTGGCCGGATCGAGCCGCCCCGCCCACTCGTGCGCGTTCAGCCGGGTCTTGCCGTCCGGGGTGAAGACACAGGCCCGCAGCGACAGTTCGCCGCCGCGGTCCACCCGCGCGAACCCGGCGATCGGGCTGTTGCAGTGGCCCTGGAGGACGTGCAGGAACATCCGCTCCGCGGTGGCCTCCCGGTGGGTGTCCGGATCGCCGAGGGCGCTGACCGCGTCGATCAGCTCGCTGTCGTCCTCCCGGCACTGGAGCGCCAGGATGCCCGCGCCGATCGGCGGCATCATCGCCTCCGGGGACAGCACCTCGCTGATCACGTCCCGGCGACCGATGCGCTCCAGACCCGCCACCGCGAGCAGCAGCGCGTCCGCCTCACCGGCCGCGAGCTTCGCCAGCCGCCGGTTGGCGTTGCCCCGGAAGGGCACGCACTCCAGCTCGGGGTGGGTCGCCGCGAGCTGCGCGACCCGGCGGACCGACGAGGTGCCGACCCGGGTCCCGGCGGGCAGTTCGTCGAGGGTGAGGCCGCCCGGATGGACCAGGGCGTCCCGGATGTCGTCGCGCTTGAGGAAGGCGGCGAACGTCGTCCCGGCGGGCAGCGGGCGGTCGGCGGGCACGTCCTTGACGCAGTGCACCGCGAGATCGGCCGCGCCGGCGAGCAGGGCGGCGTCGACCTCCTTGGTGAACGCCCCCTTGCCCTCCACCAGGGACAGGTCGCCCAGCCACTTGTCGCCGGTCGTGCGCACCGGTACGACCTCGGTGCGCACACCGGGGTACCGGTCGGTCAACTCGGCACGGACGCGCTCCACTTGCGCGAGCGCCATGGGCGAGTCGCGGGAGACGATACGGATCAGTTCGGGCACGGACATGCCGACACGATAGTGGCTCCCGCTCGTGCCTCCCTGCAGCACGGGACCGTGCGGCCGCATCCGGCCACCCCCGGACGCGGCCGTACCCCCTCGGCCGGCCGCGCGCCGAGGGGGTACGGAGCCGACGCCCGGTCAGGCGTTGGGGTCGAACGCGATGCCGGACGGCTTGGCCGACGTCAGGTGCGAGACGAAACTGCCGTCCTTGAGCCCGAAGTTGGCGCTGCCGAAGTCGTACGAAGTGAGCTTGTCGCGCAGCCCGGCCGGGTAGCCGTTCCAGCCGACCAGCGGCGGGTACTGCCAGGTGCCCTTGTGGTTCTCCGGCGGCTCGTCGTTGGTGTTGGCGAGCCGGAAGCAGTGCGTGCTGATGCCGTCCTTGTGGTAGACGATCTTCGCGTGGCTGCCCTCGAAGCGGACCGAGGAGGCCGCGTGCACGGTGAACGAGCCGTGGTTGGAGGTGGAGACGTACTCCGTCCGGCCGTCGCGCACCCACACCACGACGTGCTCCCAGTCGTGCCGGTGCCCGCCGATGCTGGTGCCCGCGAGCGCCTGGTCCTTCTCGAAGTACAGCCCGTACAGGTACGCGCACCAGCCGTTGTTGCACTTGTAGCGCGAGTAGCTGTTGGTGTTGTCCAGGTCGGAGGCGTCCCGGCAGTTTCCGTTCAGGGCCCCGGTGGGGTTGAGGCCGCCGTTGACGGTGCCGTCCGGGCCGATCGCCGGGGACGAGTAGCAGCCGTCCGTGTCGTAGTCGAAGGCCGGCTGGAAGGTGATCTCCGCGGCCTCGGCGTTGGCGGGCAGCGCCGCCGGGGGCGCCGCCATCGCGACGTTCGGGACGGCGACGACGAGCGCCGCCGCCCCGACCAGTCCGGTGAGCCATCTCCTGCGGTGTGCCTTGGTCTTCGGTGACGCCACTGCGTTCTCCCTCGGTCCGGGCGCAGCCCAACGGCTGTGGGGGGAATGGGGAGTTCAGGATCCCCGGTTTTCCCTCCCGGGCCAAGAGGCCACAGGCGTCCCGGTGGTGAAGCGCGCCCCAACAGTCCGTGTGCGCGCCCGGGATCAGACCGGCGAGCCGTCCACCGGGCGCAGTTCGTCCGCGTACGACACCGATATCCGCCGCATCAGGCCGTCCTGTGTGATGTCGTACTGGCCGAGCCGCCACAGCGGCGGCGAGTAGGCGTGGAGGGAGACCGCGTCGTCGGTGGCCCCGGTGAGCCGGTGGATGTGCTCGGGCCCGAAGCAGAACGAGGTGCCCGCGCCGACCGTGACGGACAGATGGCTGCCCCCGATGCGGGGCACGGACTCGTCGAGCGCGCCCTGCACCACGCTGACCGCGCCCGAGGACAGGTCGTGGTCGTGCCAGCCGGTGTCGTTGCGCCGGGTCCAGCACAGCAGCCAGACGTCGACGTACTCGTCCCGGTGCAGGGACGCGTAGTGCCGCTGCTCGTCGGAGAAGGCGACCTGCTCGCGCCACCGTTCGGGCCGGGTGGCGAGATCCTCGACGAGAGCCCTGAGTTCGCGCTTGTCGAGGACGCGGTCGGGCAGGGCCTCATGGTTCATGAGCGGCTCCCTTCGGAGTACGGGCCGCCGGTCAGCAGCCGGGCGGGGTTGGCGGTGCGCAGGGCGTGGACGGCGGCGTCCGCGCCCAGATCGGGGACGACGGGCCGCGCGTAGGGGCGGTCGCTGCCCGCCACCACCACGTCGATCCCGGCGGCGCGCACGACGGCGTCCACCGCGCGGGTCCCGTACGAGGACGTCTCGTAGAAGACGTCGAAGTCGACCTGTCCCCGGCCGCCGCCGCGGGCCGCGAACCGCTCGCCGTGCAGCGGGGCGAGCCCGGCGAGCGCCGCGAAGCAGACCCGCAGCCCGGGGTGGCGGGAGCGGCCGAAGGCGCGGAACGCGAACCAGGACGCGTGCAGTTGCTGCGGGTAGGGCACCATCGCGGGCCACCAGGCGGGCGCGTCAGGTGCCGCGGGGGCCGGGCCCGGGTGGACGAACAGCGGCTTGCCACGGTGGGTGAGGACATCGAGCAGCGGGGCGCACCGCTCCCAGCCGGGCGCGTCCAGCAGGGCGGTGGCGGGCAGTTGGAGGCCCACGCAGCCGCGGTCCAGCTCCGTGGCCACCGCGTCCGGGTCCGGCTCGGTGACCCCGGCCGCCGCCCACACGCCGAACGGCGGGGGCAGTGCGAGGGCGCCGTCGTGGTACGCGGCGAGCAGCGGGGCGGACTCCTCGGGCGGCAGGTGCTCGACGCCCAGCGGACTGGAGAGGGAGACCAGCGCGCGGTCGAGCCCGTCGGCGGCGGCCAGCCGGGCGCGGGCGGCGACGTCGTGGTCCGCCGGGTCGGCCGGGAAGGGCGCCTCGCCCGCCAGGTGCAGCGTCCAGCCGTCCAGGCGCGGCGGTGCGGAACGGGCCCGCAGCAGGTCGGTGAAGGCGGGCGGCCAGAGGTGCTGATGGACGTCGGTGAGCACGCGGCGGTCCTCGGGTGAGTCCTGACGGAACGGCGAGAGGGCGGGCGAACGGCTGGTTAAGCGGTTCACTGATGCGGTTAAGTGAAACGGTTAACAAGATGGCGTGTCAAGGGTCGCCCGACATCCGGACCAGGCCCGGTAGGCTTTCCCGCATGGCCAGGCCCAACAAGCGCACCACCCTCCGGGAGGTGGCCGAGGCCACGGGTCTCTCCACCGCCGCCGTCTCCTACGCCCTGCGCGGCAAGCACGTCTCCAAGGAGACCGAGCAACGCGTCCGGCAGGCCGCCGCGGACCTCGGCTACGAGGCCGACCCCATCGCCCGTGCCCTGGCCAGCGGCCGCACCAGCATGGTCGGGGTGCTCGCGGGCGACCTCCAGGACCTGTGGCAGCAGCAGTTGATGGCCGCCATCGGCAGGGAGCTGCTCGCCGGTGACCGCTACGCCCTCATCCTGGACGCGGGCGGCGATCCCGACCGCGAACTGGTGCTCGCCAAGCAACTGCGCGACCAGCGCGTGGACGCCCTGCTGGTGTCACCGGTCAACCCCGGCGCGGACGGCTGGGAGGCGATCGCGGAGGCGCTGCCCGTGGTGGCCGTCGGCGACTCGCTGAGCCGGGCGCGCACCGCCGGGCAGGTCATCTTCGACAACCGGGCCGGCATCGACGCCGTCCTCGACTATCTGCACGGGCTCGGGCACCGGCGGGTCACGGTGCTCACCCCGACCCGGCCGAGCACACCGGACCGGCCCGCCGACGTCTATGTCC
Source organism: Streptomyces sp. SolWspMP-5a-2 (assembly GCF_900091845.1). Lineage (GTDB taxonomy): Bacteria > Actinomycetota > Actinomycetes > Streptomycetales > Streptomycetaceae > Streptomyces > Streptomyces doudnae. Next base: position 13,695 of record NZ_FMCI01000145.1, read on the forward strand.
GCGAGGCGGCGGGGCGTCTCGGGCTGCGGGCCGAACTGGTGCCGTGCCCGCAGGAGTTGGGGGAGGCGACGGCGGTGGCCCGCCGGGTCCTGGACAGCGAGCCGCGGCCGACCGCCGTCTTCTGCTTCTCCGACTCGCTCGCCTACGGGGTCTACGCGGCGGCGGCCGAGGCGGCGCTCGGCGTCGGCCGGGACGTCTCGGTGGTCGGCTTCGACGACCACCCCGTCTCCCGGGTGCTGACGCCGCCGCTGACCACCGTCGACTGGGGGCTCGCCGCCATCGCCGCCGAGGCGGCCCGGCTCACGGTCGCGGCGATCGAGGGCAAGCGGGTGCGCAAGAAGCGTGTCCTGTGCGCCCCGACGATGAGCGAGCGGGGCTCGGCCGTCGGCGTCTGAGCGGCCCGGAGGCGGCCTGCCGGACCCCGTGGGACGGCGTCCGCGCGGTCCCGCCCGCCGGGCGACGGCCGACGCGCACCCGCGCCGCCCTGGGCGCCCACCCCGGTACGGAGGTGGGCACCCAGGGCGGCGCGAGCGCGGATCCGGCGCCGCGGGGCCCTCCCGGCGGGCGGCGGGAGGGCGTCCCGGAGACGGGCCGGGCGGTTCAGGGCTTGATGCCCACGCCGGTCCAGAGGCTGACCTCGGCGTGCGAGAACTCCGGGGTGATGTCGGGACGCCAGCGGTGCCCCACGGTCACGCCCGGCTCCAGCAGGTCGAGGCCGTCGAAGAAGCGCGCGACCGCGTCGTGCGAGCGGAACTGCACCGGAGTGCCCGCGCCGGTGTAGATCGCGGTGACCTTCTCCCAGGTCTCCGGGTCGAAGTCCGGCGTGCAGTGGCTGAGCGCCAGCGCGCTGCCCGAGGGCAGCATGTCCATCAGCCGCCCCACGATCTCGTACGGCCCCTGCGCGTCGGTGACGAAGTGCATCAGCGCGTTGAGCGAGAGCGCCACCGGCTTCGACAGGTCGAGGACCTCGGTCAGTTCGGGCGCGTCGGCCAGCGAGGCGGGGTCGTTGACGTCCGCCTCGATGTACGTCGTGCGGCCCTGCGGGGTGCTGCGCATGAGCCGCTCGGCGTACTTGAGGACCAGCGGGTCGTTGTCCGCGTAGACCACCCGGGCCTCCGGCACCACCGACTGCGCGACCTGGTGGAGGTTGGGCTCCGTGGGTATGCCGGTGCCGATGTCCAGCCACTGCCTGATGCCGTACTCGGTGGCCAGCACCCGGGTCGCGCGGTGCATGAACGCGCGGTTCTCGCGGGCACAGGTGAAGATGCCCGGATAGGCCTCGGCGACGGTCTCCGCCGCCTGCTTGTCCACGGCGAAGTGGTCCTTGCCGCCCAGGTAGTAGTCGTACATCCGGGCGGAGTGCGGCCTGCTGGTGTCGATGTCCCGAGCTGCGTGGGGCGTGCTCATCCTGTCCCTCTCACTGATGGGTCTGCCGGTGCTGCCTCAGCCGACCGTCAGGTGGTCGGCCAGGCCCTTCTTGACGCCCTCGACGAACGCGGTCATCTCCTGCGGCGTGTAGATGAGCGCGGGTCCGGCGGGGTCGGTGGACTGGCGGACGGCGATCCTGCCGTCGGCGAGCAGTTTGGTCTCCACGCACTGGCCGCCGTTGGGTCCGCTCCAGGGCCGTTCCCAGCCCAGGTCGCCGAGATCCGTCGCGGGCATGCCGTTGTAGACGCGGAGCGCGGTGGGGTCGCCGGTGCCGTCGGTACGGTTCATGAGTACTCCTTGCGCATGCGGTTGAGGAGCGCCTTGCTGTCCGCGGACGAGGTCAGCAGCGACATCCGGTTGTGCGCCTCCAGATGGGCGACGACGTCGGAGCGCTGGTCCAGGTACATGGAGGCGGACAGGATCTCGCTGTACACGATGTCGGGAAGTTCGGGTTCCTCGAAGCGGAAGTAGGTGAACGGGGCACACGCGCCGACGTGGGCCCCGGCCGAGAACGGGACGATGTCCAGGCTGACATGGGGCAGCTCCCAGACCTCCAGGAGCTTGTCCATCTGGTCGCGCATCACCTCGGGGCCGCCCACCACGCGGTGCAGCACGGCCTCCTCCATCACCACCCACAGCGTGGGCGCGTCCGCTCCCTCCAGCAGGGTCTGACGGCGCAGCCGCAGGTCGATGCGCCGGTGCAGTTCCTCGTCGTCGTCGTTGGGGAAACCACCGCGCAGGACGCCCCGCGCGTAGTCCCAGGTCTGTAAGAGCCCCGTCACGTAGTGCGGTTCGTAGGTGCGCAGGGTCTTCGCGCCGGTCTCCAGGCTCACGTACGCCGAGAACCAGGAGGGCAGCACGTCACGGTAGGCGTACCACCAGCCGGGTTCGTTCGCCTTGTCGGCGAGCGCGACGAACTCGTCGATCTCCTGCCGGTCGGCCCCGTAGGTCTCCAGCAGCTTCTCGACGTAGAGCGGTCTGAGGGCCACCTCCGCCTTCTCCAGCCTGCGGATCGTCAGCGGGGTCACCCGGAGGGCCGTGGCGGCCTGTTCCAGCGTGGCGCCCGCCTGCTGTCGTCGCTCCTGCAACCGCCGACCGAGGATCATCCGCAGAACGGTCGGTGCACCGGTGCCGGAGCTCGAACGAGCCTCGCTCACGCCAAACCTCCTGAGAGACAGTCACCACATGCAGTCTGACAGCGACTTGGTGATGTGACCAGAGCGAAAACTGCTCGGTGAAATTATCAGGGAGCCGGTTGCAGTTTGAACGGGCGGCGCAGCATGATGGATTGCGTGAGCGATCAGAACGAGCGCCCCACCGTGCGAGATCGGCATGGCCCGGCGTTCGACGGTATGTGCGACGCGCGGACACCCCCGCCGCGCGGGACGGACCTGCCCGCCCCTCTCCGTGGCCCGCTCCGCCCGTCCACCACCGGAAGGTGAACTCCGTGTCCCCCCACACGACCACCTCGTCCTCTCTGTTAGACACCCACGGGCCCGACCGGGCGCACTGGTTCGAACTCCCGGCCCGCCGGGACAGCGTGCGAGCCGCCCGGCACGGCGTGGACGAACGCGTCACGAGCTGGCGTCTGCCGCGCGAACTGTGCGCGGACGCCGTGCTGCTGGTGTCGGAGCTGGTCACCAACGTGGTGCTGCACACGATCAGCGGCCGGATCCTGTGCGGGGTCCGGCTGATGACGGGACGCTGTCTGCGCGTCGAGGTGCACGACTACGACTACCGGCACGACTGCGCGAACGTCCCCCGCCCGCAGGGGCGTCCGGGACCGGAGGTCGAGACCGGGCGCGGCCTGTTCATCGTCGAGGAGCTTGCCGACTCGTGGGGGGTCGAGCGGTCGGTCCTCACGACCGGCAACGTCGTCTGGGCGACGCTGGGAACCTGTGCCTGAGCGGCCTCAGTCCGGTGTCAGTTCGGCCAGCAGGAGGGTGCGGTCGTCGGCGGTGTTCGCGGCGGCGGGGGAGTCGAGCAACTCCCGGCACAGGGACGGCAGCCAGGGATCGTCCGACCCGTCCGGCGCACGAGCGGCGGCCGTGTCGAGGGACTGCGCGAGCAGGCCGATGCCCTGCTCGATGTCGCACTGCCGGGACTCCACGAGCCCGTCGCTGTAGAGGACGAGCAGGGCCGGTTCGGTGATGTGCAGGACGGTGGCCTCGTAGCCGCCGGTGCCGAGCCCCAGCGGCAGACCGGCGCCGGCCAGCGCCACCGGCGCGCAGGGCCCGCACGGCGGCCGCAGCAGCGGGGGCGGATGACCGGCCCCCACCAGGGTGCAGGTGCGCAGGCCCGGGTCCCACTCGGCGTACATGCAGGTGGCGAAGGACGCCCCAGGGATGGTGGCGGCGAGCGCGTCGAGACGGCGCATCAGGTCGACGGGGCCGAGGTCGAGCTGGGCCAGGGCGCGCACGGCGGTGCTCAGCTGGATCATGGCGACGGCGGCCTCGGGCCCGTGGCCCATCGCGTCCCCGACGATCAGCCCGACCCGGCCGTCCGGCCGCTCCAGCGCGTCGAACCAGTCGCCCCCGATCAGATTCCCGTTGCCCGAGGGCAGGTAACCGGGCGCGATCCGGCACCCCTTGAACGCCCGGTCGGTGCCGGGCAGCAGACTGGCCCGCAGCGCCAGCGCGGTGCGCCGTTCCCGCTGGTAGCGGCGGGCGTTGTCCAGCGCCACACAGGCCCGCGCCGCCAGCCGCTCGACCGCGACCGCGTCGCCGGGCGCGAACCCCGGCCGGTCCTGGCCCCGGGTGCAGGCGATGAACCCCACCGGCACGTCCCGCAGCCGCAACGGCACGACCAGGAAGGACGCCGACCGCAACAGGCTCTGGATCCCGGCGTCCTGCGGGCCGGACGCGCTCAGCCGCTCGGTGGTGTGCGGGTCGACGGAGTCGAGCATCTGCGTCCTGCCCTCGGCGAGGGCGCGGGCGTACGGGGTCTCCCGGGGGAAGACGATCACCTGGTCGACCGGCAGCAGCCGCTCCCAGTCCTCCAGCGCCTGCGCGCCCACCCGCAGCGCCAGTCTGCGCGCCTCGATCTGCGGCGGGTCGGCGTCGGCGTAGGCGTTCTCCTCCAGCAGCCACCGCTCCAGGAGGTACACGGAGGCCGCGTCGCAGAACTCCGGGGTCAGCGCGTGCACCACGTGACTGCCGGTCAGATGGAGGTCCAGCTCCGAACCGATGACGTCCGACGCCGGGGAGAAGGGTCGCCGACGCGCGGGGGTGGGGGTGGCGCCGGATCGATCGAGTCGTTCGTTCGGCAGGGTCGTGCCTTTCCGGGTGGGGCCGGGTGCGACCGCGGTGGGGAGGTCATCCGGCCGCGTCGTGCAGCAACTATATGATGAGTCGTCAAGAAAGCTGTGCTCGGAGAGAGTTGTGATGCAGGAAGATCTCCCTGATGCAGAAGCGCCGAACAGGGCGAGCGTCGCCCGGATGTACGACGCGATGCTGGGCGGACAGCACAACTTCGCGATCGACCGGGAGGCGGTGGCCGCCTTCACCGCCATCGACCCCCAGGTGCGGACCCTGGCCCGCGCCAACCGCGCCTTCCTGCGCCGTGCCGTGAGCTTCCTGGTCCGCTCCGGGGTACGGCAGTTCATCGACCTCGGCTCGGGCATCCCCACCCAGGGCAACGTGCACGAGGTGGCCCAGTCCCTGGACCCCGCATGCCGGGTGCTCTACGTCGACAACGACCCGGTGGCGGTGGCGCACAGCGCGTCCCTGCTCGCCGACAACCCGCGCGCGGACGTCCTCGACGGCGACATCCGCAGCCCCGCGGACATCCTCGCCGCGCCCCGGCTGCGCGCCCTGATCGACCTCGACGAGCCGGTCGCCGTCCTGATGATCACCATCCTGCACTTCGTGACGGAGGAGGAGCGCCCCGCGGACGTCGTGGCCGCCTTCCGCGACGCGCTGCCCGCCGGGGGCTGGCTGGCGCTGTCCCACGCCACGGACGAGGACCGGCCCGACACCGCGGAGGCCGTCGGGCGGCTCTACCGGGCGCGGGCGACCTCCCCGGTGACCGCCCGCTCCCGGGCCGCGATACTCGGCCTCTTCGACGGTTTCGACCTCACCGGGCCCGGTCTGGTCCATGTGCCGCTGTGGCGCCCCGACCCGCAGGACGAGGCGCCGGGCGACCCGTCCGCGTACTGGGTGTACGCGGGCGTCGGCCGCAAGTCCCGCTGACCGGGGACTGGTCGAGGGCTCTCGGAAGCGCGGTTCCCCCTCGCTACAGGCGGCGGCAGTACAGCGCGTCGGGTGTCCGGGACGAGCCCACCCGGCCGGTGTAGGCGATCCCGGCCGCGTACTCGTCGTCGGCGCACTGGCCCTTGTAGGCGCCGTAGGCGAAGTCGCCGCCGTGGGGCGCCTGGCCGCGGTTGTCCCCCCGGTCGAACCAGACCGTGCGGCCCTCGCCGCCGAGCCGCCCGGACGGGGCCGCGGCGCACAGGGCCGCCGAGACGGCCTGGCCGCGGACGCTGTAGCCGATGAGGAACTGGCCCTCGGCGCACTGGAGTTTGGTGTACCCGGAGGCCCAGTCCCGGCCGGCGACCACGTGCCGCTCGTCGGCGACCACCTCGTGTCCGCCGCCCGCCGCCCAGAGCGCCCCCGCCGTGACGTCCGAGCAGAGCCCGCGGTTGCCCGTGTGTCCGAGCCCGAGCAGCCGCTGCCCGTCGGGGCAGACGGACTTGCGGGCCCCGGAGTCCCAGTCGGGCAGCGCCCGCATCCGCCGCGACTGGACGAAGTCGCCGTGGTCGGGGCTGAGTTGCGACCACCGTGTCACCGGCGCGACCGGTCCGGTGCGGCTGGCCGCCGTCATCAGGCGGGTCCAGGCGGCGGCCCGCCAGTCGTCGCCGTCGTACAGGCCCATCCGGTTGCCGGCCGCGTCCCAGTGCAGCAGCGCCCAGCCGTTGCCGGTGCGGTTCTGGTGCCAGCCGACCAGCGGCCAGTAGGCGAAGTCGGCGTCCTTGGCGATGAGTTGGTCGACGAAGCGCTCGAACCAGGCGCGCGGCTTCGCGCCGGTCTCCTCGCGGCCGCCGACGCCGAACTCGCTGATCCAGACGGGCGCGGTGAAGTGCTGGTCCTGCTCGCCGCTGACGAAGAACGCCTGCTGTTGGAGCACGGCGACCAGGTCCTCGGGCGACAGGTCGCGGTAGCGCGGGTCGCTGGTCTCCCCGATGCCGGTGGCGCCGCTGTGGTGGGGGCCGGTGTAGTCGTAGAAGTGGGCCGAGTAGACGAGCTTGCCCGAGTCCACCAGGGTGTGCGAGAGGCGCCGGACGGGTTCGAGGGTGGGGCGGCCGTGCGCGAAGCCGTCGACGGGGATGCCGGTCCAGTTGATGCCCTCGACGACGATCAGCAGATCCGGGTCGGCCTCGGTCAGGATGCGGTCGCCGAGGTGCTGCGAGGCGGCGAACCAGTCGTGGTCGTCGCCCAGGCCCCAGTTGGGGTCGTCCCAGACCGATCGGCGGACCTCGTTGTAGAGGTCGGCCCCGACCACGCGCTTGTTGTCCTTGTAGCGGCGGGCCATGAACAGCCAGTCGTCCTCCCACGCGGCGGTCGACCGCGAGGCGTTCCAGCGCTCGTTGCCGTCGACCCCGCAGCACCAACGGGTCGTGTTGGTGTGGTTGTTGAGGATCACCGCGAGCCCGGCCGCGGTGAGGTCGCGCACCACGGCGTCGTAGACCTGGAGCGGGGTCAGGCCGCGCAGCGACGGGTTGGCGGCGACCGCGCGGTCGGTGACCGGGACGGCGTCGTGGATCATCTCGTTGGAGAACGGCAGCCGGACGCTGTTGACGCCGATCTCCCGGAACCCGGCGATGATCTCGGCGACCGGTGCCCGGTCCAGGCCGAGCGGCACGCGGCCGGAGTTCTCCCCGGCGTGGTGCGAGGCGTCGTCGTCCACGCTGCCCGAGCCGCTCCAGGTGCCGCTCGCGCCGTGCCAGTTCCCCGAGCGCAGCCGGAACCGGTCGCCGTTCGCGTCGACGATCCAGCGGCCCCGGGTGCTCAGCGGGGGCGTCCACGCCTGGGCGGCGCCCAGATCGGGCGGGGCCGCGGCGGGGGCCGCCTTCGGCTCAGGTCCCGCCCCCGTCGTGGCCGCGGCCGGGGCGAGCGGCGCGGACAGCAGCAGGAGCACGGCGGCCAGTGCGGCCCTGACGAGAGATCCGCGCACGGTCACCCTCCCGATCGGTGACGACGTTGTCATGGCGTGGTCAGGATGACGGGTGGCGGCCCGCCGGTCCAGACCCGCGCGGCTCCCGGTACCCCGCCACACGGCCTTTGTCATACCCCGGGTGGGTATCGAACGGCGTGCCGGGGGACCTCCCGGTCGGTTCCGGGGACGGGAAGTGAAAAGATGGGGTCATGAGCAACGTCTACTTCGACATCACCATCAACGGCGAGGCCGCGGGCCGCATCGTCTTCAACCTCTTCGACGACGTCGTGCCCAAGACCGCACAGAACTTCCGCGAGCTGGCCACCGGCCAGCACGGCTTCGGCTACGCCGGTTCGCCCTTCCACCGGGTCATCCCCGACTTCATGCTCCAGGGCGGCGACTTCACCAACGGCAACGGCACCGGCGGCAAGAGCATCTACGGCGAGAAGTTCGCCGACGAGAACTTCACGCTGCGCCACGACCGTCCGTTCCTGCTGTCGATGGCCAACGCCGGCCCCGGCACCAACGGCTCGCAGTTCTTCATCACCACCGTCGTCACCCCGTGGCTGGACGGCAAGCACGTCGTCTTCGGCGAGGTCGTCGAGGGCTCGGACCTGGTGAAGAAGATCGAGGGGCTCGGTTCGGGCTCGGGCGCCACGTCCGCCAAGATCGTGGTCGCCGACTCCGGCGTCGTCGCCTAGTTCCACCACCCCCGCGCCGCCGCGGGCCCTGCCGACGCGCGGGCCCGTGACGCCGCGGGACCGGTGGCCCGACCGCCCGGACCTCAGGGTCCGGCTCCGGCCGCCGCCTCCGCACCACCCCGGCCCCGGCCGACCGCACCAGGTCGGCCGGGGCCGTCGTCGTCTCCGGGGCTTCCGTTCCGGGTGCTTCAGGTGCTCCAGGTGTACCCGGCGTTCCCGGGTGGGCGGCTTCCGGCGCCGGGGCCCGGTTCCCGTGGACCGGGACGCGGCGTGACCGGTCTCGGGGGTCCGTTCCGCGTCCGCCGTCCCATCGCCCCCTCGATCCGGCCGAGTTGGCGGGAACCCGCCCGCGGATCGAGTCCTGCATTGGCATGGACCTGATGCGCATCGGCTGGATAAGCTCTGCCCCGCCACGTATGAGAGCGCTCTCAGCAATCGGGCTGTTCCATCCCCACACTTCTGGAACGACGAAGGGCAACACCCATGAGACGCAGAGGAATCAGGCACGTCGGTCTGGCCGCCCTCCTGATGCTCGGCACCTTCGGCACGGCGGGAACCCTCCCCGCCGCGGCGAGCGAGGCCGACGCCCCCACCCCCTCCGCCGCCCCCGCCTCGGACAGCGTGATCACCGGCATGCAGCGGACGTTCGGCCTGACCGAGAAGCAGGCCGAAGCCCGCCTCGGCGCCGAGCGGACGGCCATCAAGGTCGCCCCGAAGGCCGAGAAGGCCGCCGGTTCCGCCTACGCCGGATCCTGGTTCGACGCCACCAGCAACCGCCTCACCGTCGCCGTCACCGGGAAGGCGACCGCGGCGCAGCGCGCGGCCGTCGAGGCGTCCGGCGCCGACCTGCGCACGGTCGCCCGCAGCGCCCGCGAGCTGGACGCGGCCAAGGCCCGCATCGACCACCTCACCGCCCCCGCCTCCGTCACGAGCTGGCACGTGGACCCGGCGGCCAACACCGTCGTCGTGTCGGTCGTCGGCGCGGACAAGGCTGACAACGATGTCCAGCGCTTCCTGGCCAAGGCCAGGGAGACCGGTCCCGTGACCGTCAAGACCGTGGCCACCCCGGCGCGCACCTTCGCCGCGGGCACGGTCGGCGGAGACCCGTACTACACGGGCAACGTCCGCTGCTCCATCGGCTTCTCGGTGTACGGCGGCTTCGTCACCGCCGGGCACTGCGGGCAGGCGGGCGCGGGGGTCAGCGGCTGGGACGGCTCCTACATCGGCAGCTTCCAGGGCTCGTCGTTCCCCGGTGACGACTACGCCTGGGTGAGCGTCGGCAGCGGCTGGTGGACGGTCCCGGTCGTGCTCGGCTGGGGCACCGTCTCCGACCAGCTCGTGCGCGGCTCGAACGTGGCGCCGGTCGGCACCTCGATCTGCCGCTCCGGATCCACCTCGCACTGGCACTGCGGTTCGGTCCTCGCGCTGAACGACACCGTCAACTACAGCCAGGGCGCGGTCTACCAGATGACCAAGACGAGCGTCTGCGCCGAACCCGGCGACTCCGGCGGCTCGTTCATCAGCGGCGACCAGGCCCAGGGCGTCACCTCGGGCGGCTGGGGCAACTGCTCCAGCGGCGGCGAGACCTGGTTCCAGCCGATCAACGAGATCCTCAACCGGTACGGTCTGCGGCTGCACACCGCCTGACCGGGCCGACCGGCGGGGCGGGACGGCGCGCGGTCGGCGCCGCTCCCGCCCCGCCGGCGTGTCCCGCCCCGCGCGGAGGCGCCACCGGGCGGGTGAACCGCCCGCGCCCTAGCGGGAGTTCGGTGAGATCGGTGTGCCCCCGCGTCACTTTCCCCCGGTGAGCAGGCCGGGCGCGTGGGTGCGGATCGCCTGTTTCAGGTGGCGCAGGGACGGGTTGACCATCGGGTGCCCCGCCACCGTCACCGTCGGGACCGTCTCGTTGCCGTCGGCCACCAGGCGGACGAAGGAGGCCGCGTCCGGGTCGCGCGCGATGTTCACCGCGGTGTACGGCAGCCCCGTGAGGCTCAGTTGCAGCCGCAGCTTCATGCAGAAGACGCAGCCGGGTCGCCAGTAGACGACCAGTGGGTCCCGGTACCGTTCCATGGGGCTCCCCTTTCCCGTGGTCGGCCTCCAGCCTAGGGCGCGGCCCTCACTCCCGGGCCGCCGCCGCGAGCGCGTTGTCGACCAACTCCGCGAGCCCGGCGTCCGGTCGGCGGTAGGCGAAGATCGCCCGGAAGTAGAGCGGGGCGACGAGCCGTTCCAGCACGTCCAGCAACTCCGGTACCGCCTCCCCGCGTTGACGCGCCCGGTCCAGGACCCGCTGGATCGCCTCGGCGCGCGCGTACACGAAGTCGCTGACCCGGTCCGCGCGTTCGTCGCCCGAGGTGCGCACGGCCAGCACCGAGCGCAGCAGCCCGAGCCCCTCGGGGCCTTCTAGGTCGGTGGCCATCGCGGACGCCCAGGTGAGCAGGTCGCCGCGGAGCGTCCCGGTGTCGGGCAGCGGGGAGTCCTCGTTGAGCCTGCTCACGGTGGCCGCGACGTCGAGCAGCAGGGTGTCCAGGCTGCCCCAGCGCCGGTAGATCGTCGCCTCGTGCACCCCCGCGCGCTCGGCGACGTCCCGGCCGGTGAAGCCGCCCTGGCCGCGTTCGGCGAGCAGGGCGCGGACGGCGTCGTGGACGGCCTGCCCGGTGCGGGCGGTCCGGCCGCCGGGGCGTCTGCGGGGCGCGGGCGCGGGTGCGTCGGTCATGCGCTCACCTTACCCGAGCAAATGCGGGTGCACTCGCGTTAGCGGTTGCGGCGGGACCGCGGGGCTCCTATCGTTCCTATTGCGAGTACACCCGCATTAAGGAGTCGCCATGCGCCCGCTGCTCTTCCCCGACCACCCCACCTACTGGTTCGAGACCGTCCGCTCGATGAGCCACATCGCCTACGGGGGAGCCGACTTCGCCGAAGTCCTCGACACCGCCGGGAAGATCACCGGCGGCGACCCCGACAGCTGGCACGACGCCTGGCGGGAGACCGCCGACCGGATCGCGGGCGACGCCCGCGCGGCCGAGCGCGGCGGCCACCGGGTCAGCGCCCGGGACGCCTGGCTGCGCGCCTGGAACTACTACCGCAACGCCGAGTTCTTCCTGCACGGCGACCCCGGCGACCCGCGCATCCTCGACAACTACGACCGCTCCGTCGCCGCCTTCCGGCGCCACGCCGACCTCGCCGGGCCCGGCGCACCGCGCCCGGTGCGGGTCCCCTTCGAGGACGCGGAGCTGCCCGGCTACCTCTACCCGAGCCCGCTGCCCGGCCGCCGCCCGCTGCTCCTGATGCACAGCGGCTACGACGGCAGCGCCGAGGAACTGCACGTGCAGGGCGCCGTCGCCGCCCAGGAGCGCGGCTACCACGTCCTCACCTTCGACGGCCCCGGCCAGCCCGGCACCCGTCACCACCAGGGGCTGCACTTCCGTCCCGACTGGGAGACGGTCGTCGGCGCCGTCCTCGACTGGGCCGCCGTCCACGTCCCGGACGCCGACCCGGACCGCATCGCCCTGCTCGGCGTCAGCCTCGGCGGCGAACTCTGCGTCCGCGCCGCCGCGTTCGAACGGCGGCTGGCCGCGGTGATCGCCGTCGACGGACTGTACGACTTCGGCGCCACCCTCACCGCGCACTTCCCGGTCTCCGACCCCGAGGCCCTCGCCGCCCTGCTCCGCGACCCCGGACCGGCCGCCGAGATCGACGAGGCCCTGGAGCGGGCCGCCGACGCGAGCGACACCGCCCGCTGGGGACTCGGCCACGGGCAGTACGTGATGGGCGGCGGATCACCGCGCGGCTTCCTGCTGCGCGCCCTCGACTACCACCTGCGCGACGGCGTCGCCGAGTCCGTCACCTGCCCGGTGCTGATCTGCGAGGCGGAGGACGACCTCTTCTTCCCGGGACAGCCCGACGCCGTCTTCGACCACCTCACCGCCGAGGACCGCACGCTGATGCGGTTCACCGCGGCCGAGGGCGCCGGGGCGCACTGCCACGCGGGGGCCCAGCGGTACGCGCTGGCCCGGATCATCGACTGGCTCGACGACCGGCTGGCCCCGGCCCGCGAGACCGCCGCCGCTGCCTGACCCCGCACCCGGGGCGTGCCTCACGGCAGGCCGGCCGCCAGGTCCCGCAGCGTCCGCGCGGTGGGCGAACCGGCGTCGGCGGTGATCAGGACGACCTCCTGGTCGTCCTCCGGCACCAGCAGCACGTCGCAGTTCAGGCGCAGCCGTCCCGCCACCGGATGCTCCACGGTCTTGGTGCGGTGCCCCGGCGCGTGCACCGGGCGGCTCTCCCAGATCCGCCGGAACTCCGCGCTGCCGTCCCGGAGTTCGGCCAGCAGCGCGGCGAGCGCCGGATCGTGCGGATAGCGGTCGGCGGACCGGCGCAGCCGCGCGACCACGATGTGCCCGAACTCCTCCGCGCTCGCGCCGTCGTACGGGCGCCCCGCCCCGAGGAACCGCCGCCTGGCCAGGTTCCGCGTCCCCTCCTCCCGTGGATCTCCGGGACCGCCGCCCAGCAGCTCCCGCGCCAGCGGGTTCCACGCGACGACCCCGTAGGCCGCGTCGGTGACGATCGCCGCCGTCCCCGGCAGCCGGTCCAGCATCCGCGCCACCTGCGGGCGGACCTGCCGGACGGCGTCGGCTGCGGGCGGCAGGCCCGTCCCGGCCAGCCGGAACAGATGGCTGCGCTCGGCCGGGGCCAGCCGCAGGGCGCGGGCGAGGCCGTCCAGGATGCGCGCCGAGGGACGCGGACCGCGCGCCTGCTCCAGCCGCGTGTAGTAGTCGACCGACATGTGGGCCAGCGCCGCCAGCTCCTCGCGCCGCAGACCGGGCGTCCGGCGCGGCGGGTCCTCCGGAAGGCCGTACCCGCGCGGACTCGACCGGGCGCGGCGATCGCGCAGGAAGCGGGCGAGTTCCGTGCGGGGCATCCCTGCCACCTCCGTTGCCTGGTACAGGTCGTCCCTGGCGGGGCGGGCGCCGCCGGGGGACCGTGGACGGTGTGAAGAACGATCGCACAGCACTCGTCACCGGTGCCAACAAGGGCATCGGCCTGCACATCGCCCGGCTCCTCGCGGCCGAGGGCCTCACCGTCCTCGTCGGCTCCCGCGACCCGGGGCGCGGCGAGCGGGCCGCCGCCGAGATCGGCGGCCGGGCCCGCCCGCTCACCCTGGACGTGACCGATCCGCGGAGCGTGGCCCGCGCCGCCGAGAGCGTCGGACACCTCGACGTCCTGGTGAACAACGCGGGCATCTCGCCCGCGCTCGGCCCGCCGACCGAGACCTCCGTGGAGGAACTGCGCCTGACCTACGAGACCAACGTCTTCGGCGTCCTCGCGGTGACCAACGCGTTCCTGCCCGCCCTGCGCCGCTCGCCGCGGCCCCGGATCGTCAACGTCTCCAGCGGGACGGCGTCCCTGCACTGGAGCACCCACCCCAACCCGCAGTTCCCGCCGGGCAGCGCGCGCTCCGCCGCCTACCGCTCCTCGAAGGCCGCCCTCAACGCCCTGACCGTGTTCTACGGGCTGACGCTCGCCGACGAGGGCTTCAAGGTGAACGCGCTCGCCCCCGGGCGCCGGGCCACCGACCTGATCGGCACCCCGATGCCCGACGCCGGGGACCCGGCCGAGGCCGCCGAGGGCGCCGTCCGGCTGGCCCTGCTCCCGGACGACGGACCCACCGGCGCCTTCTTCTCCTGGGACGGTTCGGCCGTCCCCTGGTGAGCGGGGGCGCCCGCCGGGCCACGCGCGCCCCGGCACGGCGAGGACGGGGAGGCGCCCAGCCTGATGACGGGCGCCCCCCTCGGCGACCGGCGCTCAGCTCGACGGGCGCTCACTCCGACGACCGCTCACCGCGACGACCGCTCAGCCGGTCGCGCGCGGTCCGACACCCGGCTTCGCCGAGCGGACCCGGGTCGCGAGGCCGTCGAGCAGGACGCTGAAGTTCGCCCAGCTGTAGGCGTACCAGGACGCCAGTTCCGGCTGCCAGACCTGCCCGGCCCGCACCGCGGGCACCCGCTTCCACAGCGGGTTGACGGGCAGCGGGGAGGAGACCGACCACACCAGCAGGTCGGCCGCGACGGACGGGACGTTCTCCCAGCTCACCGCCTGGCTGTAGGTGTTGTCGGCGCCCTCGGGCACCTTCACCAGGGGCAGGCCGAGGGCGTCCACGGTCCGCAGCACCGCCCAGGTCCTCGGGTTCATCACGCCGATGGTGTTCTTGTCGATGTCGAAGACGAAGCCGACCCGCAGGTCGGGGTTGGCGGCGACGGCCGACCTGAGCGCGTCGGACGCCTTCCGGTAACCGGCCTTGGCCTCCGTGTCGGTCAGGTCGGCCCCGAGGGAGCGGGTGAGCCGGTCGGCGGTGGCGGCGATCTCCTCGATCGGGCGGTACATGCTCAGGCCGATCACCGGGGCGATCCCGGCGATCGCGGAGAGGTCGGAGGAGACCTGGAGCGTGCCGTCGGGCTGGAGCGTGTCGATCAGCAGATCGGGCCGGGCCTGCGCGAGCGCCTCCAGCTTGACGCCCTTGTCCGCCGAGTAGATCTTCGTGACCCCGTCCCACTCCATGCCGACGGCGGTGACGATGCCCTGGCCCGAGTCGGTCGCGGCGACCGGCCGCAGCCCGGCCGCCCACAGTGCGGCGCCCACCGTGTCGGTCAGCACCGCGATCCGCCGCGGGCGCCGCGCCAGCTTCACGGTGTGGCCCCGGTCGTCGGTGAAGGACCAGGCGGATCCGCTCGCACCGGCGGACGGGCGCCCGCCGCCCGGCCCGCAGGCGGCGAGCCCGAACGCGGCGGCGAGCGCGCCACCGCCCGCGAGCAGGCCGCGGCGGCTC
>NZ_FMCI01000196.1 GCF_900091845.1 Streptomyces sp. SolWspMP-5a-2
AGCGGCGCCCCGCGCCCGGCGGGGAGCGCCCGTTGACCCCGGGCGGCTGGCACGGGGGCGACTACGCGGCGGCGGGCGACGCCTGGGCCCACGCGGCGGCCGACGTCGTCGGGGCTGCCCTGGCGCACCTGGACCCCGCGCGGGAAGGGCGACTGCCCGGCGTCGCCCCGGGTGCCGTGCCGCCGGACCCCGGTCGCCGTACCGCCCCCGGCCCGCGCCTGCTCGACGTGGGCACCGGACCCGGGCCCGGCGTACTCGCGGCGGCCCGTGCCGGGGCGGACGCCGTGGGCCTCGACCTCGAACCCGGGATGCTCCGGATCGCCGCCGAACGGGCGCGCCGGGCGGCGGACTTGGCGGGCGGCGTGCGGTTCGTCGCGGGGGACGCGCGGGCGCTGCCGTTCGGCGCGGGCTCCTTCGACGTCGTCCTCTCGACGTTCGGGGTGATGTTCGCGCCCGAACAGCGGCGGTGCGCGGCCGAGTTGACGCGCGTGTGCCGACCCGGAGGGGTGATCGCGGTCGCCTCCTGGACGCCGGACGGGGTCATGGGCCGGATCGCCCCGACCGTACGGCGCCGTCTGGGCGGGCAGCCGAAGTCGGTCCCGTCCCCCACCTGTTGGGGAGATCCTGAGCGGGTCGGGTCCTGGTTCGGGCCCCTGCCGGTGGCGGTGCGGACCCGGGTGGAGCGGGTGCGGGTGCGTCATCCCTCGGTCGCGCACGCCGTCGCCGCCTTCGCGGACAAGCCGGGTCCGCTGCGCGAGACGCGGGCGGCGCTGGAGGCCGCGGGCGACTGGGAGTCCGCCCGCGCCGACCTCGCGGACCTCTTCGCCGCGCACAACCGGGCCGCCGACGGCAGTCTCGTCCTCGACGCGCCCTACCTGCTGGTGCTCGGCCGCGTCGAGGACGGCAACGCCCGTGGGGAGGCTACGTGTTGAACGGGCGGTAGCTCACGAGCGCCTCGTCGCCCTCGTACCTGACGCTCAGGTCGACGGCCACCGCGCCGCCCTTCGCGTACGGGTGGAGGTCGGCGTGGCCGCAGCGGTCCGCGGTCCCGTCGGCGCACGTGCCGGACATCCGCAGGCCGGGGTAGGCGTCGTCCAGCCAGGTGTCGAGGTCGGCGCGGCCGATGCGGAACCGGACGTCGTAGAGGGTGTCGATGCCGCCCCGGGAGACGCAGGTCGCGTCCCTCGCGCCGGCCGGCAGTCCGTCCTGGTCGGCGAAGCGCATGGCCTCAGCGCACGGGACGGTGTCCTGGCCCGACCGCTCGGCGCCCGCGCCGCACGCCACCAGCGACGCCAGCAGGAGCCCCGCAACCGCCGCCGCCCCGACCGTCCTTGTCCTCGATGCCACTCCGCACGCTCCTCGCCCTGTGGTCCGCGTCGCCGTCTCTCCGATGAGAACGCGCGGCGGGGCGGGCGCGGTTGCGCGGGAACAGGCCGGAGGCCGGCCACGTGGCCATGGCCGGCCTCCGGTGGTGCGACGGTCCGCGCGCCGGATCGTGGGGTACCCGGCGGCGGGCGACGGCTGCCCGGTCCTCGTGCGACGACGGCTCAGCAGCCGAAGTTCACCAGGTCGAACGTCTCGTAGTGGTCGGCGGTGTAGTAGTCCTCCTTGGCGCGCTCACCGGTGACGATGCGCCGCGCACCGCGCGTGGAGGAGCCGGGCGTCTTCACGGTGTACTCGTGGTAGTAGCCGGTGGACTGGCTGGGCAGCACGCCCTCGCGGTTCTGGAAGACCACGCCGTCCTGGGAGTAGGGGTACGGACCGCCCTTGGCGATCAGGTCGAGCGTGTCGTACGCCTGGGACGGCAGGGCGCTGTAGCAGATGCTGCCGACCGACGCGGCGGAGGCGTCGGCCGTGGTGGCGGAGACGGTGCCGCCCAGGAGCACGGCGGACAGGAGGGCGGCTGCGGCGCCGATGCGGCGGGTGCGTGGGGGGAATCTCATGGACCTCATGATGACGCGCGTAGACAGTGGCATGTCAATGACAAAGTCGTGGATTTTCCCGTCACCTCCGATGAATTTTCCCGGTGTTAACGTGCCGCACCGCGCCCCCACGCGGTCCCCACGAGCACCAGCGCGCCGCCCACCAGGCCCCACGCGCCGAGCCGCTCCCCGCCGAGCACGATGCCCGCCGTCGCCGCCCAGAGCGGCTCGGTGCCGAGCAGCAGGCTGACCCGGGAGGGCGAGGTCCTGCGCACCGCCCACATCTGCACGAAGAACGCGAACAGCGTGCAGCAGAGCGCCAGGAAGAGCAGCCCGGCCCACTCCCGCGCCCCGAACGAGGCCGCCGTCCGCCACGGTCCCGCTCCGCCGCCCGCCGCCGCGAGGACCGCGAACACGAGGACGGCGGTGCCCAGTTGGACGGTGGTGAGCGGGAGCGCGGCGGCGCCGCCGATGCCCTTGAGCCGGGCCATGGCGAGCACGTGCAGGGTGCGGGCGAGCGCCGCGAGCAGCATCAGCAGGTCACCGGCGCCGGGGCGGCTGAGGCCGCCGTTCTGGGTGAGCAGCAGGACGCCGAGCACGGAGAGCCCGGCCGCGGCGAGGAAGGCGCGGGAGGGCCTGACGCGGGTGACGGCGGCCTCGGCGAGCGGGGTGAAGATCATGGTCAGGCTGATGATGAGCCCGGCGTTGGTCGCCGAGGTCTGCACGACCCCGTAGGTCTCCAGCAGGAAGATCCCGCCGAGGATCAGTCCGAGCAGCCCGGCGCCGCGCCACTGGGCGGCGGTCAGGGCCGCCAGCCCGCGCCGTCCGACGACGACGAGCACCGGGACGGCGACGGCGAACCGCAGCACCAGGACGGCGAGGACCGTCCTCGCGGTGGTGATGTCCTTGGCCGCGAGATAGCTCGCGCCCCAGACGACGGCCACCAGCAGGACGGGCAGATCGGTCGGCCAGGAACGGCGGGCCGCGGCGCGCGGCAGGGCGATCGACGACATGGGCGGCTCTCCCGGTCTCCGAGGGGGTCGACGGAGACGGCGGCGGCTCACGTTCGCGGCTCACCGTACCCAGTCGCCGCGCCGCCCACCAGACGGGTCCGGCGCCGCACCCCCGGGGGACGTCGGCGACCGGCGACACCGCCGCGGACGCGCGCGGCCCGGCCCGCGGCCCGCCGCACGATCCGCACGGCAGGCCCCGGGTCGGGTCCGCGGGGCCCTGCCCGCCGACGCCCTAGCCGCCGAGTTCCCGGTGCCGGGCCGTCAGGGCGGTGGCGCCCTCCTCGGTGAGCGAGCCGTGCAGGCGCAGGCGGGAGATCCCGCCGTCGGGGAAGATGTCCACGCGCGCGTGCGTGCCGACGGCCGGTTCCGGCAGGACGAAGCGGTGGTCGGTGTCGGGCTGGAGGCGGGTGCGCGGGAGGATCTCGCGCCAGTCGCCGTCCTCGCCGTCGCGCACGGAGACCGAGGCCCAGCCCGCGCTGTTGCCCTTCAGGTACGCGGTGTCGATCTCCACGGCGCGGATCCTGGCCTGCCCGGCGAGCCGGTAGGAGATCCAGTCGTTGCCCCGGTCGCGGCGGCGGCGGGTCTCCCAGCCGTCGTCCATCTTGCGGGAGCGGCCGGGCTGGATGGTGTTGGTGGCGGGCGAGTAGAAGAGGTCCGACGCGTCCTCGACCGCGCCGCCGTTCTCCAGCGCGACGACGTCGAAGGTGCCGAGGGCGGCCAGCCATCCGGGGTCGGGCACGACCTCGCCGTGCACCCGCAGCCGGGCGATGCCGCCGTCCGGGTGCTGGCGGACGCGGAGGTGGGTGAAGCGGCGCTCCGCCGTGACGGCGAACCCGTTCGCGGCGTGGCCGCCGACCGGGGTGCGCGGCAGGAGGGTCGTCCAGGTGACGTCGTCGCCGAGGAGTTCCTCGGGCGAGGGCGATCCGGCGACGGAGGTGGCCTCGACGGAGACCGCCTGCGGGTAGTTGCCGCGGAAGTGGGCGGTGTCGACGACGATCCCGCGGACGACGCCGGGGGCGCCGAGCCGCACCAGCGCCCAGTCGTGGTCCTCGGCGGTGGGCCAGGGGTGCTCGGCGCCGGTGCCGCGCCGCCTGCGGGTCTCCCAGCCGTCCATGACCTTGCCCTTGTGGCCGAAGTGCTCGGGGTCGAACTCGGCCCGCCCCGGCACCAGCAGGTTCTCGCGCTGGGCGAAGAACTCGTCGTTCGCGGCGACGACCCCGGCGCCGAGCTGCCGGTCGGCGAGGTTGGCGTACTGGGTGAAGGGGAAGGCGGCCGTGCGGTAGTCGGCGTACGGGTCGCCTCCTCCGTAGGGGTTCGCGTCGCCGGTGAAGCCAGGTGTCGCCGTCACGGTGATCTAGGTTCCTTTCGGGAGTCGGCCGCTGCGGGTGCGGGCGGCGCGCGGGGCGCCGCGGTTCAGGGGGTGCGGGTCAGCAGACGGCCCTCCGGGGCGGTGAACTCGCCGTCGGCGGCGATGCGTCGGCCGCGCAGCCAGGTGGACCTGACGACGCCCCGCAGGGTCCGGCCCGCGTACGCGGTGACGCGGTTGCGGTGCTGGAGGGCGGCCGGGTCGACGGTGAAGAGCGCGTCCGGCGCGAGCACCGCGAAGTCGGCGTCGCGGCCGGGGGCGATGGCGCCCTTGCGGTCGAGCCCGGCCAGCGCGGAGGTGCGCTCCGACATCCAGCGCACGACGTCCTCCAGGCCGTGGCCGCGGTCGCGGGCGGCGGTCCAGACGGCGGAGAGGCTGAGCTGGAGGCCCGAGATGCCGCCCCAGGCGGTGGCGAAGTCGGCGGTCTTGAGGTCGGCGGTGGAGGGCGAGTGGTCGGTGACCACGCAGTCGACGGTGCCGTCGGCGAGCGCCTGCCAGAGCAGGTCCTGGTTGGCGGCCTCGCGGATGGGCGGGCAGCACTTGAACTCGCTGGCGCCGTCGGGGACTTCCTCGGCGGTGAGGGTGAGGTAGTGCGGGCAGGTCTCGACGGTGAGGCGGACGCCCTCGGCCTTGGCGGCGGCGATCATCGGCAGCGCGTCGGCGGAGGAGAGGTGGAGGATGTGGACCCGGGCGTCGAAACGTTTCGCCTGCGCTATCAGACGGGCGATCGCCGTGTCCTCGGCGTCCCGGGGCCGGGAGGCCAGGAAGTCGGCGTACCGGGGGCCGCCGCGCTGCGGGGCCGCGTCCAGGTGGTGCGGGTCCTCGGCGTGCACGATCAGCAGGCCGTCGAAGGAGGCGATCTCGGCCAGCGCCGCGGCGAGCCGCTCCTCGTCGAGGTGCGGGAACTCCTCGACGCCGGACGGCGAGAGGAACGCCTTGAAGCCGAACACCCCGGCCTCGTGCAGCGGGCGCAGGTCCTTGACGTTGTCGGGCAGGGCGCCGCCCCAGAAGCCGACGTCGATGTGCGCCTTGGCGGCGGCGACCTCGCGCTTGATCCGCAGGTGGTCGACGGTGGTGGTCGGCGGCAGGGAGTTGAGCGGCATGTCGACCAGGGTGGTGATGCCCCCGGCGGCCGCCGCGCGGGTGGCGGTCCAGAAGCCTTCCCACTCGGTGCGCCCGGGGTCGTTGACGTGCACGTGCGTGTCGACCAGGCCGGGCAGCAGGACGTCGTCGCCGACGTCCTCGACCCGGGCGCCGGACGGGAGGTCGGTGTCGTACGGCAGGACGGCGGTGATCGTGCCGTCCGCGACCGCGACCGCGGCGGCGCGTGTCCCCTCGGGGGTGATGACGCGCGTCGAGCGCAGCACCAGTTCTACGTCGGACACCCAGGCCCCTCTCTGCCGCCGCGGGACGCCGCGGACACGGGATGTACTTCCGCGTAACGGAATTCAACTTTCTGTTGAAGGAGTCTTCACTCCCGCCATCACGCCGTCAAGGGCAGACTTCCCCGTGCGGACCGGACGCCCGCGCCCTGGACGTTTCCACAAGGTGAAACTAGAATTCCACATGCCAGAACGTAGCTACGTACAGCCGGGGAGTCAACCGACCGCCAGGTAGGCTTCAGCCCTTCCTGCCAGCCCCGAAAGGAACGCGACGTGCCGACGTCCAGCGCCAGCACCACCGACTCCGCCAAGTCCGCCTCCGGCGGGGTCCAGTCCCTCGAGCGCGCCTTCGACCTGCTGGAACGGATGGCCGACGCGGGCGGCGAGGTGGGTCTGAGCGAGCTGTCGGCGAGCAGCGGGCTGCCGCTGCCCACCATCCACCGCCTGATGCGTACCCTCGTGGCCTGCGGATACGTCCGCCAGCAGGCCAACAGGCGGTACGCGCTCGGCCCCCGCCTGATCCGCCTGGGCGAGTCCGCCTCCCGGCTGCTGGGCACCTGGGCCCGCCCCCACCTCGCCCGTCTGGTCGAGGAGACCGGCGAGACGGCGAACATGGCGCTCCTGGACGGCGACGAGATCGTCTACGTCGCACAGGTGCCGTCGAAGCACTCGATGCGGATGTTCACCGAGGTCGGCAGGCGCGTCCTGCCGCACTCCACGGGCGTCGGCAAGGCGCTGCTCGCCGACGTGCCCGAGAACGAGGTGCGCGCGCTGCTCGGCAGGACCGGCATGCCGGCCGCCACCGACCGGACGATCACCACGGCCGACGGCTTCCTCACCGCCCTGGCCGAGGTGCGGCGCCTCGGCTACGCGGTCGACGACAACGAGCAGGAGGTCGGCGTCCGCTGCCTGGCCGTCTCGGTGCCCGACTCCCCCACCGCCGCCGCGATCTCCATCTCGGGCCCGGCGGGACGGGTCACGGAGTCGGCGACCGACCGCATCGTGCCGGTGCTCCAGCAGGTGGCGGCGGAACTCTCCCAGGCCCTGGCGGCGCAGAACCAGGCGTGAGCGGGGACCGCCGGGACCGCCTCCGGGCGGCGCCCCCGTCCGTCCGCGCACCGGTGACACGGCGCCCCCAGGGCGCGGTGGTGGCCCGGCGCCGCTAGGGCGCGCGGTGGTCGTAGGTGTCGCGGTGGGCGAGCACCTCGTCCATGTGCGTCTCGGCCCAGGACTTCAGGCCCCGCATCATCCCGTGCAGCGACAGGCCGAGAGCGGTCAGCTCGTAGGTGACGGTGACCGGCACGGTCGGCGTCACGGTGCGGGAGACCAGGCCGTCGCGCTCCAGGGAGCGCAGCGTCTGGGTGAGCATCTTCTGGCTGACCCCGGCCAGCAGCCGCTGCAACTCCGAGTAGCGCAGCGCCCGGGGCCCGCCGGAGCAGTCGGAGCCCGGCCGGTGCGTGCTGGAGCTGCCGAGCCCGGACAGGATCAGCGCGACCCACTTGTCCGAGATCCGGTCGAGCAGCTTGCGGCTGGGGCAGGCCGCCACGAAGGCGTCGTACTCCGCCCTGGCCAGCGCCCTGCGCTCGGCCGCCGTCGTCGTCGCCATGGATCCTCCCCCTCACCCCCGGGTGCCCTACGCACTTCGGAGTGCCTGCTTCCCGACACGCGGTGACGCACCAATAGTGGTGCAAGGCGCCGTCAGGCACCACCCCCCCTGGCTCACCACGAAAGGCACACCATGGGCACCCCCTCCGCCTCGCTCCCCGGCGGCACCTGGACCCTGGGCGATCTGACCGTCACCCGGTTCGGCTACGGCGCGATGCAGCTCGCCGGCCCCTACGTCATGGGCCCGCCCGCCGACCGCGAGGGCGCGCTCGCCGTCCTGCGCGAGGCCGTCGCCCTCGGCGTCACCCACATCGACACCGCCGACGCCTACGGGCCGCACGTCACCAACCTGCTGATCCGCGAGGCGCTGCACCCCTACCCCGGCCCGCTGCACATCGTCACCAAGGTCGGGGCGACCCGCGACGAGAAGGGCGGCTGGCCCCCGGCGCGCGAGCCGGACGCGCTGCGCCGGGCCGTCACCGAGAACCTGGAGAACCTCGGCCTCGACACCCTGGACGTGGTCAACCTCCGCCTCGGCGACGCCCGCGGCCCGGTGCCCGGTTCGCTCGCGGAGGCGTTCGGGACGCTCGTCGACCTCCAGCGCCAGGGCCTCGTGCGGCACCTCGGCGTGAGCAACGCGACGGCCGAACAGGTCGCCGAGGCCCGCTCGATCGCGCCGATCGTCTGCGTGCAGAACATGTACAACCTCGCCCACCGCCACGACGACGCCCTGATCGACGAGCTGGCCGAGCAGGGCATCGCCTACGTGCCCTTCTTCCCCCTCGGCGGCTTCAGCCCCCTGCAGTCCTCGGCGCTCACCGCCGTGGCCGCCCGGCTGGGCGCGACGCCCATGTCCGTCGCCCTGGCCTGGCTGCTGCGCCGGTCGCCGAACATCCTGCTGATCCCGGGCACCTCGTCGGTGGCGCACCTGCGCGAGAACGCGGCGGGCGCGGGGCTCGCGCTGTCCGACACCGACCTCGCCGAACTGGACGCGATCGGCCGCTGACCGGGCGCGCACCGGCGGGCGGACCCGGCCCGGCGCCCCGGGGCGGGTCACCGGCGGGACGTCCGCCGGGCGGGCGGAGGGGGCCGCTTCCGCGCCCCCCTTCAGCGGCGCGGCGGGCGGCCGAAGAGGTCCGCCGCGGTGTGCAGCGCCGTCACGTCCGCCGTCAGGGCGCTCACCGAGCCCAGGGTGCTGGCGATCAGCAGCAGGGAGCGGCGCAGCCGGGGTATCTCGGGCGGGCCCGAGGCCACCATCGCGGCCAGCGTGGCCAGTTCGTCCTCGGCGACACCCCGGTCCGGGAACTGCGCCGGGTGGGTGGCGAGTTCACGGCGCAGGCGGGAGACCGCGGTACGCAACCCCGCCACCCGCGGATCCTCTTCGCCGCCGGTCACCGTTCTCTGCCCCAAGCTCCGCACCGCAGCTCTCCCCCCGCACACGCCGGTGTGCGCCTGACTGACGTATGCCCGCACGGCGCCCCTGTCACGCTGGTCGCGCGCCTCGGGACGCCGGTCAGTAAACGCCACCCGGTGCCGGGCGCGCCACCACGCGGGCCGGAATTCGGTCCCCCGGAACCCGGCGTACGCCCGGCGGTCGGGTATGCAGGGCGTATGACGGAGAACGAGGGACCGGTGACCGGCCTGGTGCTCGCCGCCGGGGGCGGACGCAGGCTCGGCGGACGGCCCAAGGCACTGCTGACCCACCGGGGCGCACCGCTCGTGGAGCACGCCGTGGGGGTGCTGCGCGCGGCGGGGTGCGCCCGGGTGCACGTGGTGCTGGGGGCGCGCGCGGACGCCGTGCGGGAGCGGGCGGCGCTGGACGGCTGCGTGCTGGTGGAGAACCCGGAGTGGGAACGGGGCATGGGCTCGTCGCTGCGGGCCGGGCTCGGCTCGCTGGGCGGGACCGGGGCGCGGGCGGCGCTGGTGTCGCTCGTCGACCAGCCGGGGATCGGACCGGCGGCGGTGCGGCGGGTGCTGGACGGCTTCCGGGACGAGTCGTCGCTGGTCGCGGCGTGCTACGCGGGGGTGCGCGGGCATCCGGTGCTGTTCGGGGCCGCGCACTGGGCCGGTGTCGCGGAGGCGGCGACCGGCGACCAGGGGGCGCGTTCCTATCTGCGGGCGCGCGGGGACGCGCTGACGCTGGTCGAGTGCGGCGACGTGGCGCGGCCGTTCGACATCGACACGGAGGCCGATCTGGCGCACCTTGAGTGAACGGCGTGGCACGGAGCGCCACATTGGCTCGATCCGGAGAATCTCGACGTCAACAAACCATTGAACTTCCACAATGAGGAAACTAGTATCCACTGTTCAGAAGCGCTCTGACCTTGTCGGAGCGTCTCCCGCCCTGCCCGGGTCGACCGGCACCCGGTGCCACGCACGCTGAAGGAAGTGACTGTTCATGTCCGCACCAGCGCCGTCCCCGCTGGCCGTCGTCCACGCCGAGACGCTGCCCCGGCAGGAGGAGGTCCTCACGGAGGCGGCCCTCGCCTTCCTCGCCGAACTGCACCGGCGGTTCACGCCCCGGCGTGCGGAACTCCTCGCCCGCCGGGCGGAGCGCCGCGCCGAGATCGCCCGCACCTCCACGCTCGACTTCCTGCCGGAGACGGCCGCGATCCGCGCCGACGACTCCTGGTCGGTTGCCCCCGCCCCGGCCGCCCTGAACGACCGGCGGGTGGAGATCACCGGCCCCACGGATCGCAAGATGACCATCAACGCCCTCAACTCGGGCGCCCGGGTGTGGCTCGCGGACTTCGAGGACGCCTCCGCGCCGACCTGGGAGAACGTGGTCCTTGGCCAGGTCAACCTGATCGACGCCTACACCCGCTCCATCGACTTCACCGACGCCGCCTCCGGGAAGTCGTACGCCCTCAAGGACGACGCCGAACTGGCGACGGTCGTGATGCGCCCGCGCGGCTGGCACCTGAACGAGCGTCATCTGCTGGTCGACGGCGAGCAGATGCCCGGGGCGCTGGTCGACTTCGGGCTCTACTTCTTCCACAACGCGCGGCGGCTGCTCGACCTCGGCAAGGGCCCGTACTTCTACCTCCCGAAGACGGAGTCGCACCTGGAGGCCCGCCTCTGGAACGACGTGTTCGTGTTCGCGCAGGAGTACGTGGGCGTCCCGCAGGGCTCGGTGCGCGCCACCGTCCTCATCGAGACGATCACGGCCGCGTACGAGATGGAGGAGATCCTCTACGAACTCCGCGACCACGCCTCCGGGTTGAACGCCGGACGCTGGGACTACCTGTTCTCCATCGTCAAGAACTTCCGTGACGGCGGCGCCAGGTTCGTCCTGCCGGACCGCAACGCGGTCACCATGACCGCCCCGTTCATGCGGGCGTACACCGAACTCCTCGTCCGCACCTGCCACAGGCGCGGCGCGCACGCCATCGGCGGCATGGCGGCGTTCATCCCGTCCCGGCGCGACGCCGAGGTCAACAAGGTCGCCTTCGAGAAGGTCCGCGCCGACAAGGACCGCGAGGCGGGCGACGGTTTCGACGGCTCCTGGGTCGCCCACCCCGACCTGGTGCCGATCGCCATGGCGTCCTTCGACGCGGTGCTGGGCGACCGCCCGAACCAGAAGGACCGGCTGCGCGAGGACGTGCGCGTCGAGGCCGCCGACCTCATCGCGGTCGACTCGCTGGAGGCGAGCCCGACCTACGACGGACTGGTCAACGCCGTCCAGGTGGGCATCCGTTACATCGAGGCGTGGCTGCGCGGGCTCGGCGCGGTCGCCATCTTCAACCTCATGGAGGACGCGGCCACCGCCGAGATCTCACGCTCGCAGATCTGGCAGTGGATCAACGCGGGCGTCCAGTTCGAGAACGGCGAGAAGGCCACGCCCGAGCTGGCCCGCCGGATCGCCGCCGAGGAGCTGGAGAACATCCGCGCGGAGATCGGTGCCGAGGCGTTCGCGGCCGGGCACTGGCAGCAGGCGCACGACCTGCTCCTCCAGGTCTCCCTGGACGACGACTACGCGGACTTCTTGACGCTGCCCGCGTACGAGCGGCTGACCGACTGACCGGCTGCCCCGGCTGCCCCGGCTGCCCCGGCTGAGCCAACCGCCGACCGGCTGAGCCATCGGCTGACCGGCTGAGCCGTGGCCGGGTCGCGACGCGGGAGCCGCGCGGCTGACACACCGTCACGCATGCGGGTGGCCCGGGGAATTGTCCCCGGGCCACCCGTGCGCGTACGGCGACCGGCCGGGTCGGCTGGGCGCGATCCGGCGTGATCCGGTCATCTCAGGTGCACCGTGCCGTCGTTCTCGACCGGCGGGGCGCCGTGCAGGTCGGGGACGCGCTTGAGCCACGTCGGACGGCCGCGCCGGGTGCGGTCCGCGCGCTGGGCCTCCTCGGCGGCACGCTCCTCTCGGCTGGGGAAGTCGGTGGGCAGCCAGGCCGCCGAGACCGCCACCCGCGCGAGCAGGTAGCCCACGTACGCCTCGCGCGCCGCGTCGGGCGTCGGGAACCCGGTCAGCCACGCGTCGGGCACCTCGGCGACGACGGTCCGCAGCAGCTCCTCGGTCACCCGGGGCGCCAGCTCGGCGTCGGCCGCGCGCACGTCGGGCCCGTAGTGGCCGAGGGCGTGGTGACGGACGTCGTAGGCCCGGTCGGGGGCGGAGGTGTCCCAGCGGTGGTGGAAGACCAGGGCCGCGCCGTGGTCGATGAGCCACAGCCGGGGCGGGGCGATCCCGAGGGTGGGCCAGATCATCAGGTTGGAGCTGTGCACCGTCCGGTCGACGTTGGCGGTGAACGCGTCGAGCCAGACGATCCGGCCCGCCTCCAGCGGGTCGACCGGGAACTCCGCGGCGATCTCCGGGGTGAAGTCGCGGGCGCCCGGCAGATGGTCCAAGCCGAGGTTCAGACCGGCGCTCGCGGCGTGCAGGTCGCGCACCTCCTGGTGGGGCTCGTCGTCGGCGACGGCGGGGTCGAAGCGGACCAGCACCAGCTCGGGGAAGCGCAGTCCGAGCGCGCGGGCCAGCTCACCGACGATCACCTCGGCGACCAGCGCCTTGCGGCCCTGCGCCGAGCCGGTGAACTTGACGACGTAGGTGCCGAGGTCGTCGGCCTCGAAGACACCCGGGACCGACCCGCCGGAGCGCAGGGGCTCGATGTACCGGGTCGCGGTGACCTCTCTCAGCATCGCCCCGGACCCCGCAGTCCCGCTGCCTCGCGCTCCACGACCGGCTCCTAGCTGATGCGATCCGGTGAACCGTCCCCCGCCCGGTCGACGGCCGGGACGACCAGCGTAACCGGGCGTGACCGGCCCGACGAGCGCCCTCGGCGCCCGGCGCACGCCGTCGACGCGGTTCACGCCGTGCACGCGGGCCGCGCCGTCCACGCCGTCCACGCGCGACGATCGGCGCGGCAGCGCCCCAGACTCCCGGCCCCCGTGCCCTGCACCCGCGCTCCGCGCCCCCGCAGCGCCTCCCCCGCCGATCCCGACCACCTGCGCCCAGCTGCATGCCCGGCCACCCGCCCGACGGCCCGTCCGGCCACCCGCCCGACGGACCACCCGGCCGCTCCGCCGCCTACGTCCCCTCGGCCAGAGGGTTGGGCAGGGGCAGGTAGCGGGCGTCCGCGCCGTCGGCGCCGGTCCAGCGCAGCAGCAGGTTGGTCTTGCCCGGCAGGGTCGGGGCGGTGAGCAGCGCGGCGGCCTCGGGCAGCCCGTGCCCGGCCAGCGCCCGGCGGGCCGCGGGCCACGGGTCGAACCCGGGCCGGTGCTCCGCGAGGGCGCCCGCGACCTCCACCAGGTTGTTGACGACCAGGGTGTACACCAGCCGCTCCCAGCCCGCCTCGCGGCCGACCTCCGGGAGCAGTTTCACGCCTTCCGCGTCCCGGAACAGCGCCTGCGCGGGCAGTCCGGACGCGTCCACCGCGACCAGCGTGTTCTGGAGGTGGGCCTCCAGGACCACGCCGTGGTCGGCGAACGCCGTCAGCGCGGGCGGCACCACCCGGGCGAGGTACGCCTCCCACCAGGTGGCCGGGTCGGCGCGCTCCAGGGGGCTGCCGGGGAAGCCCTCCACCAGGCCCGCCGCGAGCAGCGGCGTCGTGCCGGGCCGCAGGTGGCCGCCGAGGCCGTCGCGGACGACGACCGCCAGCTCCTCGTAGGCGAACCCGGCGGTGCGGTGGCCGCGGTCGCCGAGCCATGCGGCACCGGCGGGCCGGGCGGCGAAGGCGGCGGTGGCCGCGTCGTCGACCCGGCGCAGCCGCAGCAGGTCGTGGCGCCACAGGCGGCGGATGTCGTTGGTGATGCGGACGTCGAGGCTGAACTTCAGGAAGAGGTCGTGCGCGGGCGTGTACACGGTGCGCACGGCGGCGGTGGGCCAGCTGTCCCGCGCGGTGGTGCCGAGGCGGACCAGGCGGCCGTCGGCGAAGGCGTCCGCGAGGACGGGGGCCGCCAGTTCGAGCTGCCAGGGGTGGGCGGGCAGCAGCCGGTAGCCGGGCGGCGCGGCGCCGAGGGCGTCGAGCGCGGAGGTGTCGCCATCCTCGACGACGGTGTCCTCGCGCACGCCGAGCAGGGCCACCGGGAAGGCGGCGTACGCCTCGGGCGCGTACGGCAGCCACGCCGCCGCCGGACCGCCGCCGCGCGCCTTGGGCGCGGGGTGGAAGGGGTGTCCGGTGAGCAGGGACTGCTCGGAGCGCCGGTAGGGGTCGGCGGGCGCGGCCGTGCGGGCGGCGAGCAGCGCGGCGACCACCGCGCGGCTGTCGGCCATCTCGGCGGGCAGCTCGTGGTTGGCGAGCCCGGTCAGCGCGCCCAGTTCCTCGGCGACGAGTTTGACGAGTCCGGCGTGGTCGAGGCGGTGCCAGCCGCCGGTGTCACGGATCTCCGGTCCCGCGGGCCTGCGGGTGCCGCGCACCCGCAGCAGCCGGTCGGTGCCCGGCAGGCGGTACTCCGGGCGCCCGGGGGTGCCGGGACGGGGTTCGGCCACCTCGCGCAGGAGGCAGTTCAGCAGCGGGGCGGCGGCGTACGCGTCCGCGCGGGCGGCGTCGTCGCTGTCGGGCCGGGGCATGGGTTCCACGCGCTTCCACTCGTTCCGTGCGGTCCGCCCGGACGCGGACGATCAGTATGGAGGGCGGAATGTCACGACCGTGACGCCCCGCCCGTACCCGAGGAGATCCCCCGTGCACCGTCCCCACCCCACCGAGTCCGACGTCGCCGCCGAACTGGCCGTCGTACGCCCGGACCTGGAGTCACGGTACGCGGCGGAGGTGCCGGGCGCGCGGGCGGCCGTGCTGACCCGGCTGTGGCGGGCGCTCGCCCATGAGCCGCTGCCGTGGATCGCGGGCCGCGCCCCGGACCGGGACGGTCTCACCGTGCGGTTGCGGGACGGACGGCTGCTGCACGGCCCGGCGTCCGACCCGTACGCCACCGGCGACCGGGTCACCGCCGTGGAGCTGGACGGCGTCCCGTACGACCATCCGGCGCGGCTGGTGACCGCTCTCGCGGTGCCGCACGGCGCCGGGTTCGCCGCCGAACTGGCGCACAGCGCCGCCTCGCTGGCGCTGTCGCGGGCCGGTCGGGGTCCGGTGGACGAGGGGTGGCCGGGGACGGACTGGGAGTGGGAGCAGCGGATCGTGGACGGTCATCCGTACCACCCCAACTGCCGTGCGCGGCCCGGGTTCTCGGTTGCGGAGGAGCTGGCGTACGGTCCCGAGCACCGGCCGCTGGTGGAGCTGGCCCTGGTGCCGGTGCCGGCGGGCGAGTGCCTGATGACGGGGGTGTGGCCGGACGGACTGCGCGACGGCGGACGGCTGTTGCTGCCGGTGCACCCGTGGCAGGCGGCGCACGTCCTCAAGCGAGGTGGCGAACGGGTGCTGGGGGCCCACCCGTTGATGTCGCTGCGGACCCTGGCGGTGCCCGGCGGTCCGCACGTCAAGACGGCGCTGAGCGCGCGGCTGACGTCGTCCGTGCGGGACATCTCGGCGTACTCGATCGGTTTCTCGGCGGTGCTGTCGGAGTTCGCGGAGTCGCTCGCGGCGCGCTCGGAGGGGCTGCTGCACATGACGCGGACGCTGGGCGCGGCGACCGCGCACTCGCCCGACCTGGCGGCGGTGCTGCGCGAGTCGCCGCAGGCGCACGCGGATCAGGCGCGGGGCGAGCGGGTGGTGCCGGTGGCGGCGCTGGCGACCACCGGGCTGCCCGGGTCGCCCGACTGGCTGGCGGACTTCGCGCGGCTCGCGGTGACGGCGGGGCTGCGGCTGCTCGACCAGGGCGTGGCGCTGGAGGCGCACGGGCAGAACCTGCTGGTGGTGCTCTCCGCCGGGGGCGCCCCGCTGCGGCTGGTCTACCGCGACCTCGCCGACATCCGGGTCAGTCCGGCGCGGCTGCGGCGGCACGGCATCCCGGTGCCGGAGCTGTCCGGACGGGTCGTCACCGATGACGAAACGACTCTGCGGCGCAAGCTGTTCGGTTCCCTGGTGGCCGGTGCGCTGGCTTCCACGGCGGGTTCCGCACCGGCGCTGCGCGACGCGCTCAGGACGGCGGTGCGGGATCTGCCGCGCACCCCCGATCTGGCGGCGCTGCTCGACGAGGAGCTGCCCACCAAGGCGCTGACCCTGATGCGCCTTTCGCCCGGGGTCCCCGGCGACCAGTGGACGGCGCTGCCCAACCCCCTGCACTGAGGCTGGTGTTCGGAGGCCGTCCAACCCCGCCCGCCGTGAACCGAGTTCGGAGGGACCTCAACCCCGCCCGCCGCTGCCCGTGTTCGTAGGGAGTCCAACCCCGCCCGCCGCGCCCCGTGTTCGGAGGTCGAGGGGGCCGGTTCCGACGTCTCGTTTTGGAGCCCGGCCTCTTCGATCAATAGGATCCGCCGATGATCAGAAGACAACGGCTGGCGTCCGGGGCGCTCGCCCTGCTCGCCACTCTGGCGGCCGGGCTCGCCTTCCCGGGCGCCGCGGCGGCCGGCGAACCCACGGGCGCCCCGAAGGTCGACCTCGTCCTCGACGTCTCCGGTTCCATGCGGACCAGGGACATCGACGGCGGGACTCGGATGGCGGCGGCGAAGCAGGCGTTCAACGAGGTCCTCGACGCGACCCCGGAGGAGGTGGAGCTGGGCATCCGCACCCTCGGCGCCGACTACCCCGGCGACGACCGCAAGACGGGCTGCAAGGACACCGCGCAGCTCTACCCGGTGGGTCCGCTGGACCGCACCGAGGCGAAGTCGGCGGTGGCGACCCTCTCGCCCACCGGATGGACGCCGATCGGGCCCGCCCTGCTGAAGGCCGCGGACGACCTGGACGCGGGCGACGGCTCCAAGCGGATCGTGCTGATCAGCGACGGCGAGGACACCTGCGCCCCGCTCGACCCGTGCGAGGTGGCGCGGGAGATCGCCGCCCGGGGCATCGGGCTCACCATCGACACCCTGGGCCTGGTCCCCAACACCAAGCTCCGCAAGCAGCTCAGCTGCATCGCCGAGGCGACCGGCGGCACCTACACCTCCGTCGAGCACACCGACGAACTCACCGACAAGGTGAACCAGTTGGTGGACCGGGCGGCCGACCCGGTGGTGACGCCGGTGGCGACCGAGGGGGCCGCGCAGTGCGCGAAGGCGCCCACCCTGAAGTCGGGCCTGTACACGGACCGCGAGGAGTTCTCGCAGCAGCGCTGGTACCGCGTGGACGTCGACCCCGGCCAGGAGCTGCGGGCTTCGGTGAGCGTCGGGGCGGACCGCGCGGTGAACCCGGACTACGGGCTGCTGCTGCGCGCGGTGACGACGCACGGCCGGGAGATCGTGCGCGGCGAGGCGGCGGGCAACGGCCGCACCGACGTGATCTCGACGGGGCTGCGCTACCCGAAGGCGGAGAGCGACGACGACGACGCTCCGGCCGAGTCGGTGTGTCTCCAGGTGACCAACGCGTTCTCGGCGACGTCCGGGGTGAAGACCACGCCGGGCATGCCGCTGGAGCTGACCGTGGACGTGGTCGACGGTCCGTCGCAGGCCAGTGACGTGGCGGCCTTCGGGCTCGGCCGCGGCTGGTGGCTGCTCGGGGTGCTGGTCCTGGTCGGCTTCCTCGCCGGTCTGCTGTGGGGCTGGGTGTCACGCTGGCGGGTCGCGGTCTGGAGGACCAACTGATGCGGTTCACACGAGTGCTGGGCGCGGCCCTGCTGGCGCTGGGCTGCGCGGCGGGCCCGGCGGCGGCCGACTCCTCGCCGTCGCCGAGCGCCTCGGACGGCGGCGCGGGACCCACCCGCGCGGGCACGTCGTTCCGTACGGCGACCGAGATCGAGCAGGACCAGCGGGCGACGGCGAGCGCCTCCGCGGGCGACTACCTGTACTGGTCGTTCGCCGCGGACGCCGAGCAGCGTCCGACCGTGCGCGCCACGGTGAAGCTGCCGGACGCGCACACCGCGCAGACCTGGCAGGTCGACGTGTACGACGGTCTGCGGCGCCGCCAGGCCTGCCAGTACGGGGCGCAGACCCGCACGGCCGCCCAGGGCACCGCTTCGATCGACCTGACCTGCGTGCTGCGCACGGTGCGGGCCTGGTCGGAGCCGTGGGCCGACGACCCGCTGCCGGGCACGTACTACGTCCGGCTGACGGCGATCGGGCTGCCCGCGGCCGACCTGGGCCTGCCGGTGTCGACGTCGGTCGAGGTCGGCGCCGTGAACATCGGCGGCGGGGCCGCGGTGGACGGCTCGCTGGCCGAGCCGCTGGTGCCGGGCATCGCGGTCACCTCCGAGCGGAAGGACGAGGACTCGTCCCGGAAGTCGGCGGTGCTCTCCAGCATCGAGCCGGACGGCGGCTGGTCCTCGGGCTGGTGGTCGAGCCGCTGGGTGTGGACCGGCGTCGGCGGCATCCTGGCGGCGCTGGCCGGGATCGGCGGCTACGCGCTGACCCGGGGCACCGGACGCCCGACCCGCGTCCCACCGGGCGCGTGAACACCTGACGTCCCCTCAGAAGGCCCGCCCGGTGCGGGCCTTCTGCGTTTCCCGGGTGAGCAGCACGCCCGAGGCCGCTCCCGTGCGGGCCTTCCGCGCTCCCCCGGCGGGGACCCGCGCCCGCGTCGCTCACGCGTCCCGCAGCAGCGCCTTCGCCAGGGGGCCGTCCCCGGTGACGGTGATCCGGCCGTCGCGGACGGCGTCCAGCAGGGCCGTCTCCCCGCGGCTGACGGCCTCGCAGGTGGCGGAGTCCAGGGTCAGACGGGCGTCGGGCTCGGCGGGCGCGGGGCCCTCGCCGTACACGGGCCCCTCCTCGGCACCGGCGTGCAGATGGAAGTCCCCTTCATCCAGGCGCACTTCGACGAGCCCGGGGTTTTCGAGGAGGCGCAGCAGCGGCAGCGCGAACCAGTGGGCGCGGACCGCGTCGGTGGGCCGCCGCTCCCCCAGCTCGGCCCGCCCCCAGCCGCTGAGCGCCGCCAGGACGGGCAGCAACTCCCGCCCCCGGCCGGTGAGTTCGTAGACGTGGGCGGCGCCGGGCGGGGGCAGCCTGCGGCGGGTGGCGAGGCCGTCGCGCTCCATGTCCTTCAGCCGGGAGGCGAGGACGTCCGTGCTCACCCCCGGCAGATCCGCGTGCAGGTCCGTGTAGCGGCGGGGACCGGCGAGGAGTTCGCGGACGATCAGCAGGGTCCAGCGGTCGCCGACGACGTCCAGGGCGCGGGCGGCGGAGCAGTACTGGTCGTAGCTTCTGCGCGGTGACATGCGACGCAGTCTAGACAGGTTGTTGGACTTTCCAAGCTCCTACTTGGTAAAACCAAGCAACACACATTCTCTGAGGGGAAGCGGCGCATGGAGTTCCGGCAGTCGAACAAGCTCAGCGAGGTCTGCTACGAGATCCGGGGCCCGGTGATCGAGCACGCCGACGCGCTGGAGGAGGCGGGGCACAGCGTGCTGCGCCTCAACACCGGCAACCCCGCGCTGTTCGGCTTCGAGGCGCCCGAGGAGATCCTCCAGGACATGATCCGGATGCTCCCGAACGCCCACGGCTACACCGACTCGCGGGGCGTCCTGTCGGCCCGGCGCGCGGTCGCCCAGCGCTACCAGGCGCTGGGCCTCGACGTGGGCGTCGACGACGTGTACCTCGGCAACGGCGTCTCGGAGCTGGTCTCCATGGCCGTCCAGGCGCTGATCGAGGACGGTGACGAGGTCCTCGTGCCCGCCCCCGACTTCCCGCTGTGGACGGCGGTGACGACCCTGGCGGGCGGCAAGGCGGTCCACTACCTCTGCGACGAGCAGGCCGAGTGGTACCCCGACCTGGACGACATGGCGGCGAAGATCACCGACCGGACCAAGGCCGTCGTCATCATCAACCCGAACAACCCCACCGGCGCCGTCTACCCGAAGGAGATCGTCGAGGGCATCCTCGACCTGGCCCGCAGGCACGGCCTGATGGTGTTCGCCGACGAGATCTACGACCAGATCCTCTACGACGACGCCGTGCACCACTCGGCCGCGGCGCTCGCCCCCGATCTCGTCGTCCTCACCTTCTGCGGGCTCTCCAAGACCTACCGGGTGGCGGGCTTCCGCTCCGGCTGGCTGGTCGTCACCGGACCCAAGCAGCACGCGCGCAGCTACCTGGAGGGCCTCACCATGCTGGCCTCCATGCGGCTGTGCCCCAACGCGCCCGCCCAGTACGCCATCCAGGCCGCGCTCGGCGGACGGCAGTCCATCCGCGAGCTGACCCGGCCCGGCGGGCGGCTGCACGAACAGCGGAACGTGGCCTGGGAGAAGCTCAACGAGATCCCGGGGGTGTCCTGCGTGCGGCCCAAGGGCGCGCTGTACGCCTTCCCGCGCATCGACCCCAAGGTGCACCCGATCGCCGACGACGAGAAGTTCGTCCTCGACCTGCTGCTCCGGGAGAAGATCCAGGTCGTCCAGGGCACCGGCTTCAACTGGCCGACCCCCGACCACTTCCGCATCCTCACCCTGCCGCACGCCGACGACCTGGAGGCGGCGATCGGCCGGATCGGCCGGTTCCTGAGCGGGTACCGGCAGTAGCCGGGCCCCGCCGGGCCGCCGCGGCTCCCCCGCGCGACCGGGGCCGCGGGCTCTTAGCCTCGACGGCATGGGTGATCTCTTCCTCGTCCGGCACGGTGAGACCGAGTGGTCGCGGTCCGGACGGCACACGGGCGCGACGGACGTGCCGCTGACCGAGACCGGCCGGGCCGAGGCGCGCCGGCTGGTCCCGCTGATCCGCTCGCACCGCATCGGCGCCGCGTTCGTCAGCCCGATGCAGCGGGCCCGCGAGACGGCCGAGCTGATCGGGGTGCACGACGCCCGGATCGACGTGGACCTGCGCGAGTGGGACTACGGCGGCTACGAGGGCGTCACCACCCCGGAGATCCAGCGCACCCGGCCGGACTGGTTCCTCTTCACCGACGGCGTGGTCCCGGGGCCGCCCGAGCACCCAGGGGAGACCCCGGAGCAGGTCGGGGAGCGCGCCGACCGGGTGCTCGCCAAGGCGGACGCGGCGCTGGCCAACACCGAGGGGGTCGTGCTGCTGGTGGCGCACGGCCACTTCCTGCGGGTGCTCACCGCCCGCAGGCTCGGCCTGCCGCCGTCGGCCGGGGCCCTGTTCCAGCTCGCCACCGGCACCCTGTGCCGACTGGGCACCGAGCACGGCCGCCCGGTGATCGCCGGATGGAATGTCAGACCCCCGTCGTAGTCTGCGAGTGTCCTGGCCCGTGGGGAGGAGCACGCCGTGGCACGACCACCGACCGCCGCCCAACGACGACTCGTGGACGGCGCCGATCCCGCCACCGGGCGGCTGCGGGGCACACCGGCACAGCTCGCGGCGCTGGTGCGGCTCGGGCTCGCGTTCCGCCACCCCCGCCCGCCGCACGCCCACTTCCTGACCCCGGCCGGACACCGGCTCCGGGAGGGCGACGGGGGCGGGAGCCCGGCCGACGGCGCGACGCAGCCGCCGTCCGCCGCGTCCGGCGCCGGGTCGGACGGGGTGTTCGCGGCGCGGGTGGGC
>NZ_FMCI01000060.1 GCF_900091845.1 Streptomyces sp. SolWspMP-5a-2
CGACGGCGCTCGCGCGGCACCCGGCCGAGATACCGGAGCTGGCCAGGACCGCCGCCCTCGAAGCCCGGCTGACCGGCGCCGGAGTCGTCCTCGGCCCGCTGGAGGCGCTTCCCGGCGAACCCGCCGAACGGGCCCGCGCGCTCGGGGCGTTGAGCGCCGCGCTGCGCGGCCTCCCGCTGCTCACCCACGGCACCGTCGGCTGGGCCCCGGAGTGGGCGGCCGACACCCCCGTCGTCCTGACCGTCCCCGCGCCGTCGCCCGAACGGCAGGCCACCCGCTGGCGGCACGCCCTCGACGACGCGGCGGGCGGCGTCCTCCCGGTCGGCGACGCGACGGCGCTCGCCGAAGCGGTCGCCGCGCACCGGCTGGACTCCGGACAACTGCGCCGGGCCGCCGACGTGGCGGTGCGCACGGCCGCCCTCGCGGGCCGACCCCCGCACCCCGACGACCTGCGCGCCGCCGTACGCGCCCAGAACGGCGCGGGGCTCGACCGGCTGGCCCGCCGGGTGGAGCCCGGCGTCGGCTGGGACGACCTGGTGCTGCCACCGGCCACCCACCGGCGGCTGCGGGAACTCGCCCTGCGGGCCCGCCACCGCGAGCGGGTGCTCGGGGAGTGGGGGATGCGGCCCGGCGGCGGCCGGGGGCGCGGCGTCATCGCGCTGTTCGCGGGCGAGTCGGGCACCGGCAAGACCATGTCCGCCGAGGTCGTCGCCGCCGACCTGGGCATGGACCTGTACGTGGTGGACCTGTCCACCGTGGTGGACAAGTACGTCGGGGAGACCGAGAAGAACCTGGAACGGATCTTCACCGAGGCGTCGGCGGTCAACGCGGTGCTGCTCTTCGACGAGGCCGACGCGATCTTCGGCAAGCGTGCGGAGGTGAAGGACGCGCACGACCGGCACGCCAACATCGAGTCGGCGTACCTGCTCCAGCGCATGGAGTCGTTCGACGGCATCGCGGTGCTGACCACCAACCTGCGGGCCAACCTGGACGAGGCGTTCACCCGCCGGCTCGACGTGGTCGCGGACTTCCCGGTCCCCGACGCCGGCCAGCGCCTCGCCCTGTGGGACCGCTGCCTGGGCGAACGGCTGCCCCGCGCCGACGACCTGGACCTCGCGTTCTGCGCGGACCGCTTCGAACTCGCCGGCGGCTCCATCCGGGCCTGCGCGGTGACCGCGGCCTACCTCGCGGCGGAGTCCGGCGAACCGCTCACCATGCGGCAGGTGGTGACGGCGGTCGCCCAGGAGTACCGCAAGCTCGGACGGCTGCTCCTGGAGGGCGAGTTCGGGCCGTACACAGAGGAGGCGGCGGGGGCGTGAGGGGCGGGTGGGGGGCGCGGCGGGCCGCTCACTCGTCCTTCATGTAGTTGCGGATGGTCTTGTCCGGGACTTTCCCGAGGAAGACACCGATCGACTTGGCGGAGTAGGTGCCCTTCATCCCGCGCATCACGTCCTCCAGGGCCGCTCCGAACGCGGGGCGCCTCCCGGCGTTGCCGCCACCGAGCGTGGTGGTCCGCCATCTGGCGAACTCGGGCGTCAGGGCACCGAGCAGCCGATTCTCGCCCGCCTGGTCCAGCGGCCCCCCGAGCGGGCTCTTCTTTTCTTCTTGGGCGCGGAGGGCCCGTCGGTGTCCTCCGCCTCGTTCCCGGTGGTGCGGCTCTCCACCGTTCTCGTGAAGGCGCCCGTGTCGACGCCGAGATGGCCGGCCATGCTGTTCATCGACACGTCCTCCTCGTCGCGCAGTCTGGCGGCCAGGTCCATCAGCGGCTGTGGATAGTGCATCCCGGCGCCGGACTTCGGACCCTGCTTGCGCTGCTCCACGGTCGCCCGGAAGTCGGCCCCCATGGCGTCCTCGAACTGCCGCAGAAGGTCCGGGTGTTCGGCGAGGTTCTTCTTCTTGCGCTTCTTCCCGCGGTGCACCGCCGCGGCCTCGGATTCGGAGTCCCCGCTCGTCACCCCCCGGATGCCGCTCAGATCCAGTTTGGCGAGCGTGCTGGTCAGCGAGCCGTCGCTCTCCTCGATCACGTCGGAGTCGGAGAGCGTCTCATGGCCGCCGGTGCCGTGCTCGGCGTGGGTGTAGGCGACCCTGTCGTCCTTCGTCCGCACCTCCTTGGCCGTGACCCGCAGCCGCTTCCCGCCGTCCGAGCCCGTCTCCGCCTCGTCGGGGGCGCGTTCACCGGAGTACGCGGAGACATGGGTGCCCAGCCGCGCCTTCGCGGTGATCTGCTGGGACATCCAGTTGCCCTCGCCCTGTCCGCCGGGCGGAGCGGCGATCTGGGGGTGCTCCTCCAGACCGGTCCGGGCCGACTCCTTGAAGAAGGCGCCCGGCCGGTTGTTGAAGCTCAGGGGGAAGCCTCGCTGCCTGTAGTGCTCCAGCAGTGCCCAGCACGCCTTGCAGGGCCGCTTGGTCCCGCGCACCACGATCTTCTCGCCGAGCTGCTCCCCGGACAGCTCGGCCGTGTTGAGCGCGAGCATCAGCTTCTGCTCGGCGTGCACCGACTCCTTGCCGTCGGGGTTGTTCCCGGTACCCGTGGAGTGTTTGAGCAGGATGACCGCGCCCCTGTACTCGTCCGCGGTGAGGATCCTCCGCAGTTCCGCGATCCCCTCCTCGGTCGTGGGCGCCGCCTCCAACTGGACGACGGGGCCCCTGCGCCGCATCGCGTCGGCGGTCGCGCTGGCCCGCTCGCCCTTGTAGACCTGCTTGATCTTCAGCCGGGCGCGCCGGTTGACGGCGATCAGATCGTCCGCCTCCCTCGTCGACCGGCCCGTGCGGAGTTCCTTCTCCGACGGTTCGTGGTTCATCAGGTGGGTCAGGTCCGGTGCCGGCGCGCCCTCGTCCTGTCCGGCGGACTGGGCTTTCAGGTACTCCATCAGCAGCGTGACGGAACGGTTCCGGTTGGTCGCGAAGACCAGCCGTTCGTTGATCAGCAGGCCCTGCACCTCGGACTCCCGGGGCGGTCCCTTCTTCTTGGCCGCCGCCTTGCCCTTGGTGTCCTTGCCCTTCTTCTCGGGCGCGGTGGAGGACTCCGCCATCGCCGAGTCGCCGTCCGGGTCCAGTGAGGCCGCCTCGTCGCGCGCGTTCTGGAGCGCGACGTCGTGCAGGTAGCGGATGCAGTTGAAGAGCCGGATGGAGATGTGCCGCATGGTCTGCTCGGCCCGCTCCGCCTTCTGGTCGCGGGGGAAGCTGACCATCGCCTCCTTGGTGGAGCGCCCTTCCTGCTGGAGCCGGGGTTCACAGGTGCAGGCGTTGACGTCCGCGACGAGCTGGGCGAGGGCGTCGCCCTCCTCCAGACCCTCGGCGATGTCGGACTCGTCGTCGCCGAGGTAGTCCTCCTCGTCCTCCTCGCCGCCGGAGTACATCCGCTGCACCGCGCCCGCCCCGGACGGCGCCGGTCGCCGGCCGGTGTCGGGCTCCGGTGCGCGCCGGACCGGCGCCGTACCGGACAGGACCCGTCTGGCGTTCGCCTCCGCCGCCCGTTCGAAGCGGTCCGACGGGTCGGAGATCCGCAGGCCGCCGCCGTGGTCGGTGCCCGCAACCGGGCCCTGACGCTGCTGGACGACATGGGTCAGTTCGTGGGCGAGGGTGTGCCGGTCGCCGCCGCCGTCGCCGATGACGACATGGTTGCCCGAGGTGTAGGCGCGGGCCCCGAGGGCGCGGGCGGAGCGCGCCGCGGCGGCCCCGGTGTGCAGCCGGACGTCGGAGAAGTCGTCGTCGAAGCGGGACTCCATGTCCTCGCGCACCGGGTTCCTGAGGCGTTCGCCGCCCGAGCGCAGCAGTTTGTGCACCTCGGGATCGGGCACCTCCGGTGCGACGGGCGCCGGGCGGAAGCGGCGGGCGATCATCGTCGTCACCGCGGCGTTGCCCGCGCCGCGCTGCGCCGCCCGGAGGGCGTCGGCGGTGAGCGGCGGCGGTACGGCGGCGCCGGTGGAGGCCGCCTGGCGGGTGGTGGCGGCCGGACCGCTCGCGGCCCGCCGGTGTTCGTGCCGCTCGGCGCCGGCCCCGGTCCTCCGCACTTCGTGGCCTCCTCGTCGGCGCAGTCCCGCTGGTGCCCCCAGTGGACCGCCGGGGCGGCCGGGGTGTCCAGGTCCGCGCGGGCAGCGCGAGGGCACGGCGGGGCGGTGGCCGGACGGTCCGCGGGGGCAACGGAAGGCAGCGGCCCTGCCCCTGGCCAGGCCCCGCGTCCCTGTCGCCCCGGGTGGATCACCGCGCAGACTCGATCCGGACACAGGTGACCGAGCCGCACGGACGCGAAGGAGCGAGTATGCCGACGTACCTCACCCCGGGTGTGTACGTGGAGGAGGTGCAGTCCGGTGCCCGACCGATCGAAGGGGTCGGCACCGCCGTCGCCGCGTTCGTCGGCTTCGCCGAGAACGGCCCGTTCCACACCCCGACGCTGGTCACCAGTTGGGACCAGTACACGCAGACGTTCGGCGGCTTCACCGAGGGCGCCTACCTGCCGCTCTCGGTCCACGGCTACTTCACCAACGGCGGCGGCGCCGCGTACGTCGTGCGGATCGGCGACGACCGGGCCGACGACGGCGACGCCCCGCCGGCCGGCGGCGGCCGGACCGGGGCGGAGGCGGCGACGGAACCGGTGGCCCTCGGCGGCTTCCTCGTCGCGGCCAGGCCGGGCGTCACCGGGGTGTCGGTCGAGGTCACCGACGCGGACGGCGAGAACCCGCCCGAGGACCGCTTCAAGGTCCTGGTCCGCCAGGGCGACCGGGTCGCCGAGACCTACGACGCGTCCACCCGCAAGAACGTCAAGGGATACCTGGTCAACCAGGCCCGCGCGTCCAAGCTGATCCAGGTCACCGAGCAGCAGGACGCCGCCCAGGGCAGGCCCGTCGCCCAGGTGCTCGCGGTGCCCGACGCACCGGCCGCGCCCGCCACCGGCGGCTCCGGCGAGGTGGCCCGGCTCGGCCCCGCGGAGTACGTCGGCGACGCCGCCGCCCGTACCGGCTTCGGCGGTCTGGAGACCATCGACGAGATCACCATGGTCGCCGTGCCCGACGTGATGAGCGCCTACCAGCGCGGCGACATCGACGCCGAGGGGGTGCGCACCGTGCAGCTCGCGGTGATCTCCCACTGCGAGCAGATGGGCGACCGCGTCGCCGTCCTCGACACCCCGCCCGGCCTCGGCGCCCAGGAGGTGCGTGCCTGGCGCAACGACGAGGCAGGCTACGACTCCCGGTACGCCGCCCTCTACTACCCGTGGGTCCGTGTCTTCGACCCGGCCACCGGGCGCAACACCACCGTCCCGCCCAGCGGTCACATCGCCGGAGTCTGGGCCCGCAGCGACGGCGAACGCGGGGTGCACAAGGCACCCGCCAACGAGGTGATCCGGGGCGCCGTCGACCTCGAACTCCGCCTCAGCAAGGGCGAGCAGGACCTGCTCAACCCGATCGGCGTCAACTGCGTACGCGCCTTCCCCGGCCGGGGCATCCGGATCTGGGGCGCCCGCACCCTCTCCTCCGACCCGGCCTGGCGCTACCTGAACGTGCGGCGGCTCTTCAACTACCTGGAGGAGTCCATCCTGTTGGGCACCCAGTGGGTGGTCTTCGAGCCCAACGACGACCGGCTGTGGTCGAGCATCCGGCGCAACGTCACGGCGTTCCTCACCGAGGAGTGGCGCAGGGGCGCGCTGTTCGGCCGCACGGCCGAGGAGGCGTTCTACGTCAGGTGCGACCGCGACAACAACCCGCCCGAGTCCATCGACCAGGGCCGGGTCATCTGCGAGATCGGCGTCTCACCGGTGAAGCCCGCGGAGTTCGTGGTGTTCCGGCTGGCCCAGTTCTCCGACAGCACCAGCCTCGTCGACGAGTGAACCAGTGACCCCATGAACCACCGCACCAGCGAAGGAAGGTGACAGACAGTCATGGCGACGGGCGATGCTCTTTCCACCCATGTCTTCGGCGTGCAGCTCGGCGGCTACCTCGTCGAGTCGATCCAGGAGATCAGCGGACTGACCGTCGAGGAGGAGGTCGTCGAGGTACGCCAGGTCAGCGCGGAGGGCAAGCAGATCATCCGCAAGCAGCCGGGCGCCCGGCAGGCAGGCGAGATCACGATCACCCGGGGACTCGACCAGAGCAGCGAGTTCACCAACTGGATCAAGGAGACCCTGAACAACGGCGCCGTGAACTCCGCGCGGCAGAACCTCACCATCGAGATCAAGGACACCGAGGGCAACACCGTCCGGCGCATCCAGCTGATGCAGGGC
This sequence comes from Streptomyces sp. SolWspMP-5a-2, assembly GCF_900091845.1. Lineage (GTDB taxonomy): Bacteria > Actinomycetota > Actinomycetes > Streptomycetales > Streptomycetaceae > Streptomyces > Streptomyces doudnae. The sequence continues at coordinate 6,218 of NZ_FMCI01000060.1, forward strand.
TGGGCCTCCAAGTGGGAAGGCCCCTCCCTGAAGGCGGGGGAGTCGTCCGCGGCCACCGAGTCCGTGACGATCGTCTTCGAAGAGATCATCGTCGAATGAGGCGCCGCACCGTGACGGCGGGCAACCTGGAGGAGATCCTCCAGGCGACGGAGCCCGCACCGGCGGCGGAACTGCCGACGGCACCGCCCCCCACTCCGCCCCGCGGCGGGGACCACGGACTGCGCACCGAGTTCGAGTTCGAGCTGCCGCGTGGTTATGTCGATGAGTCGGGCATTGTGCACCGGCACGGCGCGATGCGTCTGGCGACCGCCCGGGACGAGTTGCGTCCGCAGATCGATCTCAGGGTCAAGGAGAACCCGGCCTACCTGAGTGTGGTGCTGCTGAGTCAGGTGATCACCCGGATCGGTGCCGTCACCGATGTGCACGCCGGGGTGGTGGAGCGGATGTACGCGACCGATGTCGCTTTCCTCCAGGACTTCTACCGCCGGATCAACAGTGAGGGCCACACCCGTGCCGCCGTGACCTGCCCGCACTGCGAGGGCGCTTTCGAGGTCGACCTCTCCGGTGGGCGCCTGGGGGAATCGTGACGTACGCCCTTCCCCGGCTCCGGGAGGAGATCGCGTACATCGCTTACCACTTCCACTGGCGGCGCGAGGAGATCCTCGACCTGACCCACGGTGAACGCCGGCAGTGGGTGGCCGAGATCGCCCGCATCAACACCCGTGTGAACGAAGGTGGTTGAGTACATGGCATGGCGGGACAGGCTGCGCCGCCGGGTCCCCGCGGAGCATTCCGACGGCTCCGGGGGCGGTCCGGCGGGGGACGGTACACCGGGTGCGGGGGAGAATCCGCCGGGTGCGGTCCCCGGCAGGACGGGCCGTGTGGGTCTCTCCGTTCCGGGGGACTGGGACGGAGGCTGGCGGCGGGTCGCCGCGCCCCGGCTCACCCTGTCCCGCGCTCCGCTCGGCGTCAGTGACGGCCTCGCTTTCCGCGCGGGGCTCGCCGCCTGGCAGGACCCGTCGTTCGACAGCGGCCTCGGGCACGCGCTGCTGCCCGCCGCTCCGGCCGGTCTGGTGCACGGCGTCACCCGCCCGGCCACCGCACCGGCCACGCACAGCGGTGGTGGGCCGCTGCTGCTCAGGTCGGCGCTCCCGGAGGGCGAGGACAGCGCGGCGGGAGACGACCCGTCGGCTGTCGGGGTGCTGGTGGAGCCAGGCTCGTCTGAGCCGGGGCGGCCGGCGCCGGGTTCGCGGGGGTCCGGTGCGGATCGTGGTGGTCTGCGTGACGGTGGTGTGTGGAGGGGGAGTTCGGGCGAAGGCGGCACACGGCTGTCCCGTGGGCTGGCCGCTGACGGTTCCTCCGAGCCCCTCGCTCTCCTTTCCGCCGCGTCGTCCGCTGCCGTCCAGCGGTCTGCCGTGTCCGGCCCGGACCCGGTCGTGTCTGCGGCGGACGCCGCTGGTCCGTGGGCTGTTCCGGCGACTCCGCTGGTGCGACGGGTGGCGGTGGTGCCACCCGGGGCCGGGGCCGGGGATCGGTCCGGTGCCGGGCCGAACGGCGTGCGTACGGCGCCCGGACGGACGCCACCCGGGCCGGGTGCGGGCGGTGACGTGCCGACATCGACCACGCCGACGGCCCCGCCGATAGCTTCGAACTCGCCGACCGGTGCAGACCCTGGGGGCCCTTCGCGTCCGGCCGGTCCGCGCGGCGGGCATGGGTCGGCTGCTCGGGCCCCGCAGGGGGGCGGTACGTCGTCGCTGGCGCCCGTTCAGCGTGCCGCCGTCGAGGAGCCGGGACCCCGATCCGAAGGGTCCAGTGCGTCCGGTCGGCGTGATCCGACGGGGGCGGCCGCGCCGCGGCCGGGGACGTCCCGTGACCCGTCCGGCGACTTCCCCCGTGCCTTGTCGTCCGCCCCGCCCCCGCCTTGCCGGGCGCCGCCGCCGAGGGGTCGCGCTCCGCTGTCCGGACCAGCCCGTCGGGGCCCTGCCTGACGGTGGCCCGCCGTCCCTTCGGCCCCGTCCGCCGGGTCGCCGTCGTCCGGCCCGCTGACGGCGACCCCCTGGCCGCGCCCGC
>NZ_FMCI01000324.1 GCF_900091845.1 Streptomyces sp. SolWspMP-5a-2
ACCGGGCCGGTGTCGGCGGCGGACGCGGTCCGGCGGACGTCCGGCGCGTCGGCGGTCGGGTCCGCGTGGCCTCCCCGAGCACCCCGGCGAGCCGGGTCGGGCCGGGTGCTGCCCAGCAGATGCCCGATGACCCGGTCGGGCACCGCCAACACCCTTGACAGCGGGGGTCGTTCGGGCTCGGTGACGTGCAGGAGGCCGCCCTCGACCAGCGGTGACCCGGGGGCGAGCCGGAACCGGGCGGCGGAAGCCCCGGCGAGCCCGCACAGTTCGAGGGCGAGCCCGACCGTGGGCCTGCGGCGGGTCAGGTCGTCGTTGAGGTAGCCGTAGAGCCGCTCGAACCGCGCGTCGAGGTCGGGAGCCACCGCGACCAGGAGCAGGTCCAGGTCGAGCGGGGTCAGGCCGAACCGCCGGGCGAGGCCGTCGAGGACGGACCCGGCGGTCGGCCGCCACGGGTCCGGCGCGGCGAGCCCGAGCCCGCCGGGTTCGGCGAGGACGCGATCGACGGCTTCGGGGGTGAGGTACTGGCCGCGGTACGGGTCGTCGGGGTCGGGGTCGCCGGCCCGCCGTGTCTCCACGGCCTGCCGCACCCGCTCCTCGACGAGGCCGAGCCGCGCCCAGAGGGGATCGGCGACGGACCCGGACGCGGCGGACCCGGCGCGGTGTTCGGTCTCGACGGGCATGGACTCCGTCTCGGGGAGAGGGTGTTCGGCGTCGACGGACATGGACTCATGCCCAGCGAGGAGGTGTTCGGCGTGGACGGGCATGGACTTCGTCCCGGCGAGGGGGTGTTCGGCGTCGACGGACATGGGCTCCGATCCTGCGGGGCGGTGTTCGGCGTGGACGAGCATGGACTTCGTCCCGGCGAAGGGATATTCGGCGTCGACGGACATGGACTCCGCTACGTCGTCGAGGCGTTCGGCATCACCTGCCACCGACTCCAACTCGTCGTCCCGGCGCTCGGCATCACCTGCCACCGACTCCGTTTCCGCGGGCGGGCTTTCGGTGGTGTGGGTCATGGCTGGCGGTCCCCTCTGCGGCGGCGGGCCGGGGCGGGGCCGCGTTCGCGGGGGCCCGCGAAGCCGCCGTCGGGGCCCGGGTCGGTGGTCTCCCGGTAGCGCAGACGGCGGCCGGGCGTCGGCTCGCCGGTGCCCTCGGCGCTGGCCGCCGAGCGCACCACGAGGCCCTCGGTGACCGGCGGCGCGGTGTCGGTCGTCACCCCGGCCAGCGGCGCGTTCACCCGCACCTGGAGCGACGCCTTCAGCTCGCCGCCGAGCGCGGACCACACGTCGGAGACGTCGGGGGCGCCGCGTCCCGCCCCGCCCGCGTCCAGGGCCACCGTCAGGCCCAGCTCGGCGAGGGTGCCGGTGAGCAGCCGGGTCGGCAGGGTGTCGCCGGACACCAGCGTGGCCAGCACCTGCGAGAGCAGCCGGTGTTCGTCCTGCGGGCGCCCCGCCCAGGCGGTGACCAGGTACGTCAGCTCGTACCAGCGCGGCGGGGTGCGCCGCGCGACCAGGGCGCCGTCGGCGTCGTGGACCTCCCCGGCGCCGCTGCCGCGCCGGGTGACGTCCTCCCGGATGTCGTAGAGGAAGACGCAGACGGTGGGGGCGCTGCGGCGGGCCGCCCAGTCCCGGGTGGGGGCGTCGAAGACCACCTCGACGCCGGACGCGGCCAGACCGCCGGACTCGTGGAGCAGCAGGCGCAGGCCCTCGTCGACCTCGTGGATCATCGGCGGGTCACCTCGTCCGGCGGCTGGACGGTGCCGCTGACCACCAGGAAGTCGGTGGTCACCGGGGAGAATCCGGGGCCTGTGGCGGTGATGACGCGGGGTCCTGTCTGGTCCTTGGCGAGGATGAGGAGCTGGCCGATGAAGGTGCCGTCCGGCAGCGGGACGGTGGGGGCGGCGGCCGCGGTGATGCCGGGTTTCCAGGTGAACCGCACCGGCACACCCGGCGGGAAGTCCTTGCCGCGCACCGAGGTGACGAAGCCGGGCTTGCCGATGTCGGGCACGGCGACGATGCGCGGCTGGAGGATGCGCAGGCGTTGCCTCGCGGTGTTGTCGCGCGGGTCGGCGTCCGTGCCGGTGGTGGTGAGGACTCCGGTGACCTCGCTGGTCAGCGCCTTGTCGGGGCGCAGGACGACCACGACGACGGTGCTCGCGCCGGGTCTCAGGTCGGGCAGTGCGCAGACCCAGGAGGTGTCGCAGCCCGGCGGGCGCCCGTCGTCCGGAATGTCCGGGGGCAGGCCGACGCGCAGCCGCAGTCCGGTGGCGAGGGCGTTGCGGCCGTTGCGGACGGTGTAGGTGACCACGACCCGGCCGCCGACGTAGCCGGGTTCGGGCCGCGCGGTGACCCGGACGCCGGGTCCGGCGTCGGGGGCGGGCGGGGTCGGGGGCGGTGGCGGCTGGGTCGTCGGCGGGGGCGGGGTCGGGGGTGACGTCGTCGGGGGCGGGGTGGGCGGCTGGGTGGGGGGCGTGGTCGCCTCGCGCACCGGGACCACGGTGCGCGCGGTGTTGTCGCCGGGCTCGGGGTCGAGGACCGTTCCGGTGACCGTCCAGTCGACGGGCCGGTCCCCGGCGGTGAGGCCGGTGAGGGTGACGTCCACGGTGACGGAGGCGCCGGGCGGGACCACGCCGACGTCGCACTGGAGGGAGGCGGCGTCGCAGGTGCCGCCCGGCCAGGTCAGCGCGGTGATCCGGACACCGGTCGCCGGGGCGACGGTCAGGGTGGTGCCCGGGGAGGCGGCGGGGCCGTTGTTCACCAGGTCGACGCCGATGGTGGTGGAGGTGGAGACGGTGACCTCGGGGGTGGTGGCCGGGGCGTGGACCGTGAGGTCGACGGACTGCTGGACGCTGGGCTCCTTCTGCCGCCCCGGGAGGGTGGCGGTGAGCGGGGTGAGGGCGCCGGAGGCGACGTCGAGCAGGCTCAGCTTCTCCGGGATGTCGACGGCGGCCCCGGAGCGCGAGCTGATCACCATGCTCGCGCCGTCGGCCGTCCACGCGGCGTCGCGGGGCTGGAACGGTCCGGCGGGCGGTGGCTCGGGGAGCGGCCTGCCGCAGGCGCCGGGCAGGTCGCGTGCGGTGGCGGGGGTCAGCACCCGGCAGTCGGCGCCGGTGGCGGAGGTGAGCAGGATGCCGCCGCCCTGGTCGACGACGCCGCCGCCGCTCTTGCGGTTGAAGGCGACGGAGGTGCCGTCCGGGGAGAACGCGGGGCTGTCGTCGATGACTTGGCAGCCGGGCGGGCAGACGCCGGCGCTCAGGTCGCGCTGCTGGTCGAGGTGGTCGACGGGCACGGTCCAGACGTGCTTGTTGCCGCCGTTGTCGTCGATCACCTCGCCCCGGGTGAACGCGAGGGTGGTCCCGTCGGACGACCAGGTGGGCTGTGCGTCGCGGCCCGTGTTCTCCCCGGCGGGCGGGGTGATCTCCCCGGTGATCGCGCCGCTCGCGGCGTCGGCGACGAGGATGCGGCTGGGCTCGCCGACCCCGCCCGGTGAGGTGCGGGTGAAGGCGAGGAACCTGCCGTCGGGGGAGAACGTCGGGTCGGTGTCCCAGTCGGTCGGGCCGCGTCCGGCGAGCAGCAGGGGCTGGGCGTTCGATCCGTCGGCGTCCGCGATCCAGATCCGTTCGATCCGGCCCGCCTGGGTGTCCTCGAACCGGGTGAGGACGATCCGGCGGCCGTCGGGCGTGTAGTTCTGCCGCTCGGTCCACGGGTCGTGCCCGGCGGCGGGCTGGAAGAGCGGGTCCTCGGCGGGGTCGGTGTTGGTGTCGGCCGCCGGGTCCTCCCGCAGGATCGTCAGCCCGAGATCGCGCGGGTCGGAGCCGTCGGCGCGGGCGTCCTGGAGGGTCACCTCGTGCGGTCCCGCCGCCGTGACGCGTTCGACGACGGGGACGCCGCCGTCGAGCGGGCCCGACCAGGTGACGGTGGTGACCTCCCGGTCCTCGTTCAGCACGAGGGAGGGGACCTGCTCGGTGTCGTGGGCGGTGGACCGGAACACGTGGTCCCAGTCGCCCTCGCACTCACAGGTGATCTCGGGGCTGAGGAAGAGCACCCCGTCCCCGTCGGGCAGCCACGCTGCCCCGTGGGCCCGCCACTGTGCCCGATCGCCCCCGAACAGCGGCCCGTCACCGGTCCCGTTCGCGTTGGTCACCCGCAGCCGGGGCGCCGGCTGCCCGTCGACGGTGGTGGTGGCGGTGTACGCGATCCAGTCCCGGTTCTCGTCGTCGTCCACCGGGTTCCACGCCGGTTCGGCGGCCGTGCCGTTCTCGGGGGAGGTGACGCGCAGGGCGGTGCCGCCGTCCAGCGGCCGCACGTAGATCTGCTGTCCGGCCAGCGGGTCGCTGTCGCTCGCGTACGCCAGCCGCCGCCCGTCGGGGGAGACGGTCGGGCCCTCCTCGTTCGCGGGGGTGTCGGTGAGCCGGGTCAGACCGGTGCCGTCGGTGTTCACCCGCCACAGGTCGCGCTGGGTGGCGCCGCCGACGCCGCCGGGTCCGGCGGCGTCGAAGACCACCGAGGCGCCGTCGGGGACGAGCCGGGGGTGTGCCGCGTCCATGCCGGTGGTGAGCCGCCGTACGGAGCCGTCGGCGGCCCGCAGGTAGATCTGCGGGGTCGGCTCGTCGCGCAGGCTCGCGAAGACCAACTGGGCACCCAGGGCGTTCGGTTGGACGTCCTGGTGGGCCGGGCCCGCGCCGAACAGCGGGGTGCTCGACGTGGTGGTGGCCACCTGGCCGAGGCTGCGGTGCCGGGTGCCGGCGTAGGCGATCCGGTTGCCCGTGGTGTCGGCGGCCACGGCTCGCGGCGCGGCCTTCGCGTCGACCGGACCGGAGGCCGCGGTCACCCCGAGCAGCGGGACGAGCAGCAGCAGCGACAGGCCGAGTCTTCCCGGGCGGTACCGCCCACCCCGGCCGGCGGTTCGCATGACGGGTCCCCCTCGCGCTCCGGTGCGGCACGTGGATGTGCCCCCGCCACCCTGCTCCGGCCGGGTACGCGGCGGCAGGGCGGCGGGGCGGTGTCCGGGGGAAACGCGCGGTGCGCTTTCGGGCAGCGCCGGCGCACCCCCGGCGTCAGATCAGCCCGTTGCGCATCGCGAAGCCCACCGCGTGGGCGCGGTTGCGGAGTTGGAGGCGGGTGGTGACCTCGTGCAGGACGTTCTTGACGGTTCTCTCGGAGTAGGAGGTCTTGCGGGCTATCTCCGCGGTGTCGAGGCCCTCCGACACCAGGCGCAGCATCTCCGCCTCGCGGGTGGTCAGGGTGGACAGGGACAGTCCCTGCGGGTCGAGCGCCGAACGCCGCAGGCCGCCGACGTGGGTGAGTAACTTGCCCAGCAGGTCCCCGGGGACCACGCCCTCGCCGTTGGCGGTCGCGAGGACCAGGCGGACCAGCCGGTCCTGGTCGGCCTCGGAGCGCCGCAGCACCGCCGCGACACCGCACTCGATGACGCGTTGCAGCGCGCCGGAGCCGAGGGTGCCGACCACCAGGCCGACATGGGTGCGGGAGTTGCGCCGCAGCCGCTTGAGCAGGGTGGCCACGTCGTCCTCGACGTGGTCCACGACCACCAGCGACACCTGGGCCCCCTCGGCGTCCGCCTCGGGGAGCAGGTCGACCTCGGGGCGCTGGCGCAGTTGCTGGACGACACCGAGGTGCAGGATCGGATCGGCGGCGTAGACGGCGACGGTCACCCGTTCCGCCGTGCCGGTGGAAGAGGCCCCGTGCCCGGAGCCGGTGGCGGTGTGCTCGTGGGACAGGAAGGCAGACATGGCCGGGGTGTTCTCCTCTGCGCAGAAAGGGGGGTTGCCTGTTCGTGCGGTCGTGACTGCGAGGATCGCCGGGGCGGGCGGGGGTCCGGAAGGCGGCGCGCGGAGGCCGACGGGTGCCATCAACGACCCTGCTCCGGGGTCGAGTTGACGGTGCCGTGGCGGGCACCACGACTGCCCGGGTGTTGCCCTCGCGCCCCTCGGCGCACTCCTCGGGGCGTTCCTACCGTGGTGGCGTGACGCCTTCTCCAGCCTCTTCCGGTCCCGGTGCGCCCGGACTCGACATCCCGGCCATGACGGTGACCCCGGGCGGCACCGCCACGACCAGCCTGACCGTCCGCAACGACAGCGACATCGTCGAGGCGTACACCCTGGAGGTCGTCGGGGACTGCGCGGCCTGGACGACCGTGGAACCCGCGCGGGTCTCCCTCTACCCGGGGACCCGTGAGACGGTGACGATCCGGCTGGAGCCACCGCGCTCCCCCGAGATCCGGGCCGGTGAACTGCCGCTGGCGGTACGGGTGCTGCCGACCGAGCGCCCCGACGACGTACGGGTCCCGGAGACCACGGTGCTGGTCGGGGAGTTCCACGAACTCCGCGCCGAGCTGCGGCCCCGCCGCCGGCGCGGCTGGCTGCGGGGCCGGTACCGGCTCGCGGTGCGCAACGAGGGCAACGTCCCGGTGACGGCGGGCTTCACCCCCGGGCAGGCGGGTGAGGAGCTGGCGTTCGCCTTCACCCCGGCCCGGCCGGGGCTGGAGCCCGGCGAGTCGGCCGAGGTCAGGCTGCGGGTCAGGACCGGCAGGCCGGTGTGGTTCGGCGCGCCGGTGGTGTGGCCGTTCACGCTGGCCGCCGCCCGGATCCGGGACCAGGACGCTCCTCACCCGGACGAGAGCGGCGACCCGCCGTCGCTGGACGCGGAGTTCGTCCAGATCCCGGTGTTCCCGAAGTGGCTGCTCGCCCTGCTCGCGGCGCTGCTCGCGCTGCTGATCGCCTGGTTCGCGCTGGTCCGCCCGGCGGTGCGCAGCGCGGCGAAGGAAGCGGCCAACGAGGTGGTCAACCCCCGGCCCACACCGGGAGGGGACCAGGGTGCCGAGGGCGCGACCGGCGGGGCCGGTTCGGGCGGCCGGGCCGGGGGCGGGGCGAGCCCCTCGCCCGGCGCCCCGGGCAGCGGGACGGAAGCCGGTTCCGGCGGGACCGGCGGCGGGGGCGGCATCGGTGGCGGCGGCCAGCAGAGTTCGGCCACCATCGATCTGGAGACGGCCAACGGGGAGACCAAGAAGGGCACGTACAAGGTGCCGGAGAAGACGGTCTTCGGCGTGACGGACATCGTCGTCGCCAACTTCCAGGGCGACGAAGGGGTGATGACGATCAGCTTCGGCGACCGTAAGATCACCACCATCGCTCTGGAGACCTTCCGCAACCAGGACTACCACTGGGTCACCCCCATCAAGATCCCGGCGAACGAGACAGTGACCATTGATGTGACGTGTGCGAAGCCGGGCACCCCGGCCACCGGCCGCAGTGCGCGGGGGTGCCACGAGGTCATGAACGTGAGCGGGGAGCTCACCAGCACCGAGCAGTGAACCGGACCAGGAACTTCCGATCATTTTCGATTGGTGCCGACCGCATCTGTAAAGAGCGATCGGGAATTCCGTCCAGAAATCGCCAACTCTGGCCTGAAGACTGAGCCTTTTCCACCCTGGCGGCGGTGCAGGTCACTTGGGCGGCTCCGCCCGCGACGAAGCTCCTGGCAGGAGGTGTCACGGTCGAGATCCACCGTGCCCCACCAGGAGCTTCACGTGCTCGTCCACCCGCCTGCGAGTGATCCGTCCAGCCGCGTACCGTCAGAAGCGCGTCGGTCCCCTCCGGGCGGGCTTGGCCCCGACGACGGCCAGGCCGGTCCTGAGCCCTCCGGG
>NZ_FMCI01000266.1 GCF_900091845.1 Streptomyces sp. SolWspMP-5a-2
GCGTCGAGGCCCGCGTAGTCGAGCGTGTCGCCCTCGCAGACGACGGCGGGGGCGTCCGGGGGCGCCGGCCGGGCGGAAGCGGGGCGCGGGCGGGGCGTCCTGTCCGGCGTCCGCGACGAGCCGGGCGCGTTCGGCGGCCGACAGCAGCGGGGCCTCGTCGACGCGGGTGCCGGGGTGGTCGACCAGGGTCTCCAGGAGGCGGCCGACGTGGTGGGCGAAGCGGGTGGCGGTGGCGGGTTCGAAGAGGTCGGCGGCGTACTCGACGTTGAGCGCGAACCCGCCGGGCCGTACGACGAAGGTGGCGGTCAGGTCGAACTTGGCGGAGCCCCAGGGGAGTTCGAAGGCGGTGGCGTCGAGTCCCGGGAGCCCGGCGCCGCCGGTGGAGGCGTCCTGGACGTCGACCATGACCTGGAAGAGCGGGTTGCGGGACAGGTCGCGTTCGGGGCGCAGCCGTTCCACGACCTTCTCGAAGGGCACCTCCTGGTGGTCGAAGGCGCCCAGGACGGCGTCCCGCGCCCGGTCCACGAGCGTGCCGAGGGTCGGCCGCCCGGACAGGTCGGTGCGCAGGGCGACGGTGTTGACGAAGAAGCCGATCAGCGGCTCCAGTTCGAGGCGGGCGCGGCCGGCGACGGGGGTGCCGACGGTGATGTCGGTCTGCCCCGACCAGCGGGCCAGGGTCGCCTGGGCGGCGGCGAGCAGCACCATGAAGCGGGTGGCGCCCCGGGATCCGGCGTGGGCGTCGACGCGGTCGAGGAGGGCGGTGGGCAGGGGGACCTCGACGGCGCCGCCGCGCCCGGTGAAGACGGCGGGCCGGGGCCGGTCGGTGGGCAGTTCCAGGACCGGTGCGGCCCTCAGCGTCTCTTCCCAGTAGGCGAGTTGGGGCTCCAGGGCACCCGCGTCGGCGCGGTCGCGCTGCCAGACGGCGAAGTCGCCGTACTGGACGGGCAGCGGGGGCGGCGCGGCGGCGGTGCCGGTGCGGCGGGCGTGGTAGTGGAGGGCGAGTTCGTCGAGCAGGACGCCCTTGGACCAGCCGTCGGTGACGGCGTGGTGCAGGGCGAGCAGCACGACGTGGTCGTCGTCGGCGAGTTCCCACACCCCGGCCCGCAGCAGCGGGGGCCGGTCGAGGTCGAAGGGGCGGGCCGCGTGCGCCCCGGCCAGCTCCCGCACGGCGTCCAGGCGGCTCTGCTCGTCGGGCGCCCCGGGCGCGGTCCGCCACAGCAGCGGGACGGGCAGGGGGTCGCAGATCCGCTGGGCGGGGCGTCCCTCGGACTCGACCAGCGCGGTGCGCAGCACCTCGTGGCGGGCGACGAGGTCGTCCAGGGCCTGCTGCCAGGCGGCGCGGTCGAGGCCGCCGCGCACCCGCCAGCAGTAGTGGAGCAGGTAGGAGTCGCCGCGGTCGGAGGCACGGTCGAGGAACCAGAGGCGTTCCTGGGCGAAGGACAGGGGCAGCGGGCCGCCGCGGTCGACGGGCAGCACCTCGGCGCTGCCGGTGACGCGGGCGGCACTGACCCGGGGGGCGAAGCCGCGGACGGTGGGGTTCTCGAACACGGAGCGCAGTTCGATCTCGCGGCCGAGGCGCTGGGCGATCCGGGAGACGGCCATGGTGGCGAGCAGGGAGTGGCCGCCGAGGTCGAAGAAGCTGTCGTCGATGCCGATCCGGTCCAGGCCGAGGACGTCGGCCCAGACCTCGGCGACGATCCGCTCGGTCTCGTCGCGGGGCGCGGTGTGGGCGGGGTCGGCGGCGGAGCGGGCGTGCGCGGGGTCGGGCAGGGCGGAGCGGTCGAGCTTGCCGGAGACGCCGACCGGCAGGGCGTCCAGGACGACGAACTCCGACGGCACCGCGTGCTGCGGCAGATGGCGGGCGCACCAGGCGCGCAGGGCGGCCCGGTCGGGCGGGGTGGTCGCGTCGGGCGCGGGGACGGCGTAGCCGACGAGGCTGCGTCCGGTGGCGCGGTCGGGGCGGGCCGCGGCGGTGGCGACCAGCGGGCAGGCCCGCAACACGCTCTCCACCTCGCCGAGTTCGATGCGGAAGCCGCGGATCTTGACCTGGTCGTCGTCGCGGCCGAGGAACTCCAGGTCGCCGCCCGCGGTCCAGCGGACCAGGTCGCCGGTGCGGTAACGGCGGCTGCCCGGTGGGCCGTCGGGGTCGGGCACGAAGCGTTCGGCGGTCAGGGCGGGCCGGTTGAGGTAGCCGCGCGCCACCTCCGTTCCCCCGATGAGGAGTTCACCGCCGACGCCGACCGGGACGGGTTCGCCGTCGGCGCCGACGACCCGCACCCGCCGGTCGCCGAGCGGGCGTCCGATGGGGACGGTCCCGGCGGGCGGGTCGTCGGCGTCGTAGGTGGTGGCGGTGATGGTGGTCTCGGTGGGGCCGTAGGCGTTGCAGACCCGGACCCAGGGCACGGCGGCGCGCCAGGCGGCGAGGGTGTCGGGCGGCACGGCCTCGCCGCCGAGGACCAGCAGCCGCAGCGGGGCGAGGGCGGCGGCCTGGCGGCGGTCGAGGGAGAGGGTCAGCTCCGACCAGTAGGTGGGCGGCACGTTGACGACGGTCAGGGCGTGCCGCCGGACGATCTCGGGGACCTGGGTGGGCAGCCAGGGCTCGTCGGGGCGCATGACGACGGTGGCTCCGGCGCCGAGGGCGGGCAGCACCTGGTCGAGGGAGGCGTCGAAGGCGAAGGACGCGAAGGCCAGCACCCGGTCGGCGGCGGTGATGCCGAGCCGCCGGCGGACGGCGGCGACGTGCGAGGCGAGGGCCGCGTGCTCGACGCCGACCGCCTTCGGTCGGCCGGTGGACCCGGAGGTGAAGATGACGTGGGCCAGTTCGCGGGGGTCGGGGCGGTGGCGCGGGCCGTCCGGGTCGGGGACGACGGTGGTCACGTCGAGGGTGAGCGGGGCGAGCCCGTCGGCGTCGGGGGCCGTCGCCCGGTCGGTGAGGACGCAGGCGAGGCGGGCCTCCTCGGCCATGAACCGCAGCCGCTCGGCGGGGAGTTCGGGGTCGAGGGGGACATAGGCGCCCCCGGCCCGCCAGATGCCGTCCAGCGCGGCGACCGACCACAGGGAGCGGCGCAGCAGGACGCCCACCGGGGCGCCGGGCGGGAGCCCGGCGGCGCGCAGCGCGGTGGCGAGTCCGCCGGTCATGGCGTCGAGTTCCGCGTAGGTGACGCTGTCGGCCCCGCAGTGCAGGGCCGTCGCGCCGGGCGCCCCGCGGAAGGTGACCTGCGGTGGCGGCGTGTCCGTGCGGTCGGGCGCGCGGTGCCAGGCCGGGAGGGGGTCGCCGCGGTGGCCGGGCCGGGCGGGCAGGGCGCGGGCCAGGTCGCGCACGGGGGTGTCGGGGTCGGCGAGGACGGCCCGCAGCAGGGCGACGTAGGCGTCGGCGAAGGCGCGCATGGTGGCGGTGTCGAAGAGGGCGGTGGCGTACTGCAGGAGGGCGGCGACGCTGCCGTCGGTGCGCAGGGTCAGGTCGAGGAAGACGTCCAACGGGGTCTCGGCGAGCGGCGGTTCGACGAGGGAGACGTCGAGGCCGTCCATCAGGACCGGTCGGAGCGGGGTGTTGAGGAGGGTGAACGACGCCTGCGCCAGGGGGTGCCTGGAGAGGTCGCGGGAGCCGCCGAGGGCGCCGACCACGAGGTCGAAGGGGGCCTCGGCGTGCGCGAGGTCCACCGGCACCCGGGCACGGACCCGGTCCAGGAGCGCGCTGAAGCCGGGGGCCTCGGACAGGTCGGTGCGCAGGACGACGGTGTTGACGAGCGGTCCGATCAGGTCGGCGGCGCCGCGCGGGGCGCGTTCGGCGAGGGTGCTGCACACGGCGACGTCGGTGCGGCCCGCCCAGTGGCCCAGGAGCGCCTGGTAGGCGGTGAGCAGCAGCAGGTAGCGGGTGACCCGGCGGGAGCGGGCGAAGGTGTCGACGTCGGCGACCAGGTCGGCGGGCAGGTCGAAGCGGACGACATCCCCGGCGCCGTCCCAGACGCGCGGCCGGGGCCGGTCGGTGGGCAGGTCGAGCGGAGTGAGTCCGGTGAGGCGCTCGCGCCAGTGGCCGAGCAGCCGCTCCAGGCGGGCGCCGGACAGCCGCCGGGTCTGGGCGTCGGCGAGGTCGGCGTACCGGACGGCGGGCGGCGCGACGCTCTCGCCCCGGTACCCGGCGGCGAGTTCGCTCAGCAGGACGCCCCAGGACCAGCCGTCGACGGCGATGTGGTGCACCTCGACCAGCAGCAGGTGCTCGTCGGGGGCGACCCGGGCGAGGACGGCCCGCATCGGGTGCTGGGCCGACAGGTCGACGGGGCGGCCGAGGTACCGGGCGAAGAGGTCGTCGGGGCCGGTGGCCGCGGTGCGCTCCAGGACCGTCGCCGCGGGGGTGTCGACGACCGGGACCGGTTCGCCGTCGACGGCGGTGAACCGGGTCCGCAGCACCTCGTGGCGGGCGGCGATCCCGGCCAGCGAGCGCTCCAGGCGGTCGGCGTCCAGGTGTCCGCGCAGGCGCAGGACCAGCGGCAGCATCGATCCGGTGGAGGAACCGGCCAGTTGGTCCAGGAACCACAGCCGGCGCTGCGCGAAGGATGCCGTGCGGGTGTCGACGTCGGTCGGTGCCCCCTCCGGGGCCGGGCCTGCTGTCACTGTGGGCCTCCAAGCCGTGTTTTGCAGCAGCCTGCCGTCGGCGGGGCGGGTGGCCATAGGGAAGAAGACGCAGCACCACGAGCAGTCCCGGCTGCCGTACCGGCGGCACACCCGCCCGCCCGCACCAGCAGCCCGGCCTCCCACCCGCGTCCCCGGGCCCGTGTCCCGGCCCGGAGGACGACCCCGGGAACAGGAACTGGGACGGTGGCCCACCGCCCGTCGCCCCTCGCCTCCGGCCCCTCGCCCCTCGCCCCTCGCCCCCGGGCCAAGGTGGCGAGGCGCCGGGGACCAAGGTGCCGGGGACCGGGGACCGGGGACCGGGGACCGTAAACCCTGGACCGGAAGCCCCGGGCCACGGACCGGCGCCCCCGTCTCCTACGGGACCAGCACCACCCGGCCGAAGACCTCGCCCGCGTCCATCGCCCGGTGCGCCCGCGCGGCCTCCGTCAGCGGGAGCACCTCGTGCACCACGGCGGTCAGTTCGCCGCGCACCGCCGCCGCGAACTGCGCGGACCGCACGGCCCGCCGGTCGGCCGGGGAGACGGTGTCCAGGCTGAACGTGGCGAAGGACAGCGAGGAGCGGAAGGCGGCCATCAGCCGGGTGCCGAAGTCGGCGGGCGGCTGCCCCCCGACCGCGCCGACGGCGACCAGCCGGCCGCCCGGCCGCAGCCGGTCGAGGAACGACGGCAGCCCGTCCCCGGCCACGATGTCCAGGACGACGTCGTACCCGGCGGGCGTCTCCGGGCCGCCCTCCCCCGCACGGTCGAGCACCACCGTCGCGCCGAGCGCGCGCAGCCGCTCACCGCGCTCCGCCGACGACGTGGTGACCGCCACCGCGGAGGCGCCGCCGCGCGCGGCGAGCTGCACCGCCATGACGCCGATGCCGCCCGCGGCGCCCCGCACCAGGACCGCGTCACCGGGGGCGAAGCGGGCGTGGGCGAGGCCGAAGTGGGCCACCGCGCCCGAGCCGCCGAGCGTCACCGCGTCGACGGCGGAGAGCCCCGGCGGCAGCGGCAGGACGTCGGCCGCCGAGGCGAGGGCCCGCTCCGTGCAGCCGCCGCCGGTG
This sequence comes from Streptomyces sp. SolWspMP-5a-2, assembly GCF_900091845.1. Taxonomy (GTDB): domain Bacteria; phylum Actinomycetota; class Actinomycetes; order Streptomycetales; family Streptomycetaceae; genus Streptomyces; species Streptomyces doudnae. The sequence continues at coordinate 5,678 of NZ_FMCI01000266.1, forward strand.
CCGGTGAACCCCCACACCCGGCGCCCGGTCAGGGCGGGGTCGACACCGGCGCCGACCGCGTCGACGGTGCCCGCCACCTCGCTGCCGGGGACGTGCCCCTCGGTGAACCCGTAGGCGGCGAGGGCGCCGCTGCGGATCAGGGTGTCGGCGCCGCCGACGCCGATCGCCTCGGTGACGATCCGCACCTGCCCCGGGCCGGGTACGGGGACCGGCACGTCGACGACGGCCAGCCCGCCGGGGTCGCCGTACCGCTGGATCACGATCGCCCGCATGTCCGTCTCCTGTCTCCTGGCTCGCGCTTCCGGGGCGCCGCCGGTCCCCCGCCGCCGGGCTGTGGCGCCCACGTCCCGGACGCTAACGGACGCCCCCGTCCGCTTCGCTAAAGTGAGAGCGGTGACCGATCATCTGCCTCAGGCCCTGCGCTCCGACGCCCGGGACAACCGCGCCCGCGTCCTGGACGCGGCCCGCGCCCTGTTCTCCACCGAGGGCCTGGACGTGCCCATGCGGGAGATCGCCCGGCGCGCCGGGGTCGGACCCGCCACCCTGTACCGCCGCTTCCCCACCAAGCAGGCGCTGGTGACGGAGGCGTTCGAGGACCAGCTACGGGCGTGCCGGACGGTGGTGGACGAGGCGTCCGCCGATCCCGACGCCTGGCGCGGCTTCTGCCTGGTGATCGAGCGGATCTGTGAACTGCACGCCCGCGACCGGGGGTTCACGGAGGCGTTCGTGTCGGCCTTCCCGGGGGCGCGGGACATCGCGGCGGAGCGGGCGCGCACCGTGCGGGCGGTCGCCGAGCTGGCCCGGCGCGCGCAGGCGACCGGACGGCTGCGGGCGGACTTCGTGCTGGACGACCTGATCCTGGTGCTCATGGCCAACCGGGGCATCCACGCCGCGTCGCCCGCCCACCAGGTCATGGCGTCACGGCGGTTCGCGACGCTGCTCATCCAGGCGTTCGCGGCGGGCCCCGGGACCGCGCCGCTGCCCCCGGCGGCACCGCTGACGACACCGGCGCCCCGGCGGGCCGACCACTGATCCCGTGCCCGCCCGGCAGGCCGGGGGCCGGGCGGGTGACGGTGGCCGGGGTGGTGTCCGGTCAGCGGTCCCCGGTGCCGAACAGCCGTCGCGCCAGCGGGTCCCCGTCCAGGAACTCCGCGAGCGCCCGCCGGTCGGGGGCGGTGGCGGGACCCCGGCGGGCGACCGCGTAGGCGGCCGCCGCGTTGGCGCCGGACGCCGCCGTCACCGGGTCGTGGCCCTGGCCGATCAACGCCAGGAAGGCGCCGACGTGCGCGTCGCCCGCGCCGTTGCTGTCGACGGCGTCCACCGGGAACCCCGGCACGTGGACGGGAGGCTCGCCGGGCGGGGCGAGCCAGCAGCCGTCCTTGTCCGCGCGGACGACGGCGCCCGCTCCCGGCGCGAGCCGGTCGCGCAGCGCGGTCACCGCGGCGCGCGGGTCGCCGAGGCCGGTCAGCAGGCGGGCCTCGCGGGCGTTGGCGCTGAGCCAGTCGGTGCGGGCGAGGACCGGCGCGAGGACCGTCCCGGGGATGTCGGCCACCAGCGGCGCCGGGTCGAAGCAGACGGTCACGCCGGCGGGCAGCGACGCCGTGAGGTCGGCGAGGAGCGGGCCGTTGCCGGGCAGCACCAGGGCGTATCCGGAGAGCTGGAGCAGGTCGCCGGGGCGCAGGCGCGCGGCGAGGACGTCGGTGTCGGCGCGGGTCAGGGTGGCCTCGACGCCGAAGCTGGTGACGAAGGTGCGCTCCCCCTCGCCGTCGACCAGGGCCACGGTGAACCCGGTGTCGCCGTCGGTGCGGGGCGCCAGCAGGGTCGTGACGTGTTCGGCGGCCAGGGCGGCGCGGACCAGGTCGCCGTGGGGTCCGGTGCCGTGCGGGCCCGCGAAGACCGCTTCGGTGCCCAGGCGGCGCGCGGCGACCAGGGTGTTGAAGCCGCCGCCCGCGGTGGTGCCGGTGTGGGTGCCGATGACGTCGCCGCCGCGTTCGGGCAGCGCGGGGACCTCGATCACCACGTCGGCGATGACGTTCCCGGCGAGCACGAGCCGTCCGCTCATCGTCCGGCCTCCTGGAGGGTGGTCGGGGTGGCCGTGCCGCCGTCCCGGCCCGGGGCGCCCGCGCGGGGGCCGAACAGCGCGTACACGGCGGCTCCGACGGCCATGGCGACGGCCCAGCCGAGCCCGTTGACGCCGAACCAGGTGTCCGCGAGGGGGCCCGCGAACCAGACGTCGGTGGCGCTGGTGGCGGCCTTGGTGAACAGCAGTCCGGCCACGATCGCGGCGGCCCAGCCGATCACGGCGGGCAGGTGGAAGCCGCCCGCGTACCAGTAGCGGCTGGTGCGGGTGGTGTCCATGAGCGCCTCGGGGTCGTAGTCGCGTCCGCGCAGCGAGTCGACGGCGATCACGCCGATCCACGCCGAGATGGGGACGGCGAGCAGGGTGAGGAAGGTGGAGAAGGGGCCGTAGAAGTCGTCGGCGATCAGCATGAAGTAGATGCCGCCCGCGAACATGAGCACCACATCCAGGGCGACCGCGAGGGCGCGCGGCACCCGCAGGCCCAGCGTGATCATCGTCAGCCCGGCGGAGTAGGTGGACAGGTGGTTGGACATCAGCAGCCCGCCGAAGGCCGCGATCAGGTAGGGGATCGCCATCCAGGACGGCAGCATCGCGTTGATCGCGGCGACCGGGTCGGAGGCGGTGGCGAGACTCGCGTCGCCCGCGGCGAGCAGCGAGCCGAGGGAGATGAGCAGCACCAGCGGGATGCCCGCGCCGAACGCGGAGGCGACGACCAGGCGTCGGCCGGGGATCGCGCGGGGCAGGTAACGGGCGTAGTCGGCGCCCGCGTTGGCCCACCCGATGCCGGTGCCGGCGGCGATGAACCCGATGCCCGCGATCACGCCGGTGGTCGGTCCTGCGCTGGTGTGCAGGACCGTGGACCAGTCGACGGTCGCGACCAGGAAGCCCATCACGATCAGGTTCAGGACGCCGAAGACGACGGTGGCCCACTTGTTGATCCACATGATGGTGGCGTGGCCGAGTCCGCTGATCAGCAGCGTGCAGACGATGAAGACCAGCAGGCAGACGAGGGTGAGCACGGTGTTCTGGGTGACGCCGAACGCGGTGTCGAGCAGCGCCAGCAGCGCGTAGGCGGCGGTGGTCGTGGTGATCGTCTCCCAGCCGACCCGGCTCATCCAGGTGATCAGGGTCGGTCCCGCGTTGCCCCGCTGCCCGAAGACCGAGCGGGAGAGGGTGAGCGCGGGGGCGCCGCCCTTCTTGCCCGCCATGCTGAGGGCTCCCACCAGCGCGAAGGATCCGAAGGAGCCGACCAGCGCGACGAGCGCGGCCTGCCAGATGTTCAGTCCGCGGAAGGCGACCAGGGTCGCGCCGAGCGGCAGCCCGAGGATGCTGATGTTGGCGGCGAACCAGGTCCAGAACATCTGGCCTGCCTGGCCGTGCCGTTCGCTGTCGGGGACCGGTTCGATCCCCCGGGTCTCGATGGCACCGACGCGATCGTTCGTCTTCGAGACGGTCATGACGGAACCTCCTTGCGGGTGCGGGTGCGGGATGGGGACGGCGGGGCGATCGGGCGGTGCGTGGGGCTCTGTGGGGAGTGGTGTGGTTCAGCGCAGGGCGAGGAGCCGGGTGGTGAGGGGTTCGAGGTCGAGGGCGTTGACGGTGCGCAGGGTCTCGACGGCGTCGGCGGGCAGCCCCGCGAGGCCGGTGACCGAGCCCGCGACGGCACCGGCGATCGCGCCGATGGTGTCGCTGTCGCCGCCGAGGTTGGCGGCGAGCAGGGCGGCCCGCCAGGGGTCGCCGTCCGCGACGGCGAGCACCGCGAAGGCGGCGGGCACCGACTCCTGGCTGGCCACGCTGGTGCCGACGAGGGCGCAGATCCGGTCCAGGGCCTCGGCCTCGGGGAGGTCGCGCACCAGCTCGCCCGCCCAGGCGACGCGGGAGGCGATGTCGGCCCCGGCGATCCAGTGCCCGCGCCGGGCACCGGCCCGCGCGGCGGTGACGGCGGCCTCGACGGCGTCGTCGAGGGTGCCGCCGCCGACACCGGTGGAGACGGCGGCGGCGACCGCGGCCGCGCCCGCGATGCCGAGGGTGGTGTCGTGGGTGACCTGGCAGGACTCCGCGACCCGGTCGAGGAAGGTGTCGAGCGGCGCGGCCGGGAAGGCGATGCCGACGGGGGTGACGCGCATGGCGGCGCCGTTGGTGGTGCCGTTGCGGCCCGCCTCCCGGGGCGGGACCCCGCGGGCCACCGCGTCGAGGGCGGCCTTGGTGGAGGGGCCGAGGAGGTCGAAGGAGCCCTTGGCCTTCATCTCCTTCTCCCAGTCGAGCAGTTCGTGGGCCAGCCGCAGCGGGTCGATGCGGCCGTTCCCCTCGTCGAGGAGCCTGCCCACGATGACGGCCTGGTCGGTGTCGTCGGTGACGGACCCGGCGGGCATGCCCGCGCTGACCGGGTTGTCGGGGCGGGCGGGTTCGAAGCCGGTGACGGTGCCGTAGACGCGGACGACGTCCTCGCGGGACATCACCTGCGTGGGCATGCCGAGGGCGTCGCCGAGGGCGAGTCCGTAGAAAGCGCCCAGGGCGCGGTCGAGTCGGTCGTTCACGGTCGGCCTCCTCGGCCCGAGCGGACGTGCAGTTCGAATCTGGCGGGGTCGAGCAGGCTGCTGACGTGCTCGACGACCGAGCCGTCGGCGGCGCGGTAGACCTGAGCGAGGCGCAGGAAGGACTCGCCGTGCGGACGGTGCAGGATCGCGGCCTCGGCCCGGTCGAGCCCGCGGACCGACACGACGCCTTCGCCCGAGTCGGTGATCCGGCCCGCCGCGACCAGCGCCTGGTTGAGGGAGCCGCCGTCGAGCCCGCGCGCGGGCAGTCCGGCGAGGGCGTCGGTGACGGGGACCCTGCTGTGTTCCAGGGAGACGCCCTGCCCGTCGGGGAGGCGTCTGACCCGGTCCAGGGCGAGGAACGCGGTGGAGGCGAGCCCCAGCGAGGCGGCCAGCTCCGGGTCGGCCGTCTCCTCGAAGCGGAGCGTCTCGGTGGTCAGCTCGGTGCCCTGCGCGGCCAGCGCCCGGGTCCAGCCGAGGCGGTTGTCGAGCGGCGTGCCGTCGAAGGTGACGAAGGAGCCGATCCCGGCGTGGGTGGCGATCAGCCCCTCCTCGCCGAGGACCTGGAGGGCCTGCCGCAGGGTGGTGCGACTGACCCCGAACCGCTGGGTGAGCGCGTGCTCCCCCGGGAGTCTGGCCCCGTCGGAATGGACCCCGGAACGAATCTCGTCGGCGAGCACGCGGGCGATGCGATGATGCTTGTGTACCTGTCCAGGCATGTCTAGACAGTAGGTGAACACGTTTCCGCGGTCCAGAGCCAGCGGGAAACTTTCCGGCCGGGCCGGACGAATCAACCGCCCCCGCGGGCCCCCACCCCGCGCACCACACGCGGGGACGCCGAGCCCGCACCGCCGGAGAGGCGATCAACAAACCGCAGGGCAGACGGCCCGACCCTCGTCGGCACCGCCGCCGCTCTCATCCGCTTCCGGGGACTCGCCAAGGACGTCGGCTGAACGTGATCCGTGAAGCACGACGTCGATCGGCGGGGCCAACAGCCGGCCTTCTTCTTTTCAGCGAGTACGCCATCCCGCTTCACCGCCGACGCGACACCGCCAACTCGATGAGACAGCGCTTGACCACCCGCCCGCCATAGCGTCCGTCGATCAGGCTCGCGACGCATTCCAGCAACCCGTTCCTGGCGGTTTCCGGAAGGGCTCGGTGGCCGGAATAGGTCTGCAGCAGTTCCAGGTACTCCGATGTCGCGTAGGTGAGGTCGCGCTCGTGGCGGCGGAATTCCGTGGGGCCGAACGCGCCGCTCCGCTCGACCTCCAGGGCGTGGTCCGAGCCGTCGACGTCGGCGGCTCGCGGCGGCCGCACCCCCGGCGGTGTCTCCGGATCGAAACGCTCGTAGCAGCGCTGGACCTCCACGAAGAACTCCTCGGTGCCGCCGCTGACATGCTGGGTGCGCACCACCGCGAGCGCCCCGTCCGTCCGCAGCGCCTCGGCGGCCTTCGCCGTCCGCACCGCCGGGTCGATCCAGTGGAACGCGGTCGCCGCGAGGACGACGTCGAACGGTTCCGCGGGCAGCGGCCAGCTCTCGAAATCCGCCGTGACGATCTCCACCCCCGCGGCCCCGTCCAGGTTGCGGCGGGCCACCGCGGCCATGCTCGGACCCGCCTCGACGGCCGTGATCCGGCAGCCCCGTCCGGCCAGCGGCACCGTGGCCTGGCCGGTCCCGCAGCCGATCTCCAGCAACCGGCACCCAGGGCCCGCACCGGCGAACTCCGCTAGGTCCTCGTACAGTTCCGCCGGATAGCCGGGACGGGCCAGGTCGTACAACTCCGCGTCCTCGTCGAACGTCCGGCCGAGGCGCGCTCTCCGGGATTCCTCGGGCTGGTCGTCGCGCCTCGCGCGCGAGGTGTCGTCGGGCATGTGCAGCAGGTTAGGGGCTGTCCCGTGAATCGTTTCCGCATTGCCCGGACTCAGGCGGTCGCGGGGTGCACCCCTCGATTCGGGCCGCCTCGATCCAGCGCCCCGGCACGGGAATTCACCCCGGGCGCGCCAAAAGCAGTTCCGGACAGCGGACCGCGCGCCCGCGCAGCCGCCGTCGGCGGTCCTCACGAGGGTTTGCCGCGGCATCCTCGACGCCCGCCTCGTTCCTCCGACACCCACCCCGCCTCGACGTTCCCGGCGGGCGGCCCGGCGACCGGAACGGCCGCCCTCCCCCGTCGCGCCCTCTCCCCTCAGCCTCCCTCCGCCCGCCCGAAATACCTCCGGCACGCATCTTGACCCCCTTCCTCCCGCGGCCTTAGCGTTCCGGCGTTCGCCATCGATTGAATCGATTCAATCCCGCTGTTCCTCTCCTCTCCCACCCGTCCCACCTCCACCTGGGGATGCACTCATGCACGAATCCGTCCCGCAGCGCGGCGGCACGACCCGCCGCACCGTCCTCACCGCCGGGCTCACCGGGGCCGCCGCGATCACCTTCGCGGCCGGGCCCGCGGCCGCCGTCGCGCGGGCGCTGCCCGCCTCGGCCTCCCGCCCCCTCACCGCCGCCTGGTTCGCCCGGCCCGCGGCCCAGGTGCGGCCCAAGTTCCGCTGGTGGTGGCCCGACGGGCTGGTGGACCCGGTCGAGATCGCCCGGGAGATCGACCAGATCGCCGACGCCGGTTTCGGGGGCATGGAGATCGCCGCCGTGCACCACAGCGTGAAGGACAAGTCGGTCCTCGACCCGGAGCACCACGGCTGGGGCAGCAGACCCTGGCGGGACGGCGTCGAGGCCGCCCTGCGGCGCGCCGCCCGCCGCGGAGTCACCATCGACCTGACCGTGGGTCCCAGTTGGCCCGCCGCCGTCCCGGGCCTGAGCCCCGACGACCCCGCGGCCGCGCAGGAACTCGTCCTCGGCCGGGTCGCGTTGACCGGCGGCGCCGCCTACCGCGGTCCGGTGCCCGCGCCGGGCCACGACCCGGCCGCCGGAGTGAGCAGGCAGCGTCTGATCGCGGTCCAGGCCGCCCGCGTCGACACCGCGAACTCCACCCGCAAGGAGACCGGCCTCGACGCGGCCACCGTCCGCGACCTCACCCGCTCGGTGGTCGACGGCGCCCTGAGCTGGACCCCGCCGGACGACGGCGACTGGGTGCTGCTCTCCTACTGGCAGCGGGGCTCGGCCCAGCAGCCCGAGTCGGGGCCGCACTCGGTGCCCGCCGCCCACGTGGTCGACCACTTCGCCGCCGCCGGCACCGCCGCCGTCACCGGTCACTGGGACCGGCACATCCTGACGCCGTCCCTGCGCACCCTGCTGCGGGCCGCGGGCGGGGCCTTCTTCGAGGACTCCGTGGAGCTGGAGACGGACGGTCTGAACTGGACGTCGCGGCTGCCGGAGGAGTTCGAGCGGCACACCGGGCGCCCTCTGCTGCCGTACCTGCCCGCGATCGTGCTCGACCGGAGCAACCAGGTCTTCGCCTTCGAGGCGCAGCTCACCCGGCAGATCCGGCACGACTTCTGGGAGACCGTCTCCCTGCTGTTCAACCGCCACCACCTGGGCGCCCTGCGGGACTGGGCGCACGGCCTGCGCATGGAGCTGCGCTCGCAGCCCTACGGACTCCAGACGGACGCCATCGCGTCGGCCGCGGTGCTGGACATCCCGGAGGGCGAGTCCCTCGGGTTCAAGAACCTGGACGACTACCGCTGCCTGGCCGGGGGCCGGGACATGGCCGGGCACACCGTGCTGTCCTGCGAGGCCGGTGCCTACAACGGCTCGGCGTACAGCACGACATGGGACCGTTTCCTGCGCACGATGGGCGGCGCCTACGCGGCCGGTGTCAACCAGACGGTGCTGCACGGCTTCTCCTACGCCACCGCGCCGAAGGTGGCGTGGCCCGGCTTCGCGGCGTTCAGCCCGTACAACGGGTCGGCCGGGTACGGCGAGTCGTGGGGGCCGCGCCAGCCGACCTGGCGGCACGTGTCCGACGTGGCCGGTCATCTGGCCCGTGTCCACCAGGTGTTGCAGACCGGGAAGGCCCGCGCGGACGTCGCGGTGTTCCGGCAGACCGGCTACACGGCGACCGGGATCGGCGCGTCCTGGTTCACCTCGACGGGCGTCCCGCTGGGCTGGACGCACCAGTTCCTCAGCGGCCCGCTCCTCTCGCTGCCGTCGGCGACCGTGCGCGGCGGGCGGCTCGCCCCCGAAGGCCCGGCCTACAAGGCCCTGTTCGTCGAGGGCGACTTCTTCTCCGCGTCGGCCCCCACCCTCTCGCTGGACGACGCCCGTTCCGTCCTCGCGCTCGCCCGCGCGGGGCTGCCGGTGGTGCTGCTCGGCGACTTCGACCGCCCGGTCACCCCGGGCGTGCCCGCGGCCGGTGAGAACGCGCGGCTGACCGACGTCCTCGACCGGCTGCTGGCGCTCCCGAACGTGCGGCGGATCACCGACAAGACCGCCGTCGGGGACGCGCTCGCCGCGCTGAAGGTCACCGCCGACGTGCGGCACTCCGTCGCCTCGACGCTGCTCAACGCCCACCGGGTGACCGGTGACGCCGACTTCTACTACTTCTGCAACGGCAAGCACGCCGAGACCGTGAAGCCCCCGGTGGCGCCGATCGACCACGAGGTCACGGTGCGCCGCACCGCCCGCGGCTCCTCGCGCGCGACCGCCGTGCCGTACCTCCTCGACCCGTGGTCGGGCACGGTCGTCCGGCTGGGCCGGTACACCCGGGACGGTGACGATTTCACGCTGCGGCTGCGGCTCCAGCCGGGCCAGAACGCGATCGTCGCCCTCGGCGGTCCCGGTCTCCTCGGCGACCGGGACGGACGGCGCCCGTACGCCACCGGCACGGACGCGGACGAGGTCCGCTTCGCCCCCGGCGGGCTCGCGGTACGGGCCACGGCGCCCGGACGGTACGTCACCCGGCTCTCCACGGGCCGGTCCGTGACCACGTCCTTCCCCTCGGTCCCCGAACCGGTGACCCCGTCCTCCTGGCGTCTGGAGGTGGAGGACTGGCGTCCGGGCACGTCGGCGACGGAGACCGAGCGGATCCGCCGGGAGCTGGTCCTCGACACCCTGCTGCCGTGGTCCGGCATCCCCGGACTGGCCGACTCCGCGGGCATCGGCCGCTACCGGACGACGGTGGTGCTGCCCGCCCACTGGGACGCCTCGCACGGCGCGACCCTGCAACTCGGGCAGGTCAGCGACACGTTCAGGGTCACCGTCAACGGCAGGGCGCTGCCGCCCGCCGACCGTCTCGACCCGGTGGTCGACCTCGGCGGGGCGCTGCGCCGGGGCCCGAACGAGATCGTCGTCGAGGTGGCGGTCCCGCTCATCAACCGGCTGCGGGTCGCGCAGCCGGAGGTGTTCGGGGGTGTCGGCCGCCAGGACCACGGTCTCGTCGGGCCGGTGCGGATCGTGCCCTATCGGCAGACGGTCATCGCGTGAGACCCAGGCCCGGCAGCCCGTTGTCCTTGGCGAGGGCGGCGAACGTCCAGCGGTTCGCGTTGAGGGCGTCGGTCGGCAGCGGCAGGGGTCCTCTGCCGAGGCGGCGCGAGTGGTCGAAGGGGATGTGCGTCTCGGTGCGCCAGCCGCGCTCGGCGAGGTCGGCCACCGAGTCGGGGCGCGGGTCCGGGTCGAACAGGGCGATCATGTCGATGCCGATGCGTTCGTCGGCCGCCGCGTAGATGGGCGACGAGCGCACGGCCTCGGTCTCGATGCTCAGCTTCACCTCGTAGGCGAAGGTGGAGCCCGCGGCGCTGTACGCGTCGATGATGTCGATGAGACGGCTCTCCGCGGTCGCGGGCAGGTACAGGAACAGGCCCTCCGCCATCCAGGCGGTGGGCAGGTCCGGGTCGAAGCCCGCCGCGGAGAGCGAGTCGATCCAGTCGCGCCGCAGGTCGGCGGCGATCGGGACGCGGTGGGCGCGCGGGGTCGCGGCGGCCGGGTCGAGGGCGTCCAGCGCGCGCTGCTTGAAGGCGAGCACGGACGCCCGGTCCAGTTCGTAGACGGTGCAGCCGGGCGGCCAGGGCAGCCGGTGCGCCCGCGCGTCCAGTCCGGCACCGAGCACCACGAACTGGCGCACGCCCGACTGCGCCTGTTCCAGCAGGTGGTCGTCGAAGACCCGGGTGCGCAGGCCGAAGTAGCGGGCGAGGCGGCCCCAGAGCGGGTCGGCCTCCCCCGCGGGCACGTCGTCCGGGTGCAGCGGCCAGTCCCCGTCGGCGGCGGCCGTGCGCACGAAGTGCGCGGCGTAGGGGTCGTGGGCCAGGGCGTCCGTGCGGCAGGTCTCGATCGCCCGCGCGGCGGCGACCATCAGCGCCGTGCGCCCGACCCCGGCGACCACCCCGGGGCCGGGCCTAGGTCCGGGCTCGCCGCCCCTGTCCTCCGCGCGTGCACTGGTCGTTGTGGTCATCGAGCGTTCTCCTCGCGGGGTCTGTGCGCCGTCGCCGTACCGGGGGCGCCGCGGCCCGCCGGGGGTGCGGGCGGCGCGGCGCGCGGGGGGCCCGTCCGGGGCCGGGCGTCAGACGACGGCGCCGGTCACGAGGTGGTCGCCGGCGATGCCGGCCTTCTGCGGGTCGTAGTAGTCCATGATCCCGTCGGCCCAGGTCCGCACCGTGATCCGGTCGTCGGCGTCGGGCCCGAAGGCGTCGAAGAGGCGGTCGACGTTGGGGCGCCGGAAGCCGATCGCGAGCATCAGGTCGGTGAACAGGGGCCGTTCGATGAGCCCGTCGCCGTCCGGGTCGCCGAGGGCGGAGAGCGCCTCGGCGAACTCGGCGATCGTCGCCTCGAAGCGCTCCGGCGTCAGCACGCAGGCGGTGTACTCCTCCAGGCTGATCACCCCGTCGCCGTTGGCGTCGAGTTCGGTCACCAGCGTCGTCCAGTACCGCTCGAAGGACGCCCGCAGCCGCTGCTGCGCCTCGGGCGCCGACGCGCCCGCCCGAGCGACGACCCGGTCGGCCATGAGCGCGAAGTCCTCGGCCTCCAGGATGCCGTTGCCGTTCGCGTCCAGCAGCGTGAAGACGAGTGCGACCCGCTGGGTGGCCTCTGCGCGCATGAGTCCGTCACCTTCTCTGAAGATCTCTCCCGGCCGGTTCCGGCCCACCGGTGACTGCCCCGGCGGCACGCGCATATACGGGCGACCCCGCCGATTCACCGGATAGGTAGAAAACACCCGGATACGGCTGCGGGCCCGGGGCCTGACGTGCAGCGCCGGGCGGGCCGCGGGCGGCCCGGAATCCCCCGTTCCGGCGGGCCGTTCCGGGGCCGCGCGTCCGGTGTCGCGGCCCGCCGTGCGCAAGGCTCGGGCGGGCCGCGGTCGAGGGGCCGGGGCCGGGTCAGGTCCCGGTCGCGGGGCGGTCGCCGGGGCCCGAGAGGTCGATGGCGCGGTCCACCTCGGCCGGGCGCAGGACGCGCAGGACACCTTCGAGGAGGTAGTAGTCGGCGTAGGGCAGGGAGATCTCGATCCCGTCCTCGGCCGGGCGGTTGCGGGTGCAGCGCGCCACGACGGCCTGGGCCCGGGTGGACGCCCTGGTGAGGCAGGTCTCGGCGAGCGCGGTCAGCAGGCGCAGCGCCACCGCGCGGTACGCGGCGCGGCCGGAGACGGCGGCCAGGTCGAGGAGGCCGCAGGCGAGGATCGCCCCGGCCGAGGCGTCCTTGACGTCGTGGGGCTGCTGCGGGGCACGGAAGTCCCAGACCGGGACGTGGTCGGGGCCGAGGGCGGCCACCGCGTAGTCGGCGAGCCTCCGGGCGGTGGCGAGGAACCCGGCGTCCCCGGTGCGCCGGTACAGGGTGGTGAACCCGTAGACGCCCCACGCCTGTCCGCGCGACCAGGACGAGGCGGGGCTGTAGCCCTGGACGGTGCCGGGGCCGAGGGCGGCGCCGCTGTCGGGGTCGAAGTCGTAGACGTGCGGCAGGGATCCGTCCGGGCGGGGGAAGACGCGCTGGACGGTCCTGCCGTGCTCGACGGCGATGTCCAGGTACCTCGGGTCGCCGGTCTGCCGGGTCGCGAAGGCCAGCAGGTCGAGGTTCATCATCGTGTCGATGATGACCCGCCCGGCGTCGGCCGGGTCGTCGAGGGCGCCCCAGGCGCGCAGGAAACGGCCACGCGGGTTGTAGCGCCGGACGAGCGAGTCGGCGGCCCGGACCGCGCCGGTGCGCCACTTCTCCTCGCCGGTCAGCCGCCAGGCGGTGACCCAGGAGGGGGTGAAGAGGAAGCCGAGGTCGTGGGTCGAGGTGTCGTTCTGGCGGGGCGCGAGCCGCGCGGCCCAGGTGAGCGCCTGCGCGCGGAAGGCGTCGTCGCCGCTGTGCAGCCAGGCCATCCAGAGGGTGCCGGGCCAGAAGCCGCCGACCCAGTCGCCGTTCTGCGCGTAGACCCACTTCTCGAACCGGGTGCCCACCGGGAATCCGGTGACGGTCGGGGCGGTGGCGCGGACCTTGGCGACGGCGTAGTCGGCCGCGTCGCGCAGGGTGCGCAGGGCGGGTGCCGGTGGCGGCGGAGCGGCGGTGGCCGGGGCGGTGGAGGCGGTCAGGGCCGCGGCCCCCGCTGTCGTCGAGACGAGGACCTCGCGCCGGGACATGCTCATGGGCTCTCCTCCAACTGGCCTGCGGTGGACGGAAGACGACCGAGCCTGGCACGCGCACCCCGGGCCTGAACACCCACGTGAAGCATGTTCATGATGGTGAACGCGACTGCGGGCCACGGGAGTTCGGAGGGTAAAGCGCAGGCATGGTCCGGACCAAGGTCCTGCCTTGGACTAGACCACTCCATTGACGTGATCATCTCAGCCTCGCCACCCTGGGACCCCTCCCCCACTGGAGGTACAGAGTGAAGCGACTCCGCGCATGCCTCGCCGCGGTCACGGCGGTCACCGCCGCGGCCGCCGCGACGACCGCGCTGGTGGCGACCGACGCGTCCGGCGCGACCACGGCACTGAGCAACCGGTGGTACGCCGCCGCCCCCTACCTGATGCCGCGCGACAACAACCCGCCGGACCCGGCCGCCATCATGGACGCGACCGGCCTCAAGGCGTTCCAGCTCGCCTTCGTCCTCGCCCCCAACGGCGGTGGCTGCACGCCCACCTGGGACGGCACCGCGCCCGTCTCCTCGGACACCGCGGTCCAGTCGACCATCGCCGCGATCCGGGCCAAGGGCGGTGACGTGTCCGTCTCCATCGGCGGCTACGGCGGCACCAAGCTCGGCCAGGCATGCGCCGACCCGGCCGCCACCGCCGCGGCCTACCAGCAGGTCGTCACCAAGTACGGCCTGCACGCCATCGACTTCGACCTGGAGGAGCCGGAGTACGAGAACACCGCGGCCATCAGGAACGAGATCGGCGCCGCGAAGATCCTCCAGCAGAACAACCCCGGGCTCTACGTCTCCGTCACCACCGCGGGCACGGCCGACGGCACCGGCTGGTTCGGCAAGCAGATGCTGCTGGAGGCCAAGTCCCAGGGCTTCACGCCGAACAACTTCTCCATCATGCCGTTCGACGGCGGGTTCGGCGGTGCCTCCGCCCAGACCGCCGCGCTCACCAACTTCAACCAGATCCTCCAGTCCACCTTCGGCTGGGACCAGGCGACCGCCTACGCCCACGAGGGCTTCTCCGGCATGAACGGCCGCAGCGACACCGGGGAGTTCTTCACCCAGGCCGACTTCGGCACCGTCCTGGACTACGCCACCTCGCACCACATGGACCGCTTCACGTTCTGGTCCCTCAACCGCGACCGCCCGTGCACCCCGGTCGACAACAACGGGACCACGTCCGGCACATGCTCCAGCGTGGCGCAGAACGCGTGGGACTTCGCGAAGTACTCGGTCACCTTCGCCGGCGCCACCCCGCCGGACTCGCCCCCCACCACGACGCCGCCCGCGGACCCGGGCACCGGCTGCGGCACGGCATGGAGCGCGAGCGCCGTCTACACCGCGGGCGACGAGGTCTCCTACGGCGGCCACACCTGGAAGGCCAAGTGGTGGACGCAGAACGAGACGCCGGGCGCGGCCGAGTGGGGCCCCTGGCAGGACGAGGGCGCCTGCTGACCTGAACACCGGGCCCGGCCGCCCGGCCCCCTCGTCACCGGGGGGGGACCGCGCGGCCGGGCCCTTCGTCACGCACCGTCCGCGGTCGCGGCGCGCCGTCACGCCCGCGCGGACTGCTCCTCCGGCAGGTCGCCGGGGGCCGCGTCGGGGGCCGCGGGCCGTCCCGGCGCGAACACCGCGGAGACCACCGCGGCGACGGCGCAGAACGCGGCGGTGACCAGGAACGCCCGGTCGTAGCCGTCGACCAGGAGCCTGGTCGCCGCCTCCGGCGAGGACGGGGTGCCGTGCAGCGCGGCCACCGTGGTGAGGACCGCCAGGCCCAGGCTGCCGCCGATCTGCCGGGCCGCGTTGATGAGGCCGCTGATCAGTCCGGCCTCGTCGCGGGCGGCGCCGGTGGTGGCGAGGGAGGTGTTGGCGACCATGCACAGGCCGACGCCGGTGGACGCCACCAGGGACGGCAGCAGGAAGCCGTCGAGGAAGGTCGAGTCGGCGTGCATCCGGCCGAACAGGAGCATGCCGAGCCCGCCGAGGGCCAGTCCCGCGGTGAGCACGACCCGGGTGCCGAAGCGGGCCGTGAGGCGGCCGGAGAGCATCGAGCCGACGACGGTGCCGAAGCAGAACGGCAGGAAGGCGGCGCCCGCCCGCAGCGGCGAGTAGTGCAGCACGTTCTGCAGGAACAGCGAGGCGAAGTAGAACCCGGCGACCGTGGCCGCGCCGATGAACAGCACGACCAGGTTCGCGACCCAGACCGGGCGGGCGCGGAACACGCCGAAGCGGACCAGGGGGTGGGCCGCGCGCAGCTCCCAGGCGGCGAAGGCGGCGCCGGTGACCGCGGCGACCGCGAAGGACACCAGCGCCCCGGTGGTGCCCCAGCCGTGCTCGCCCGCCCGGATCAGCCCGTTGACCAGGGCGGTGACGGCGACGGTCGCCAGCAGCGCGCCGGGCAGGTCGAGGCGGCGGGCGCGGGTGGCGCGGCCGTCGTGGACGGCGATCCAGGCGAGGACGAGGCCCACCGCCACGATGGGCACGTTCACGAACAGCACCCAGCGCCAGGACAGCCAGTCGGTCAGCACCCCGCCGAGCAGCACACCGAGCGCGCTGCCCGCGGCGGCGACCATCGCCCAGATGCCCACGGCCCGTGACCTGCCGCGACCCTCGGGGAAGGTCACCATGATCACGGCCAGGCTGAGCGGCGCCAGCAGCGCCCCGGCGAGTCCCTGGCCCGCGCGGGCCGCGACGAGCTGGCCCGGGGTCTGCGCGAAGCCACCGACGACCGAGGTGACGCCGAAGACCACGAGCCCGAGCATCATCGCGACCCGGTGTCCGACGAGGTCGGCGAAGCGTCCGCCGAGCAGGAGCAGGCCGCCGAAGACGAGCGTGTAGGCGTTGACGACCCAGGAGAGTCCGCCGGGGGCGAAGCCGAGGTCGGCGGCGATCGAGGGCAGCGCGACGTTCACGACGCTCACGTCGAGCACCACCATCACCTGGGCGACGCAGGCCGCGGCGAGGACCAGGCCGGCGTGCCGTCCCGGCGGGGTGGGGTCGGGTCCTGGGCCGCGCACGGCCGTCGGCTGTGTCTCGTTCACGGCGTGGTTCTCCTGTCGTTCGCGCGCACACGGGTCGGTGCGACGCGAACAATGTACGCGTAAGGCTTACCTAACTTCTACTCCGTTCCTTCGATGGGAAAATGAGTGCATGAGCGACCCCGCGCAGACCGCCACGCCCGAGCCGTCCCGGCAGTCGCGGGGGGTGCGCAGGACCCAGCCGCGACCGGGCCTGACCCCCGGCGCGATCACCCGCGCGGGCCGCCTGCTGATCGAACGCGAGGGACTGGACGCGCTCACCATGCGGGCCGTCGCCGCCGAACTGGGCACCGCGGCCACCTCGCTCTACCGCCATGTCGCCGACCGGGACGCGCTGCTGCTGGCGATCCTGGAGGAGATCGCGGCCGGGCTGCCGGTCGAGGTGCCGGGCGCCACGCCCCGGGAGCGGCTGCGCCACCGGCTGACCACCGCGCACGACTACATGGCCGCGCACATCTGGGTGCTGCACATCCTGATCCGGGGCGAGCTGGTCGCCCGCAACGCGCTGCCGTTCAGCGACGCCTGCCTGGCCGACTTCCTCGCGGCGGGCCTCGGCGAGCGGCAGGCGTCGCTCGCCTACCGGGCCTGCTGGCACCTCACCACCGGGGAGCTGCTCAACGAGCATCCGCTGACCCCGCCGCGCGAGCCGAACCAGCGCCAACTGGCCATGGCGTCCTTCGATCCGGCCGCGCTGCCCGCGCTGGCCAGGGTGCGCGGTCTCCCGCGGGAGGGCGCCGACACCTACCGGACCGCGCTCGACGCCCTGCTGACGGCCTTCCTGCCGGACGGGGCGTGACGCCCCGCCGGGCCGGGGTCAGCCCCGCGGGTCCCCGGCCGCCCCGCACAGCCGGGCACCGGTCGCCGCGCGCACCCGGTCGAGGGTGACGCCGGGGGCGAGTTCCGCGACGGCGATCCCGTCCGGGGTGACGTCGAAGACGCCGAGGTCGGTGATGATCCGGTGCACGCAGCCCTGTCCGGTGAGCGGCAGGGCGCACTCCCGGACGATCTTCGGGCTGCCGTCCCGCGCGGTGTGCTCCATCAGCACCAGGACGCGGCGGGCGCCGTGCACCAGGTCCATGGCACCGCCCATCCCCTTGATCATCTTTCCGGGCACCGTCCAGTTGGCGAGGTCGCCGCGCTCGGAGACCTCCAGGCCGCCGAGGATCGCGGTGTCGATGTGGCCGCCGCGGATCATGCCGAAGGAGAGCGCGGAGTCGAAGAACGCGGCGCCCGGCGCGACGGTCACGGTCTCCTTGCCCGCGTTGATCAGGTCCGGGTCCACCTCGTGGCCGCGCGGGTAGGGGCCGACGCCCAGGACGCCGTTCTCGGAGTGCAGGACGACGTCCACGCCGGGCGGCAGATGGCTGGGGACCAGGGTCGGCAGGCCGATGCCGAGGTTGACGTAGGAGCCGTCGGTCAGTTCGGCGGCGGCCCGTGCGGCCATCGCGTCGCGGTTCCAGGGCATCAGTCGCGCACCGTCGCCTTCTCGATGGACTTGTCGGCGGCCTCGGCGGGGGTGAGCGCCACCACCCGCTGGACGAAGACGCCGGGCAGGTGGATCTCGTCGGGGTCCAGGTCGCCGGGGGCGACCAGCTCCTCCACCTCGGCCACCGTCACGGCGCCCGCCATGGCGGCGAGCGGGTTGAAGTTGCGGGCCGAGCGGTGGAAGACGAGGTTGCCCGCGCTGTCTCCCCTGGCCGCCCTGACCAGCGCGAAGTCGGTGGTGATGGCGGGCTCCAGGAGGTAGGTGCGGCCGCCGAAGTCGCGGCGCTCCTTGGGCGGTGAGGCGACCGCGACGGTGCCGTCGGGGCCGTGGCGCCAGGGCAGTCCGCCGTCCGCTATCTGGGTGCCGACACCGGCCGGGGTGTAGAAGGCGGGGATGCCGCAGCCGCCCGCGCGCAGCCGTTCGGCGAGGGTGCCCTGCGGGATCAGTTCGACCTCCAGCTCACCGGCCAGGTACTGGCGGGCGAACTCCTTGTTCTCACCGACGTAGGAGGCGGTCACCCGGCTGATCCTGCGGTCGGCGAGCAGCACCCCGAGGCCGTGGCCGTCGGTGCCGCAGTTGTTGGAGACGACCGCGAGACCGGTCGCGCTGCCCCGGTGCAGGGCGCGGATCAGCGCGGTCGGGATGCCGCAGAGGCCGAAGCCGCCGACGGCGAGGGTCGCCGCGTCGGGGATGTCGGCGACGGCGCTCGCCGCGTCGGTCACCTTGTTCACCGGGCCTCCCCGGCCGCCGTGACCCGTCCGGTGACCTCGCCGAACCCGATGCGGGTGACGCCGGGCCCCGGCGCGGTCGCGGTGATCGTCACCTCGTCGCCGTCCTCCAGGAAGGTGCGGGTGGTGCCGTCGGGGAGGGTGAGGGGCTGCGCGCCGTTCCAGGACAGCTCCATCAGGGAGCCGCGCTGGCCGGGTTCGGGGCCGCTGACGGTGCCGGAGGCGTAGAAGTCGCCGGGGCGCAGCGAGGCGCCGTTGACGGTGAGGTGGGCGAGCATCTGGGCCGGGGTCCAGTACATGGCGGTGAACGGCGGGCGGGCCACGAGGTGTCCGTTGAGGCGGACCTCCAGGCTGAGGTCGAGCCCCCAGTCGGCGCCGTCGCGCAGGTACTCCTGGAGCGGCTCGGTGCGGGTGGGCGGGGGTGTGCGGGCGGCGGAGAGCGCGTCCAGCGGGACGATCCACGGGGAGACGGAGGTGGCGAAGGACTTGGCGAGGAAGGGGCCGAGCGGCACGTACTCCCAGGCCTGGAGGTCGCGGGCGCTCCAGTCGTTGACGAGGCAGACGCCGAAGACGTGGTCGGCGAAGTCGTCGACGCCCACGGAGGTGCCGAGCGGGGTGCCGGTGCCGACGACGAAGCCGACCTCGGCCTCGATGTCGAGCTTGCGGCTGGGTCCGACGGTGGGCGCGCCGGTGCCGGGGGGCCTGGTCTGGCCGCGCGGGCGGGTGATGTCGGTGCCGGAGACGACGAGGGTCCCGGCCCGGCCGTGGTATCCGATGGGCAGGTGCTTCCACTGCGGGGTGAGGGGTTCCTGCCCGGGGCGCAGCATGCGGCCAATGTTGGCCGCGTGGTGCTCGGAGGCGTAGAAGTCGACGTAGTCGGCGGCCTCGAAGGGCAGCAGGAGGCGGACGTCGGCGCGGCGGTGCAGGGCGGGCGCGGCCTCGGCGCGGCAGGCGGGGTCGGTGAGCAGGTCGAGGAGGTCGGCGCGGACCCGCTGCCAGCGGGACCGGCCCTGGGCGAGGAAGGCGTTGAGGGAGGGCCGGGCGAAGGTGTCGTCGCCGAGCGCGCGGGCCAGGTCGAGGACGTGGTCGCCGACGGCGACGCCGACCCTGGGGGGTCCTCCGGCGGGCGCGAACACCCCGTAGGGCAGGTTGGCGAGGGGGAAGGGCGAGCCGTCGGGTATCGGGACCCAGCTGTCGGGGGTCATCGGGTGCGGTCCTTTCGGGCGGGATCGAGGACGGTGGCGGCCTCGGTCACCGGGGTGGCGGTGGAGCAGGAGCCGTAGGAGACGAACAGGGCGCGGACGGCGCGGCCGTCGGGCAGCGCGCCGATCCGGTCGGCGAGCGCGCCGGGTTGCGTGGTCTCCAGGTCGGCGCGGACGGCGTCCGGGTCGGGGCGGTCCAGGGCGGTCGCGGTGGCGAGGAGCAGGTTGAGGTAGCCGTGGTGGGTGAAGCCGGTGGCCGGGTCGTGGTGGCGGACCGCGCGGTGCAGTCCCGCGGTGGCCTTGAAGGGGACCCCGGCGCGGGCGCAGGCGGTGAGGAAGCGGGCGGTGGTGCCGGGGTCGGGGAAGAGGTCGGCGCGGACGCCGCCGCAGCGCAGCTTGGCGCCGGTGACCCGGGCGCCGGTGCGGGGCAGGGCGGCGAGCAGGTCGTCCGCGCCGGCGGGGGTGGCGGGTTCGAGGAAGACGGGGACGTCGGTGGCGCGCAGCGCGTCGAGGACGGCCCGCACGGCGTCGGCGGCGCCGGTGCCGAACAGCCGGACGGGGGCCTCGGCCAGGGCGAGGGTGAGCCGTGGGTCGTCGGCGATCACGGCGGCGGCGTCGCGCAGGCGGGCCGCGGGGTCGTCGGCCGGGGCGCCGTCGGCGATCAGTCCGACGGAGATCCGGTCCCCCGGCCGCAGTTCGGCCCGTACCGCGGCGAGCCGGCTCACCGGGACGAGGAGCCGGTGGCTGTGCATCGGGTGGCCCGCGGCCAGGTCGGCACGGTGGCGGCGGACGGCGTCGGCGGGTGGGAGCGCGGTGGGCGGGAAGAGTCCCGCGTCGTCGACGAGGCGTTCCAGGAGGGCGTTCACGCGGCGGGCCCGCGTCCGGCCCAGGTCCAGGCGTAGCCGGGGTCCTCCGCGGCGAGGGCGCCCTCGCCGAGGGCGAGCGGGCGGAACGTGTCGACCATGACGGCGAGTTCGTCGAAGTGGTCGGCGCCGATGCTGCGTTCGTAGGCGCCGGGCTGCGGTCCGTGGGCGTGGCCGCCGGGGTGGAGGGAGACGGAGCCCTGGCCGATGCCGGAGCCCTTGCGGGCCTCGTAGTCGCCGCCGCTGTAGAACATCACCTCGTCGCTGTCGACGTTGGAATGGTAATAGGGCACGGGGACGGCGAGGGGGTGGTAGTCGACCTTGCGGGGGACGAAGTTGCAGACCACGAAGTTCTCGGCCTCGAAGACCTGGTGGACGGGCGGCGGTTGGTGGACGCGTCCGGTGAGGGGTTCGAAGTCGTGGACGCTGAAGGTGTACGGGTAGAGGCAGCCGTCCCAGCCGACCACGTCGAAGGGGTGGGTGGCCTGCGTGAAGACGGTGCCGAGGATGCCGCCGTCCGGGCCGCGGTGCTTGACCAGCACGTCGACGTCCTCGCCGGTGGCGAGCAGGGGTTCGGTGGGGCCGTGCAGGTCGCGTTCGCAGAACGGCGCGTGTTCGAGGAGCTGGCCGTTGCGGGAGAGGTAGCGGCGGGCGGGCCCGATGTGGGAGTTGGCCTCGACGCAGTACAGGCGCAGCGGCAGGTCGCCGTCGGGGAGCCAGCGGTGGGTGGTGGCGCGCGGGAGGACGACGTAGTCGCCCGCGCGGACGGTGAGGGCGCCGAACACGGTCTCCACGCGGGCGGTGCCGCTCTCCACGTAGACGCACTCGTCGCCGAGGCCGTTGCGGTAGTACGGGGAGGGGGCGCCGGTGACGGCGTAGGAGATGCGGACGTCGGCGTTGCCGAGCAGCAGGCGGCGGCCGGTGACGGCGTCGGTGGTGCGCCAGTCGTCGTCGCCCCACAGGCTGTGCAGCGCCAAGTGCCGTGGTTTCAGCGGGTGGTTGGCGATGAGTCCCTGGCCGGGCACCTCCCAGGGGCGGGCGTCGGTGATCGCCGAGGGGATCTCCCGGTGGTAGAGGAGGGAGGAGTCGCTGGAGAAGCCCTCCTCCCCCATCAGCTCCTCGTAGCGCAGGCGGCCTCCGGCGTCGCGGTGCTGGGTGTGGCGCTTGGGCGGGACGTCGCCGACGCTCAGGTAGTGCGGCATGGTGGTTCCTCGGGTGGGTGCGGGGCCGGAGCGGGCCCGGCGGTCGGGGCGGCCGGGCCCGGGTGCGTCCGGTGCGGTGGCGCGGGTGCGTCAGACGGGGGTCTCGGCGGTGGCGCGGGGCTGGTCGCCGCTGTCGCGCTCGTCCCGGGGCGCCTTGAGGAAGGCGAGCATGACGGCGCACACGACGAGGCAGCCGATCGGGAAGTAGAGGCCGACGGTGACGTCGTCGGCGGTGGCGTTCTTGCCGATGACGTAGGGGCTGACGAATCCGCCGAGGGCGGCGATGGAGTTGATCCCGGCGAGGCCGACGGCGGTCTGCTCACGGGGCAGGACGCGGGCGGCGAGGGCCCAGTAGGGGGCCATGTAGCCGAGGACGCCGACGGCGACCAGGCTGAGGCAGACGAGGGCCGGGACGGGGCTGTGCCGGAAGGCGATGGTGCCCGCCAGGCCGAGGGCGCCGAGCAGCATCAGGCCGATGACGTGCAGACGGCGTTCGCCGGTGCGGTCGGAGTTGCGGGCGATCAGCAGCATGCCGACCGCGCCGACCAGGAAGGGGATGGCGCCGAGCAGGCCGATGTTGGTGGCCGAGTAGGACGGGTCGAGCTGCTGGACGATCTTCGGCAGGAAGAAGGAGAAGCCGTAGAGGCCGCAGGCGGCGAAGAAGTTGGCGAAGGCCAGGTAGAGGACCTTGCGGTTCTTCAGGGCCTGGAGCTGGTCGCGGACGGTCTCCTTGGCGGGGCCGCGCCCGGTGTACTCCTTGTCGATCTCCGCCTGGAGCCAGGCGCGTTCGTCGGGCGCGAGGAAGCGGGCGTCGGCGGGCCGGTCGGGCAGCCAGAGCAGGGTGGCGATGCCGATCAGGACGGCCGGGGCGCCCTGGAGGATGAACACCCAGCGCCAGCTGCTGAGGTCGAGCCAGTGGGCGTGGTCGAGGATCCAGCCGCCGGTCATGCTGCCGAGGATCATGGCGACGGGCTGGGCGAGCGCGAGCATGGCGATGGCCCGGCCGCGTTCCCGGCCGCGGTACCAGAACGTCAGGTAGAGCAGCAGTCCGGGGAAGAGTCCGGCCTCGGCGATGCCGAGCGCGATCCGGGCCACGTAGAGGTGGCCGACGCTGCTGACGAAGCCGGTGACGACGGTCACCAGGCCCCAGCTGATGGCGATGCGGGCCAGCCAGAGCCGGGCTCCGACCTTCTTCAGCATCATGTTGCTGGGGATCTCCAGGACCACGTAGGCCAGGAAGAAGATCGAGGCGACGGCGCCGAAGGTGGCGGTGGTGATGCCCAGGTCGTCCCGCATGCCGAGTTCGGCGTAGCTGATGTTCGACCTGTCCATGTAGTTGAACACGTAGAGCAGGCCGACGATCGGGAAGATCCGCAGCGTGACTTTTCTGATCGTTCTCGTGCCGGGGTCACTGCCCTCGACGGTGAGGTTCGTTCCCATGACGGCTCCTGATGAGGGGAAGGGTTCGGGGTCGGGGCGGGGTCAGGCGGTGGCGGCGGCGAGGCCCGCGAGGCGGCCCATGGTGAGGGCGTTGGCGACGGCGTTGCCGCCGCCGACGTAGCGCGGGCCGAGGACTCCGCCGCCCGCCTCGCCCGCCGCGAAGAGTCCGGGCACCGGGGTTCCGGTGCGGTCGAGGACGGCGGCGCGGTGGTCGATCTCCAGGCCGGTGTGGGTGCAGACGAGTTCGGCGGGCAGCACCCGGACCGCGTAGAAGGGGACGGCGGCGATGGGGTCGGGGCGCGGGTCGGCGCTCTTGGCCGCCAGGGAGTGCTCGCGCAGGAAGTCGGGGTCGGCCCCGGTGGCGGGCAGGCCCGCGTTCCAGCGGGTGACGGTGGCGGTGAGGGCGGCGGCGGGGACACCGATCCGCTCGGCGAGCGCGGGCAGGTCGGCGGCGCGGGCGACCCGTCCGGCCGCCGCCTCCTCCTCGACGCGGGCCGGGGTCCAGTCGGCGTAGCCGGTGGGCAGCCCGAGGCGTGCCTTCTCGTCGAAGACCGCCCAGACGGGTCCGCCCTGGGCGCGGATGATGCCGCCGGAGACGGCGTAGGAGGCGTCCTCGTCCATGAAGCGGCGCCCGGCCGGGTTGACGTGCACCCGGGCGGCGGGCGGGAACCCGGCCTGCCAGTGGTGGTGGCGCTGGAGGGTGGCGGTGGGCAGCAGCAGGCCCCAGCCGTCGCCGGTGAGGGCGCCGCCGGTCTGTTCGGCGAAGGCGAGGTGGTCGCCCCGGCTGCCGGGGGCGGCGACGACGAAGAGGGCGTCGCCCGCGTCGAGGGCCTCCGGGTAGTGGCGGCCCAGCAGGCCGGGGTGGTGGGCGAAGCCGCCGCTGGCGACGACGACGGCGCGGGCGCGCACCTCGACGCCGTCGGCGACGACGCCGGTGACCCGGCCCTCCTCGTGCAGCAGCCGCTCGACGCGTGTGCCGAGGACGGCCTCGATCTTGTGGGAGCGGCGGGCCCGGTCGAGGACCTGGACGAGGCCGTAGCCCTGGTCGCGGGGGACGTGGCCGCGCCACACGTCCTCGACGCCCGCGCGGGAGAGCCCGGGGGTGTGGGCGTCGCCGGAGCGGACGGCGGGCACGTCGAGGCCGAGGCCGATCATCCATTCGAGGGTCGGTCCCGCGGCGGCGCAGAAGGCACGGATCAGACCGGGCTTGAGCTGCCACTGGTTGAGGTCCATGTAGTGCTGGAAGTGGCGTTCGGCGCTGTCCTCGACGCCGAGGGCGCGCTGCACGCTGGTCCCGGCGGCGGTGATGAGCCCCGCGGAGAGCTGGGTCGAGCCGCCGAGTTCGCGCTCGGACTCGAACAGCAGGACGCGGGCGCCCTGTTCGGCGGCGCTGACGGCGGCGGCGAGCCCGGCTCCGCCGCCGCCCACCACGAGGACGTCGAGGTCGTCGAGGTCGGTCATCACAGGGCTCCTTCGGCGTCGTCGAGGATGCGGTGGTAGAGCCCGTTGGAGACCAGGCCGCCGTCGAGGGTGACCTCGCTGCCGGTCATGTAGGCGCTGCGGTCGGAGAGCAGGAAGAGGACGGCGTCGGTGATCTCGGCGGGTTCGGCGGGGCGTCCGGCGGGGATGCTGCGGGTCGCGCCGGCGACGAAGGCGTCGGACCCGGCGAGCAGTCCGGTCGCCACCAGGCCGGGGTGGAGGGAGTTGACGCGGATGTTCCAGGGGGCGAGTTCTCCGGCGGCGGACTTCGACAGGCCGGTCAGGCCCCACTTGCTCGCGGAGTAGGAGGGCGAGAAGTAGCCGATCTGGCCGGAGATCGAGGAGATGTTGACGATCGCCCCGCCGCCGCTGTCGCGCATCAGCGGCGCGCTCGCCCTGATGCCGAGGAAGGCGCCGGTGAGGTTGATCCGCAGGACCCGGTCCCAGACCTCCTCGGTGGTGTCCATGAAGCGCAGCCGCCGGGAGATCCCGGCGTTGTTGACGAGCCCGTCGAGGCGCCCGCAGGTCCGCCGGACGGCGTCGGTGACGGTGTGCCAGGCCGCGGAGTCGGTGACGTCGAGGCGGTGGGCGGTGGCCCGGCCCCCGGCGTCGGTGATCTCCCGGACGACGGGCGCGCAGTCCGCGACGTCGGCGAGGTGGACGTGGCTGCCGCGGCGGGCCAGCGCGCGGGCGTGCTCGGCGCCCATGCCGGCGGCGGCCCCGGTGACCAGCACGACCGCGGGGTAGCGGACCGGTTCGGGGTAGGCGGGGCGCTCGGGCTCAGACATGGCGGGAGCCGCCGTCCACGGCCACGCTGTGCCCGGTGACGTAGCGGGCGCTGTCGGAGAGCAGGAACAGCAGGACGCCGAGGACCTCCTGCGGGGAGCCGAGGCGGTGCAGGGGCACGCTGTCCAGGGCGTGCGCGAGGGCGGCCGGGTCGTCCTGGACCCAGCGGGTCATCTCGGTGTCGATGTAGCCGGGGGCGATGGCGTTGACGCGCAGGCCGAGGTCGCCGAACTCGACGGCGAGGGACTCGGTGAGGTGCGCGACGGACGCCTTGGAGGCGCAGTAGGCGGCGCGGCCCTTGCGGACCCGGACAGCGGAGACGGACGACATGTTGACGATGGCGCCGCCGGGCCGCAGGTGCCGGGAGGCGGTCTGCGCGCCGAACAGCACGCCCTGGACGTTGACCCGCAGCACGGCGTCGATCTGCTCGGCGGAGATGTCCTGGGCGGTGGCGTACGGGAAGATCCCGGCGTTGTTGACCCAGTGGTCGAGGCGGCCGAACTCGGCGGCGGCGAGCGCGGCGAGTTCCTCGTGCCCCGCCGGGTCGGTGACGTCGACGGCGGCGGGCACCACCCGGCCGCGCCTGCCGCCCTCCGGGAGGGTGGCGGTGTCGGCGTTGATCGTCTCGGCGGTGCGTTTCATGGCGTCGAGGTCGATGTCGGCGGCGATCACGTCGACGCCGCGCAGGGCGAGGCCCTCGCTGAAGGCGGCGCCCATGCCGCGCGCGGCGCCGGTGACGACGGCCGCGGTCCCGGCGAGTTCGGGGTAGTGCGCGGCGGGGCGGCGGTGGTCGACCTTGCCGGGGCCTGCGGCGGGCGTGGCGGGGCTGCTCATGGAGGGGTTCCTTCGTCGTCGGAGGGGGACCGCGGGCGGGCGGCGGGGTTCAGTGGGCGCGGGCGGGCGCGGGGGTGTCGTCGCGCCGGACGCGGCGGGCGGCGATCCGCCAGGTGCCGGCGTCCTCGACCACCCGGTCGGTGAGGGTGGTGAACCGCTCGGTGCGGGGGGTGCCGCCGTGCGGGGTGGCGATGATCTGGAGGTAGCCGAGGACGCGCAGGGTGTGCGGTCCCTCGCGCTCCACCACGAGGTTGGTGAGGACGTGCCGCCGGACCACGCCGTCGGCCGCCGCGGTGGCCGTGAACCGGTGCGCGAAGGCGGTCAGCGCCTCGGTGCCGGTGACGGGCTCCGGGTAGCTGGGCGAGTCGAAGGTGGCGTCGGCGGTGAAGGTGGCGGCCCACTCGGCGGCGTGTCCGCCGTCGATGAGATGGCTCTGCCGGTTGTAGAGCTGGTGGACGCGGGTCAGCAGGGCGCTGTCGGGTTCGGCGGGTGCGCGCGGTTCCATGCGGCGACGTTCCTTCGGCTCGGCCTCCCCGGGTCGGTCGCTGTCCCGAGCGGTCGGGGCGGGGAGGTTGTCCAGGCACTGCGCTGTGTGCGATAATCGCACTAGCAGTGCGAATAATGTGAGCGTAAGCAGGCTGACTGAAAGTCGTCAAGGGATGGCCGCGTGAACCCCACCTCCGCTACCTGGTCACCACCCGGGATCGTCCTCGACCCGGGGATGTCCAAGACCCTCCACCACGGGCTGCTGATCCTGCGGCTGCTGTCGGAGCACCCGGGCGGCCTCACCGTCGCGGACATCGCCGAGCGCGTCGGGGTGCACCGGACGGTCGCGCACCGCCTGGTGCGGACCCTGGAGGCGCACCAGCTCTGCCGCCGCGACCACCGGCGCCGGATCGTCCTGGGCACCGGCCTGGTGACCCTGGCCGAGCCGGTGGAGCAGGACCTGCGGACCCTCGCCAGGCCCCTGCTGGACGAACTCGCCGAGGCGACCCGGGCCACCGCCCACCTGATGGTCCGCGAGGGCACCCGGGACATGCGGGCGCTGATGGTGGTCGAGCCGCGCGGCGCCCGGGTCCACGTGTCGTTCAGGCCCGGCAGGACCCACCCGATCGAACAGGGCTCGGGGGGCCTCGCGCTGCTGGCCGACGGGCCGCACCGCCAGGGCGAGCGCCCGGAGGTCACGGCGGCGCGGGCCGCGGGGTACGCGGTCACCATGGGCGAGGTGATCCCGGCCGTGATCGGCGTCTCGGCGGCCGTCCCGAACCAGGGCGGCGACGCCACCACCAGCGTCGGCGTCTCGGTCTTCGAGCCGGACGGGATCGATGAGCTGGGCCGCACCGTGGCCGCCGCGGCGGCCCGGCTCGGGGAGCTGCTGGGCTGACCCGGCGCCGTCCGCGCGCCCCAACTGACCTGCCGCTGGCCGGAAGTGCACGCTCCGCCGCGCCACCGCACGCCCCCCACCGGCGTGTTCCGATTCCCGGACACCCTCTGGCCGGATCGGCGTATGGCGATAAACTGCGCCCGCGCGGTCCGATCCGCGCCTCATTCGTCCAGCCACACGGGAACCCGGCGCAGCGGTACGGCGTCCCTGTGGCTGTACATGGCACGGATATCTCTTGGGGGGCGGTCGCCGTGAGCACCGAGATCTACTTCAGCAACAACCACCGGGACCTCTGCGTCGAGCACGGCACCGGCGCCGGCTTCCAGTTCGAGTTCTCGTGCTCGCGCTGCCACGACACCTGGCGCTCGCCGTTCGAGCCGTTCCGGGCGGGGCAGATGGCGGGCTGGCTCTCGCGCGGGGTGAACGCCGCCTGGTCCATCGTCGGCGGCGCGGGCCAGGGGGTGTCCAACGCGGCCGACGGGCTGGCCGGGGCCAACTACGGCTCGCAGCGCGACGCCGCCTTCACCCGGGCGATAGAGAACGCGGAGGGCCACTTCGACCGGTGCCCCCGCTGCACCGACTACGTCTGCGCCCGCTGCTGGAACGCCGCCCAAGGGCTCTGCCTGCACTGCTCGCCCGACACCGCGGCCGAGGCGCAGGCCGCCCAGCAGCGCGGCCTCAACGACATGGTGAGCCAGCGCTCCTACGACCTCGGCCAGCAGCGCGGCCAGGGCTACGACGTGAACACCCCGCGCCAGCTCGTCTGCCCGCAGTGCGCGGCGGAGACCAGGGGCGGCGCCTTCTGCCAGGACTGCGGCCACCGCCTCGCGCAGAGCGCGAGCTGCTCGGGGTGCCGCCAGGACGTCCCCGAGGGCGCCGCGTTCTGCCCGTCCTGCGGCACCCGCAGGTGACCCGGTCCCCGGGCCACCCGCCGGGGGAACCGTCAGCCGACCGTCCTGATCAGCTTCTTGTTGACGAACTCCTCGATGCCGGGGCGGCCGAGCTCCCGCCCGAACCCGGAGCGCTTGACGCCCCCGAAGGGCAGCTCGGCCCCCTCGGCGCCCACCCCGTTGACGAAGACCATCCCGGCCTCGATGCGGTGCGCGACCCGCTCCGCCTGCGCCGGGTCGGTGGTGAAGACGTAGGAACCGAGGCCGTACGGCGTGTCGTTGGCGATGCGGATCGCGTCGTCCTCGTCGGCGGCCGGGAACACCATGGCGACCGGGCCGAAGAGTTCCTGCCGGGCCGCGCTGTGCTCGGTGGTCAGACCGGTGAGGACACCGGCCGGGAAGTGCGCGCCCTCGCGGGTGCCCGTGCTGTGCAGGGTGGCGCCCTCGGCGACGGCCGCGTCGACCTGCCTGCCCAGGTTCTCGGCCGCCGCCACCGACGACAGCGGCGCCCCGGTCGCCTCCTCGATGAGCCGCGCGGTGAACCGTTCCACGAACGGCGCGTACAGCTCCTCGACGACGACGAAACGCTTGGCCGCGTTGCAGGCCTGCCCGGTGTTGTCGAGCCGGGCGGAGACCGCCGCCCCGACGACCGAGTCCAGGTCGTCGGTGGACAGCACCACGAACGGGTCGGAGCCGCCGAGTTCGAGGACCGCCTTCTTCAGGTGCCGTCCCGCGATCTCCGCGACGGCCGCCCCGGCCCGCTCCGAGCCGGTGAGCGAGACGCCCTGCACGCGCGGGTCGGCGATCACGTCGGCGATCTGCTCGTTGGTGGCGTACACGTTGACGTAGGCGCCCGCCGGGAAGCCCGCCTCCGCGAACAGCTTCTCCAGCAGGGCGGCGGAGCCCGGACACTGCGGGGCGTGCTTGAGGACGATGGTGTTGCCGAGCGCGAGGTTCGGCGCCGCGAACCGGGCGACCTGGTAGGCCGGGAAGTTCCACGGCATGATGCCGAGCAGCACGCCGACCGGGCTGCGGCGGATGACCGCGGTGCCGGGACCGGAGGTGACGTCCAGCGGCTCGTCGGCCAGGAACTCCTCGGCGTGGTCGGCGTAGTAGTGGTAGATGTCGGTGCAGAACCCGACCTCGCCCTCCGCCTCGGCCAGGGGCTTGCCCATCTCCCGCACGATGCTCGCGGCCAGTGCGTCGCGGTGCTCGGCGTGCAGGTCGCCGAGCCTGCGCAGCAGCGCGGCACGGTCGGCGACGGAGCTGGAGCGGCCCCAGGCGGTGGCCCGGTGGGCGGCGTCGACGGCCGCGCCGACCTCGGCGTCGGTGGCGGTCGGGTAGGTCTCGGCGACCTCGCCGGTGCGGGGGTCGGTGACGGCGTACATGGTGCCTCCAGGAACGGGGGTGGGGGACGGCGGGTTCACGGTTCGAGGATGGTCCGCACACCCGTGCGGGAGCGCAGGTCGTCGAAGGCCTGCGCGGCCTCCGACAGCGGGCGGACCGTCCCGATCAGATCGTCCAACGGCAGGCGGCCCGCGAGGTGGAGGCGGGCCAGCCTCGGGATGTCGAGCTCGCCGACGCTGGAGCCGTAGTTGCAGCCGAGGATGCGTTTTCCCTGGTCGGCGAGGTCGAACAGGTCGAAGGCCGCGGTGGCGCCGATGGCCGCCATGCCCACCAGGACGGCGGCGCCGCCGGAGGTGAGCATCGCGGGCAGGGTCTGCACGACCTTCGGGCTGCCGATCGCCTCGAAGGCGTAGTCGGCGCCGCCCAGGTGTTCCCGGCACCAGGCGGCGACGTCGTCGCGGGAGCCGTCGAGGGTGTGGGTGGCGCCGAACCGCCGTGCCACAGCGAGCCGTTCGGGCGAGAGGTCGACGGCGACGATCGGGTCGGCGCCGACCAGCGCCAGGCCCATCACCACCGAGAGGCCGACCCCGCCGGTGCCGACGACGACCGCCGACTCCCCGGGCCTGACCCCGGCCGTGTTGACGACGGCGCCGACGCCGGTGGTGATGGAGCAGCCGAGCAGCGCGCCGACGCTGAACGGGAGTTCCTCGGGGACCTTCACGGCCGCCGTCTCGGGCACGACCAGCCGTTCGGTGAAGGCGCCGAGCCCGAGGTAGGGCCAGATCTCCGCGCCGTCCGCGCCGGTGAAGGGGGTGGTGCCGTCGGGCAGGGTGTTGGCGACGGCGCGGGTGCCGGTGCAGAGCCAGCCCTGTCCCGCGACGCACTTGCGGCAGCGCCGGCAGGGCGCGAACCAGGACAGCACCACGTGGTCGCCGGGACGCACCGAGGTGACGCCCGGTCCGGTGCCGGTGACCACGCCGGCGGCCTCGTGGCCGAGGACCAGCGGGCGGTCGGTGGGCCAGTCGCCGGAGACGATGTGCAGGTCCGAGTGGCAGACACCGGCGGCGCGGACCTCGATCTCGACCTCGCCGGGTCCGGCGGGCCGCAGCGCGACCTCGCGGGTGCCGAGACCGGAGGCGGGATCGAACACGACGGCCGGGGAGTACGTCGACGGCATCAGAGGGCCTTCGTCTCTTCGCTGGTGGCACCGGCGGTGGGACCGGCGGTGAGCTTGGTGTGCGGCTTGGCGGCGACCACGTAGACGAGGCCGATGACGAAGAGCGCGGAGAAGACCAGGATCACGGCCCACACCTGCACCCAGCTCCCGCCGGCGGGCGCGAGTTCCTCGCGCGGCCAGGCGATGTTGACGGCCTCGAACAGCAGCCACAGGACGGCGACGACGTTGACGGCGAGTCCGGCGCGGCCCAGCCGCAGCTGACCGGCCGCCGGGTTCCAGCGCCCGCGGAGCCGGGCGGTCAGCGCCACCACGGCGACGGCGAGGAAGACGAAGTAGAACCCGCCGGAACCGAACGCGATGAGGGTGGCCGCCGCGTTGCCGTTGAGGCCGAGGAGCAGCCCGAGCGCGGCGAGGACGGCGGTGGCGATGAGGGAGACGTACGGGATCTGGCGCGGCCCGACCGTGGAGAGGGTCTTCGAGAAGGGGAGCTGGCGGTCGCGGGCGAAGGCGTAGACGGCGCGGCCGATGTACGTCTGGATGGAGATCGCGCAGGCGAAGAACGCGATCAGGACGACGACGATGAACGGCTTCTCGCTCCAGCCGCCGAGGCCGTCGGTCACGGCGTGGAAGACGGGGTCGGCGATCGCGCCGGAGACGGCGTCGGCGGGCCTGCGCAGCGCGAGCGTCACGGCGAGCCCGGTGAGCAGCACGGTGAAGGCGACGAAGAGGTAGGCGCGCAGCAGGGCCCGCGGCACGCTGCGGCGGGGCTGCTCGGTCTCCTCGGCGACCTGGGTGGTGGCGTCGAAGCCGAGGAAGGCCCAGCCCGCGACGGCGAGGCAGGTCAGCAGACCCGCGGTGACGGAGCCGCCGGAGACGTCCTGGGCGCCGAGGGTCTCGAAGAGGATCGAGAAGCCGTTGTGGCGCACGAACAGCAGCAGGATCAGGCTGACCGCGATGGAGGCGACGCCCTCGGCGACGATCCCCGCGTTGAGGAAGTGCTTCACGGGGTTGACGCCGAGCAGGTTGATGCCGAGCGCCACGACGACGAAGACCACGCCGAGCAGCACGTGGACGGCGGTCGAGGGGGCGTCGTGTCCGGCCAGCATGGCGAGCCAGGTCGCCCCGAGGTAGGCGACGGTCGTCAGCGAGGCGATGGCCGAGGCCAGGTAGATCCAGCCGACCAGCCAGCCCAGGCGCGGTCCGCCGAGGCGGCGCACCCACTGGTAGACGCCGCCGGTGATCGGGAACTGCGAGGACAGCTCGGCGTAGACCACGGCGACCAGCAACTGGCCGAGGAAGGCGACCACGACGGCCCAGATCCAGCTGGGGCCCGCGAAGGCGAAGCCGAGCTGGACCACGGCGTAGATGCCGACCACCGGGGAGATCGTCGCGAAGCCGATCGCGAACACCGCCCACGCGGAGAGGCTGCGTCTCAGCTCCTGCCGGTAGCCGTACTCGGCGAGTTCACCGGCGTCGGTGCGGTTGTCGTCCACATGGGTCTCCTGACAGTGATGCGCGCGCGGGTGCCCGGTGCCGTCGGCCGGGTGCGGAGCGAGGGGGTCCGGCAGGGGTCCGGGGCACCGGCGGTCCGGGTACGGGCCCGCTGCCGCCCGGGGGCGGTGCGGGGTGGGGGTCCCGGACGGCGGGCGGTGGTGCCCGGAGGTCCACACTTATTGGTCGCACGACCAATTGCTTTATTGGTCGCATACTCAATAGCATGTCCGGCATGACGTCAAGGGGCTCCGGCAAGCGGGTTCGCAAGGCACCGGCCGAACGGCGGGAGGAGATCGTCGCGGCCGCCGCGCTGGTGGGGCTGACCGAGGGGCTCGAGTGCGTCACCCTGCGGCGGGTCGCCGACGAGCTGGAGGTGCGGCCCGGACTCGTCGGCCACTACTTCCCGGCCGCCGACACCCTGGTCGCCGAGGCGTTCACCGCCGCCACCCTGCAGGAGCTGGACGCGCTGCTGCCGCCCGCGGGGAGTCGTCAGGACGGCGCCGCCGCCGACCCGGTGGCGGTCCTGCGCCGCTTCTTCGCCCTGACCGGCAGCGCCGACTTCGACAACGTCAGCCGCCTCTGGCTCAACGCCCGCCATCTCTCGCGCTACCGCCCGGCGCTGCGCGAGCACGTCGTGGCGCAGGAACTGCTCTGGTGCCGCCGGATCGAGGAGATCATCACCGCCGGGACCGGCTCGGGCTCCCTCACCTGCGCCGACCCGTCGACGGCGGCGCTGCGCGTCCTGGTGGCGATCGACGGCGCGAGCGCCTACATCAACACCAGCGCCGACCGGCGGGGCGCGGTCCCCGGCCGCCTGGCCGCGGCCCTCGCGGAGGCGGAACTCGGCCTCGTGCCCGGCACCCTCGCGGCGGCGGAGGCGGAGGACCGCGCGGACGGACCGGGCGAGGCCGGGGACTGACCGGCCACGACGCCCGGGGGCACCTGCGCCGCTCCCGGATCCCGGCGGACCCGGCGTGGTGTCCGCACCGACGGGCACCCGCCGGGCACCGCGGGTCCGGCTACGCCGACGCGCGGACGATCAGCTCGGGGGCGAAGACCAGGGAGGTCGGGGCGGTGCGCGCGCCGCGGATGTGGTCGTCCAGGAGTCCGGCCATCGCGGACGCCATGTCCTCGACCGGCTGGCGGACCGTGGTCAGCGGCGGGCGGCAGCCGACGGCCGCGCTGGAGTCGTCGAAGCCGACGACCGCCACGTCCTCCGGGACCCGGCGGCCGTGCTCGGCGAGCACCTGGCAGACGCCCTGGGCCATCAGGTCGTTCCCGGCGAACACCCCGTCCAGGTCCGGGTGGCGGGCGAGCAGGCGGGTGATCGCCGTCCGGCCGCTCTCCAGGGTGAAGCCGCCCTCCGCGGTGGGGACCCGGGGTGGCCGCCGCGGGCCATCGCGGCGCGGAACCCGTCGAGGCGCTCGGCGCTCGCGGGCACCGCGAGCGGCCCCGAGACGGTGGCGACCCGGCGGCGGCCGCCCGCCAGGAGGTGCTCGGCGGCGAGCCGCCCGCCGTCCCGGTGGGCGAGGTCGACGTAGCTGAGCGGCACGGGCCGGGCGGGGCGGGCGAACAGCACCGCGGGCACGGCGGCCTCCGCGAGCCGGGCGGGCAGCGGGTCGTCGGCGTGGGTGGAGACCACCAGCGCGCCGTCCGCGCTGCCCTGCCGGAGGTAGCGGACGACCTGTTCCCGGCTCTCCTCGGTCTCGGCGAACATCAGCACCGGGTGCATGGACCGCGGGCGCAGGAAGCCGACGACGCCGCTGACCACCCGGCCGAAGAAGGGGTCGGCGAAGACCCGCGCGGTGAAGACGTCCTGGGTCTCCTCCGAGGCGTCGCCCGCCCCGGAGACGACCAGGGCGACCGTCTCGGTGCGCCGGGTCACCAGGGACCTGGCCGCCCGGTTGGGGGCGTAGCCGGTGCGGGCGATGGCCTGCCGGACGAGGTCCTGGATGGCGGGGTCGACGTTGCGGACGCCGTTGACGACCCGGGACACGGTGGCCCGGGAGACCCCCGCCTCCCGGGCGACGTCCTCCAGGGTCGGCGCCTGTCTGCTCATGACGGCACCCTAACGGGCGCTCCCGGCGCCGGTATAGAGCGCTCTCCCGGGAGCGGCCCGGCTACCCGGGCGGCAGGACGCGCACCTCGGCGCGGAGGGGAAGCTCCCCGGCGCAGCGGCCCGCGAGGACCGAGCACGCCCCCGGTTCGACGCGCCAGCCGTACCCCTCGCACCAGTGGCGCAGCGCCTCGGCCGGGACGGTGACCGCGGCGGTGGCGGTCCGTCCCGGGTCCGCGCGGACGGCGGCGTACCCGGCGAGCCAGCGCACCGGGTACTCGACGTCGGCTCCGGGGCGGGCGAGGTAGACCTGCACGACCTCGCGGCCGGGTCGGCCGCCGGTGTTGCGCACCCGGACCCGGACCGTGAAGGGGGTACCCGCCGGGACGTCTCCGGGCGCGGTCAGCTCCTCGTACTCCCAGGTGGTGTAGCCGAGGCCGTGGCCGAACCAGTAGGCGGGGGCGCGGCCGTCGCGCAGCCAGCCCCGGTGGCCGACGTGGAGTCCCTCGTCGTAGCGGAGGCGGCCGTCGCGGGGGACGGTGTCGGTGACGGGGGCGTCGGTGAGGGCGGCCGGCCAGGTGGTGGGCAGCCGCCCGCCGGGTTCGTGGCGTCCGACGAGGACGTCCGCGACGCCC
This sequence comes from Streptomyces sp. SolWspMP-5a-2, assembly GCF_900091845.1. Lineage (GTDB taxonomy): Bacteria > Actinomycetota > Actinomycetes > Streptomycetales > Streptomycetaceae > Streptomyces > Streptomyces doudnae. The sequence continues at coordinate 40,834 of NZ_FMCI01000266.1, forward strand.
GCCCCGCCCTGCTGGCCGGGGAACCAGGCGAGCAGCACGGCCGCGACGTCGTCGCGCCAGGGCAGTTCGACCGGTCCCCCGCTGTTGACGACGGCGGCCGTGCGCGGGTTGGCGGCGGCCACCGCGCGGACCAGGGCGTCCTGCTGGGGGCCGAGGGCGAGGCAGGTGCGGTCGGCGCCCTCGGACTCGTCGTGCGCGGTGGTGCCGACGACGACCACGGCCGCGTCGGCGCGGGCCGCGGCGCGGGCGGCCTCCCGGATCGCCGCGGCGGGGTCGTCGGCGGGCGGCGCGGCGGTGACGACGACGGCGCGGCCGGTGTCCGGCGCGAGGGTCCTGCGGGTGACCAGGAGGGCGGGGCGGTCGGCTTCGAGGCGGGCGGTGACGGTGCGCACGGGCGGGTTGACGTGGACGACGGCGGGGTCGTCGGTGTGCCGCGGGGCGTCCTCGTCGAGGAGGGTGCGCCCGTCGAGCACGAGGGTCAGGCGGCCGAACCCGCCGATTCCGAGGGTCCACTCCCCCGTGACGGTCGGCCGCAGCAGGGCGCTGATCTCCACGGTGTGCGCGTCCGGTCCGCACGGCGGCTCCAACTGCCGTCCGGACAGCCGGTGTTCGGCGTGGAGTTCGGCTCCCGAGGGGTCCAGGACGCGCAGCAGGAGGCCGGGTGCGCCGGTGCGCGGGTCGGCGCACAGGCCGGGGGCGAGCGGCGGTGGGGGTCCGGCCGGGGCGGGGCCGGGGGCGTGCACGATCCGGGCCCGTCCGGCGAGGGCGGCCCGCAGCCCGTCGAGGACGGAGACCTCCTCGTGCGGGAAGACCGCCGAACTGCCGCCGCCCGCGGTGCGGGTGGCGGCGGCGTGGGCGCCGATCACCGCGACGGTGCCGAGCCGGTCGGGGTCGAGGGGCAGCAGGCCCCGGTCGGCGAGCAGGACCGCCCCGGCGGCGGCCGCTCTGCGCAGCAACTCTCCCTCGTCAGAACGGTGTTGGAGTGCGGTGGTGGTGGGGCGCGGGCCGAGGGCGCCGGTCCACCCGGCGAGCCGGAGCAGGCGGCGCACCTTGTCGTCGACGGCCTCCGGCGGCACCTCCCCCGCCGCCACCGCCCGCGCCAGGGCGGCGCCCCAGACCTCGGAGGGCCCCGGCATGACGAGGTCGAGTCCGGCCCGCGCGGTGTCCGCCGTGCTGGTGACCGCGCCCCAGTCGGACACCACGACACCGGTGAAGCCCCACTCCCCCTTCAGCGGCTCGGTGAGCAGTGGACTCGCCGCCATGGAGGCGCCGTTGACGCCGTTGTAGGCGGCCATGACCACCCGGACCCCGGCGGCGACCGCGGCCTCGAAGGGGGCGAGGTAGACCTCCCGCAGGGCGCGCGCGCCGACCCGCACGTCCACGGTGAGCCGGTCGGTCTCGGAGTCGTTGGCCACGTAGTGCTTGGCGGTGGCCGCGATCCCGTGCGCCTGGACGCCCCGGATCAGCGCGGCGCCGATCCGGCCGGTGAGCAGCGGGTCCTCCGAGAAGCACTCGAAGTGGCGCCCGGCGAGCGGGCTGCGGTGCAGGTTGAGGGCGGGGGCGAGGAGCACGTCGACGCCCTTGCGGCGGGCCTCGGCGGCGAGCAGCCCGCCGAGTTCGGCGACCAGGTCCTCGTCCCAGGTGGCGGCGAGCGCGGAGGGCGACGGCAGCAGCGCCGAGGTGTCCCGCTCGTCCCACGACTCGCCGCGCACTCCCGCCGGGCCGTCCGACATCACCACCTCCCGCAGCCCGATCGCCGGTTCGGCCCGGGTGCGCCAGGTGCTCGCCCCGGTGAGCAGCGCCGCGCGGGCCTCGGGCGTGAGCTTGTCCAGCAGCCGTTCGCGTTCGTCGTCGGTCGTCGCCACGCCCGCCGTCCTCTCCCGCTCGTCCTCAGTTGTAGACGCCGAACTCGTAGAGGGAGTAGCCCCATCCGGTGCCGCGCTGGGTGCCCAGGATCCGTACGTAGCTGCCGGTTCCGGTGACGTCGAGGTCGTCGACACCGCCGTCCCCGTCGGTCACCGCGCGGACGGTCTGCCAGTTCTGCCCGTCGTCGCTCGTCTGGACGCTGTACGCCTTCGCGTAGGAGGTCTCCCAGACCAGTTGGACGTGCCGGAACGAGGTGCGGGCGCCGAGGTCGACCCGCAGCCACTGCGGATCGCTCCAGTCGCTGGCCCACCGGGTGTTCTGGTCGCCGTCGACGGCGCCCGCCGGGGTGCACGGGCAGTCGCCGCCGCCGGTCTGCCAGGAGGACGCCGTCGCGGGCTTGCCGAGGGCGACGTTGGTGCCGCCGACGGCGGGCGGCACGACCCGGATCGAGCGGGTCTCGACACCGACGTTGCCCTTGCCGTCGTGCGCCTTGACGTAGATCTTCCAGACGCCGGGGCGGCCCGGGGCGGTGACCCGCAGGCGTCCGCCGCCGAGGTCGGTGGCGGGCAGCGTGACGAGCTGCTTGCTCTGGTCGACGTAGTTGCTGTTGGCGAGGACCTCGTAGGAGACCGGGTCGCCGTCCGGGTCGGTGGCCCGCACGGCGAGGGTGAGGTCGCGGCCGGCCGGGACCCGGGCGGCGTCGCCCTCGACGCTCAGGTCGGTGATGACCGGCGGGGTGTTGTCGCGGGAGGTGTCGGCGCCGTACGCCTTCTTCACCGCGTAGTAGGACAGGCGCCGTTCGCCCGCGGGCAGCAGGTTGAACCAGATGCCGCCGAAGTCGTACTCGGTGCCGTAGTGGAACATCGTCGCGCCGAGGGCGACCCCGCGGTGGCCGGTGACGCAGTTCCACGCCCGGGTGTAGCCGGCCGCCTTGTCCTGGTCGCGGGGTTCGGCCGGGACGCCGTTGGCGTCGTCGGGTACCTCCCACTCCCCCGCCGGGCCGGTCTCGGTGACGATGTACGGCTTGGTGTAACCGCCCTGCTGCCAGGTGGACTTGATGTCGCAGACCGCGTTGTAGGAGTTGACGGCGTACAGGTCGAGGTCGGGGGCGTTGCGCCGGTAGTAGGGCCAGGCCCCGGTCCACGCGTCGGTGGAGGTGACCGGGTGGTCGGGGTCGATGCCGTGGATCTTCTTCGCGACGTCGTTGACGAACGTGGTGTACGCGTCGCGCTGGCGCTCCAGCTCGTCGCCGCCGTAGCAGTTCTGGAGGCCGAGCACGGACTCGTTGCCCACGTTCCACATCAGGACGCCCGGGTTGTCCTTGTAGGCGCGCACCCACTTGGGGAACTCGTCGAGCATCTGGTTCTTGTAGGCGGTGTCCGTCAGGTAGTTGACGCAGCCGCCGCTGCCGGGGCCGCCGCCCGGCTGGAGCCAGAACCCGGCGATGACCTTGATGCCGTGCGCGGCGGCCGAGTCGAGCAGCGGCTTGCTGCTCGCGTCGGTGCCCCAGGTGCGGATGGTGTTGACGCCCATCGAGCGCACGTCGGGCAGGTAGCGGTCGGCGTCGGCGACGGACGGCCCCCACGTGAGGCCCTTGATCTGGTAGGGGCTGCCGTCCACGGTGAGCTGCCAGTTGCCCTGGGAGCCGGTCACCTTGACGACGCTGCCCGCGGCGTGCGCCTGCTGGGCGGGGAGGGTGAGGGCACCGGCCGCGAGGAGGCACGCGGTGAGGGGTGCCGCGATGCGGCGGGCGGGCGTGCGGGGTCGGATCATGGTCTGTCTCCGGTGGGGGGAGGGGGCCCGGCCGGGGCGGGGGCGTGCCCGGCCGGGCCCGGTACGGGTCAGGGCAGTTCGTACTTCTCGTTGAGGGCCGCGCCCGCCTCGGGGTGCGTCTGGTCGTAGCCGCGCGCGTCGCACTGGAGGCCGCCGACGATGCAGTGGTCGACGAGGGCCTTGAGGGTGGCGTCGTCCCAGGCGTTGAAGAAGTCGTAGTGGAACGACCAGCTCGGCCCGCTGGACAGCTTCACCTGGGAGAGGTCGCCGTTGACCGGGAACGCCATCTTGAACTCGATCATCGGCAGCGCGACCGGGTGGTCGGCCGGGCACATGTTGTCGTTCGTGCCGGGCTTGACGACCGTGTAGGCCATGTGGCTCTTGTGGTCAGGCGAGTCGAGGTTGACGCCGTCCCAGCAACTGGGCGCCTGCATGCGGATGTTGACCTGCACGTCGGCGCGGCTCGGGCAGTTGGCCGGGAACTCGACGTTGAAGAAGCTGTCGCCGCACTCCCAGCCCTCGACGAACCCGGGGTGGGCGCGGAACTCCTGCGCGGTCTGGGTCGGGCTGCCCACCACGTACCTGAGCCCCTTCGGGAAGGGCCGCACGCTGGTGTAGTCGGTGACGCCCGCCTTGTAGTAGATGGTCTGCGGCCCGACCGGCAGCACCGGCTTGTCGCCCTTGAGCATGGTGGGCATCCAGTAGCCGGACTTGTCGCCCGGCGCCTTGCAGGTGGTGGTGCCCGCCGACAGCGAGGCGGTGGTGCTGGCCGCGGCGGTGGTGGTGTTGCCCATGAAGGTGTGGTCGTGGGACTTGCCGGCCTGGCCCGGGTAGACGATCGGATCGTCCGGCCGGGTGTGGCTGACCGCGCAGTTGGCCTGGAACTCGTGGAAGTAGCGGTGCGGCGGGTCCGCGGCGGGCGCGGCGGCGCCGTCGACCCGGGTGGCGGCGGGGATGTAGCCGTCGCCGTCCGCGTCCTCGGCGGACGTCCGGGTGGAGGCGGCCATGCGGTGGCCGGAGTGGGCGGCGGCGGGAGCGCTCAGAGCCGCGTCCGCGCGCGGGGTCGCGGCGCTCATGGCGACGCCGCTCAGTCCGAGCGAGGTCAGCAGCAGCGCTCCGGTGATCAGCGTTCCTGAGAGGATCTTCGATCTCCCTGGCATGGAGACCTCCTGAACACGTCGAGGGGAGACGGTGGGGGGCGGGTCGGCGAACTCGGCGGAGCGGACCGGCCGTTGCCGGGGAACACTCCGGGAGAGCGCTCTCCCGGATCGGAGTGTTGAGCCAGTGACGAACGGTGTCAAGGGATCGCGCGGAAGGATCAGCGGCCGCCCGCGCCGCCGGACGCCCCTCCTGGCCCGGTTAGCCTGAGCGGATGCGCGTGCCCCAGCCCACCGCGCGGAGCGCGCGCAAGGCCGCCTCCGCCGCCACCCGGAACCTGCCCTCGCTCGCCGCGGGCGAGGTCGACGTGCCGTTCGTCATCAAGGGCTACGAGGAGGTCGTGGCCCGCGACACGCGCTGGAACGAGCACTCGCACCCGTGGCACGAGCTGCTCTGGAACGAACACGGCGCCTCCACCGCCGTGGTGGGCTCCGACGTCTGGTGCATCACACCGACGCTCGGTCTGTGGATGCCCGCCGGGCAGCTGCACTCCGCCTCCGCGGTGGCCGGCACCAGCTTCCGCGCCCACTTCTTCCGCTACGGCACCACCTCCGCGCTGCCCGGCACCCCGGTGAGCGTGGAGATCACCCCGCTGCTGCGGCTGCTCCTGGAGCGGCTCGGCGAGCCGGGCCTGACGGACGGTTCGCGGGCGGTGACCGAGGCGATGGTCCTCGACGTGGTGCGGCCCTCGCCCCGGGCGCTGCTCGTGCATCTGCCCACCTCGGAGCTGCTGCGCCCGATCGTCGAGGCGGTCCGCGCCGACCCGGGCGACCAGCGGACGCTGACCGGCTGGGCGGCGGCGCTCGGCCGCAGCCCGCGCACGGTGACCCGCGCGTTCCAGGCGGAGACCGGCACCAGCTTCGCCCGCTGGGTGGCCGCGGTGCGCGCCCAGCACGCGGTGCGGCTGCTGGCCCAGGGGTTCGAGGTCGACGTGGTGGCGGACGTGGTGGGCTACCGCTCGGCGAGCGCGTTCGGCGCGGCCTTCCGGCGGACCACCGGCATGACGCCCGGCATGTTCCGGGCCCGCTGACACCCGGTACGGTCCGGGCCCACCGGGGCGCGACGCATTCCGGGCCCGTCGGCACCCGGCCGACGCGGATCGGCGCCCGGCCGTCCCGGATCGGCGTCCAGCCATCCCGGATCGGCGCCGGCCGTCCCGGATCGGCACTCGGCCGTCCCGGAGGGGCGTCCGGCGGGCCCGGCTGTCCCGATCGCTACACGGGCTGTCGAAAAGGCTCGATTGATGCGGACCGCCACGCTCCTTAAGCTACGCAGGCAAGGCTTACCTAAGTTGCTCTCCGCACCTCCGGTGTCCCCCTCCCACGCCCAGCGATCCGCCCTGTGGACCCGCGAGCCGGACACCCCCGAACCGAAAGTGGAATACGGGTCCATGAGAACCCCTCGCCTGCGCGTGCTCGCCACGGCCGCCGCGCTCCTGCTCGGACTGACGGCCTGCGGCGGCCAGTCCGACGACACCGGCAGCAAGTCCACCGCGAGCGCCGGCAGTTCCGCCGGGGCCGACCAGTTCCCGGTGACGATCAAGCACGCGCTCGGCACCACCGTCATCCCCGCCAAGCCCCAGCGCGTGGCCACGGTCAACTGGGCCAATGACGAGGTCCCGCTGGCCCTCGGGGTCGTCCCGGTCGGCATGGCCAAGGCCAACTTCGGTGACGACGACGACAACGGTGTGCTGCCGTGGGTCGAGGACCGGCTGAAGGAGCTGGGCGCGAAGACGCCGGTGCTCTTCGACGAGACCGACGGCATCGACTTCGAGGCCGTGGCCGACACCCGGCCCGACGTCATCCTCGCCGCCTACTCCGGGCTGACCAAGCAGGACTACACGACGCTCAGCGAGATCGCGCCCGTGGTGGCGTACCCGGACGCCGCGTGGGCGACGCCGTGGCGCGACATCATCCGCACCAACAGCAAGGCCATCGGCCTCTCCGCCGAGGGCGACAAGCTGATCGGCAAGCTGGAGGGCGAGATCTCCACGACCGTCGCCAAGTACCCCCAGCTCAAGGGGAAGACGGCGATGTTCATGACGCACGTCTCCTCCAAGGACGTCAGCCAGGTCGGCTACTACACGACCCACGACACCCGCACCCAGTTCTTCACCGACCTCGGCATGAAGATCCCGGCCAGCGTCTCGGAGCCGTCGAAGTCGACGGAGAAGTTCGTCCTCACCAAGAGCGCCGAGCGCATCGACGACTTCGACGACGTCGACATCATCACCGGCTACGGCGACGACAAGGGCGAGCTGCTCAAGGCGCTCAAGAGCGACCCGCTCACCTCGAAGCTCTCCGCGGTGAAGCAGGGGTCGATCTACCTGCTGCCCGGCAGCACCCCGCTGGCCACCGCCGCCAACCCGACGCCGCTGTCGATCCCGTACGTGCTCGACGACTACGTGGCAGCGCTCGCCAAGGCCGCGGACAAGGTCACGTGACGCTCACCGACACCCCCTCGCGCACGCCGGACGCCGTCATCGTGCGGCGCCCGGCGCGCGTGCGCGTCGGCTGGCTCCTCGTGGTGCTGGCCGTGCTGCTGCTCGTGGCGACCGCGTCCCTGGCGTTCGGCTCCCGGGACGTCGCCTGGTCCGACGTCTGGTCGGCGCTCGGCGGCGCGGACGGCTCTCTGGAGGAGGCCGCCGTCACCAAGCGGGTGCCGCGCACCCTGCTCGCGGTGACCGTGGGCGCCGCGCTCGGTCTCGCGGGCGCGGTCATGCAGGGCGTGACCCGCAATCCGCTGGCCGACCCCGGCATCCTCGGCGTCAACATGGGCGCCTCGCTCGCCGTGGTCACCGCGGTCGCCTACCTCGGGCTCGCCTCTGCGTCCGGCTACATCTGGGTGGCCATGCTGGGCGCCGCGCTGACCGCCGGATTCGTCTACAGCGTCGGCTCGCTCGGCCGCGGCGGCGCGACGCCGCTGAAGCTCGCCCTCTCCGGCGCCGCCACCTCCGCCGCGATCGCCTCCCTGGTGAGCGCCGTCGTCCTGCCCCGCAACGACATCTCCGACACCTTCCGGCTCTGGCAGATCGGCGGGGTCGGCGGCGCCTCCTACCGGCAGCTCGGCACGGTCCTGCCGTTCCTCGCCGTGGGCGCCGTGATCTGCCTGGCCTCCGGCCGCGCGCTCAACTCGCTGGCCCTGGGCGACGAACTGGCCGCCGGGCTCGGTGAGCGGGTGGCGCTGGTCCGGGGGGCCGCGGCGCTCGGCGCGGTCGTGCTGTGCGGCGCGTCGACCGCCGTCGCCGGTCCGATCGGCTTCGTCGGGCTGGTCGTCCCGCACGCCTGCCGCCTGCTGGTCGGCGTCGACCACCGCTGGCTGCTGCCGTTCTCCGCGCTGACCGGGGCCACGCTGCTGACCGCCGCCGACGTCGTCGGCCGGGTCGTGGCCCGCCCCTCGGAGATCGCCGTGGGCATCGTGACCGCGCTGATCGGCGCCCCCTTCTTCATCCACATCGTCCGCCGACAGAAGGTCAGATCGCTGTGAGCGCCCCCGCCGTCACCGGCCCCTCCGTCCAGCGGGCGGTCACCCGCGGGAGGGTCCGCCGCGGCCACCGGCGGCGCCTGATCGTGCTGACCCTGGCGGTGCTCGTCGTCGCCGCGTTCGCCACCACGCTGATGGCCGGGCACACCTACTACCCGGCCCGTGACGTGCTGCGGGTGATGACGGGCGAGCAGGTGCCGGGCGCGTCCTTCACCGTCGGCACGCTGCGGCTGCCGCGCGCGGTCCTCGCGCTGGCCGCCGGGTTCAGCTTCGGCGTCGCGGGCGTCACCTTCCAGACGATGCTGCGCAACCCGCTGGCCAGCCCCGACATCATCGGCATCAGCTCCGGGGCGAGCGCGGCGGCGGCCCTCGCCATCGTGACGCTCTCGCTCGGCGAGACCGAGGTGGCCGCGCTGGCCATCGCCGCCGCCCTAGGGGTGGCGCTGCTGGTGTACACCCTGGCCTTCCGGGACGGGGTGGCGGGCACCCGGCTGATCCTGATCGGCATCGGCATCTCCGCCCTGCTGGACAGCGTCACCTCCTACGTCCTGTCGCAGGCGGGCGAGTGGGACCTCCAGGAGGCGATGCGCTGGCTGACCGGCAGCCTCAACGGCGCGACCTGGCGGGAGACCGTGCCCGTCGTCTGCGCGGTGGTGGTGCTCGGCCCGGTGCTGCTGGCCCGCGCCCGGGACCTGACCGCGCTCCAGCTCGGCGACGACACCGCCTCCGCGCTCGGGGTGCGGGTCGAGCGCACCCGGATCACGGTGATCGTGGCGGCCGTCGGACTGATCGCGTTCGCGACGGCGGCGGCCGGTCCGATCGCCTTCGTCGCCTTCCTCTCCGGGCCGATCGCCGCCCGGCTGGTCGGCACCGGCGTCTCCCTGCTGGTCCCGGCGGGTCTGGTCGGCGCCCTGCTGGTCCTGGTCGCCGACTTCACCGGCCAGTACGCCTTCGACACCCGCTACCCGGTGGGCGTCGTCACCGGCGTCCTCGGCGCCCCCTACCTCGTCTACCTGATCGTCCGCAGCAACCGGGCCGGAGGCTCACTGTGACCGCGTCGCACACCCTCGCCACCGAGGACCTCACCCTCGGCTACGGCGACCGTGCCGTCATCGAGGGCCTGGACCTGACCCTCGCGGCCGGGGAGATCACCGTCATCGTCGGGGCCAACGCCTGTGGGAAGTCCACCCTGTTGCGGTCGATGTCCCGGCTGCTGGCGCCGCGTTCGGGCCGGGTCGTGCTCGACGGCCGGGAGGTGCACCGGCTGCCCGCCAAGGAACTCGCCCGCACGCTGGGCCTGTTGCCGCAGTCGCCGGTCACCCCGGAGGGCATCACCGTCCTCGATCTGGTCGGCCGCGGCCGCCATCCGCACCAACGCGCCTTCTCCCGCTGGTCGGAGCGGGACGACGCGGCGGTGGCCGCGGCACTGGAGGCGACCCGGACGACCGACCTGATGGACCGCTCGGTCGACGAACTCTCCGGCGGCCAGCGCCAGCGGGTGTGGATCGCGATGGCCCTCGCCCAGCGGACCGATCTGCTGCTGCTGGACGAGCCGACGACGTTCCTCGACATCAGCCACCAGATCGAGGTCCTCGACCTCCTCACCGACCTGAACCGCGACCGCGGCACGACGATCGTGATGGTCCTGCACGATCTGAACCTGGCCGCGCGCTACGCCGACCGCCTGGTGGCCCTCGCGGACGGCCGCCTGCACGCGTCCGGCACCCCGGCGCAGGTGATGACGGAGGAGACCGTGCGGGCCGTGTACGGCATGGAGAGCCGGATCATCGAGGACCCGCTGTCCGGCAAGCCGCTGGTGCTGCCGATCGGCAGGCACCACTCGGCGGCCGCCGAACACGCCCCGGTCTGACCGGAGTCGGGCCCCGGGTTCACGCCGTCCCGGGGACGAGCATCGCGGCGATCGCGGCGGCGAGCAGCGTCGCGTAGGCCCAGGCGTGGACCCGGTCGCCGATCCGCGGCGGACGGCGGCGCAGCACGGCGATCACCGGCAGCGCGCCGAGCAGCAGCGCCCCGGCGGCGCGCGGGTCCACCGTCCCGGCCAGGGACCCCCCGGCGGGTCCGGCGCTGCCGAGCAGCGAGACGGCGGCGGCGGGCAGCGCCAGGGCGAGGGTGAGGGGGTTGGCGAGGGCGGTCGCCGTCCGCATGGTGTGCCCCGCGCGCCGCATCGCGGGGACCGTCATGACGCTGCCGCCGACGCCGAGGAAGGCGGCGACCGCGCCGATCGGCGCCCTGAGCACGGCCGGGAGCCCGGTGCCCGCCTCGTCGTCCGCTCGCGCGTGGGGGCGCAGGAAGCCGGGGCGCAGCAGCAGGTCGGCGAGGGTGAGGGCGACGTAGGCGACGAACGCCCAGCGGACCGGTCCGGCCGGGGCGTACCGGGCGGCGAGCGCGCCGAGCGCCCCGCCCGCGGCCAGCAGCGCGATCAGGGTGCGGCTGCCGCGCAGGGCGGCGAGCACGGGGCGCGGGGTGACGGCGGTGGCGAACCCGGCGTTCACCACCATCACCGCCGCCGAGGTGGCCGTCGCCACCCGCAGGGCGTCCGGGCCGAGGGCGCGGTCGGTCCACAGCACGACGGGGACGGCGACGAAGCCGCCGCCGAAGCCGAAGACGACCGTGGTGAGGCCGGTGAGAACGCCGATGCCGAGCAGTGCGAGAAGATCCACGCGGATCAGTCCACCAGCCGCCGGGTGCGGCCCGCATGCGAAGGTCGGCGTCGTTCTTTCGCGTCCCGGCCGGGCGGGCCGGTAGGGTCGCCGGGGTGAGGAACGTCGCGCTGGACGGGCTCGACCGTCTGCCCCGGGCGGTGCTGCCGATCGGCACCGACTACCCGCCGGGCCTGCTCCTCGACTGGCACGAGCACCGGCGGGCCCAGTTCCTGCACGGGGCGACCGGGGTGATGGTCGTCGACACGGCCGAGGGGACGTGGACGGTGCCGCCGCGGCGGGCCGTGCTGATCCCGGCGGCGACCCGGCACCGGGTGCGGATGCTCGGGGTGAGCACCCTGAGCCTGTACGTCGAGCCGGACGCGGTGCCGTGGTGGCCGGGGGTCTGCACGGTCGTGGACGTGCCGCCGCTGCTGCGCGAACTGCTGCTCGCGGCGGTCGAGTTCGAGCCGGAGTACGACCTGTCGGGGCGGGACGGGCAGGTGGTGGCGCTGCTGCTGCACGAGATCGCGGCGCTCACCCCGCTGCCGTTCCATCTCGGGATGCCCGCCTCCCCCGCGTTCGCCGCGCTGTGCCGGGCGTACCTGGCGGAGCCCGACGTGGCGGTGACCAACGCGCGCTGGGCGCGGGAGGCGGCCCTGAGCGAGCGGGCGCTGACCCGCCGGTTCAGGGAGCAGACGGGGGAGAGCCCGGCGGGCTGGCGGTCCCGCGCGCGGCTCCTCGCGGCGCTGCCGCTGCTGCGGTCGGGGACGGTGACCGAGGTGGCCGGGCGGCTCGGCTACGCCTCTCCGGCCGCGTTCACCGCCGCCTTCACCCGGACCTTCGGGTCGCCGCCCTCCCGGTTCCGCGGGCGGTGAGGGTCTCCCGGCCGTCCTCGTCCTGCACACGCACGGCGAGGGCCCCGCGCCGCCCCGGCTCAGCGGGCGGCGCGGGGCCCCTCACGGGTCCCGGCGCGGGGATCCTCGCGGATCAGATCGCGGAGAGGGTGAGGGTGAAGCCGGTCGGGGCGGTGTCCTGGATGTAGGACGCGAAGTCCGCGACGTCGTCGAAGGCGAAGCCGTACGCCTTGCCGTCCTCGGTCGCCGCGTGGATCGCCTTGGCGTAGTGGTTGGTCAGCTCGCCCTGGTAGAAGGCGGCCGGGTCGGTGCCGGGCTGCGCGGTGTCGCTGAGCAGCGTCGAGCGGTTGAACCCGGCGCCCAGGACGGCGGCGACGGGGCCGGTGGTGCCGTCGTTGGGCGCGGCGAGGTTGCCGTCGCAGAACAGGACGTCCCGGGTGGAGGGCTTGGCGAAGGAGACCGAGGCGGGCCCGTCGAAGGTGAACTGCTCGCCGCGGACCCGGCCGGTGAAGGTGCCCGCGTTGGTGGTGACGGTGAGGTCCTTGCCGGTGTACGTGGACCAGACCTCGTCGATGTAGGGCGCGAAGTAGTCCTTGGCGAACAGCCCGGCGTCCAGGCCGTGTCCGGGCGCGATGATCCGGGTGTCGTCGACCACCAGCGGGGCGAAGTCCTCTATCTTGCGGACGGCGTCGAAGGCCGCGGCGCGACCGCCGGAGCGCAGGGTGCCGGTGGTCTGGTCCTTGTCGCCGGTGAGCCGGATGGCGAGCGGCACGCTGAACATGTCGACCATGGTGGTGTTGCAGAACATGCCGGCCGCGTTGTGGGTGAACTCGGCGCAGTCGTGCAGCACCCCGTAGTTGGGGTCGGACTCGACCCATCCGGCCGGGTACTGGAGCGCGGCGGCTCCGGCGCCGTCGGTGACGGCCTTGAGCTTCAGCTTCTCGCCGAGCGCCACGTAGATGCGGCCGGACATGTACGGCAGGGACAGCTTGGTCTCGCCGCTCCCGGCGAGCGGGATGGCGTAGTCGGTGAAGCCGTCGGCGCCGTTGTCGGAGACGGCGATGGGGGCGACGGTGCCGTCGGGCGTGAGGCGGACCTGCTTGCCGTCCACGTTGCCGACGACGTACAGGTGGACGGAGGCGTTGTCGAACGAGCCGCTGTTGTTGACGATGGTCACGGGGAGCGCGTCGGCCGCCGCGCGGGTGGTGCCGCCCTGGTCGGCGAGCGCGTAGGGGGCGATGGCCGCGACGGCGGGGACCGCGACGGCTGCGCCACCGAGGGCGAACATCATCTTGCGGCGGGTCAGGTTGCGCTGGTGACGGGGCGTCATGGCGAGAACACACCTTGTCTGTGGGGGGACGTTCAGGTCCTGCTCCGGGCGGCTCGCTCCGCTCGCACGGGCACCCTGCCTTTTTGAGAGCGCTCTCACGATGACGGTGCGGGCCGCCGCCGGTCCCCGACGATACGCACGTTCGTTGCTGCCGCCAACCGGAACGCGAATCTTTCATATGCCGCTGAACTGCGGCCTGTTGGGAAAGCGGCCACAGATGGCGAAGCCTTAAGGCGTGTTTAATCTTCGCTTAAGCAGGACAGGGCCCGGCGGGACGCTCCCCCGTCTCCGGCCGCCCCCGGCGCGGCCGGAGACGGCTCCCGCGCACCCGGCGGTCACTCCATGCCGCGCCTGCCCGGTGTCCAGAACGGCTTGGTGAGCACGGACCTGCGGTCCCAGCCCAGCTCCTTCACCAGCGTCTGCCGCACCTTCTGCACCGTCTTCGCCTCCCCCGCGACGTAGGCGATCCCGCCCGGCGCGGGAGCGAGGGCGCGGACCGCGTCGGGGAGCGTGCCGGCGCCCCTGGTGACCCAGTCGAGCCGGTCGGCGTGGCGGAGCGGCAGCCGGTCCCCCGGGCCCGCGGTCTCCACGCAGCCGGAGACCCGGGCCCCCTCGGGGAGCGCGGCCAGCATCGCGCCGAAGGCGACGGACGCGGTCTCCTCGCCCACGAAGACGTGGTGAGCGGCGTCCGGGCGGAGGGTGAACGTCCCCTCGGGCTTGCCCAGGCGGACCTGTTCGCCGACCTCGGCCCGGGTGCCCCACCTCGCCCCGGGCCCGGCACCCTCGTGGTCCAGGACGCACAACTCGACGGCCCCGATGGGTTCGTAGCGCCAGACCGAGTACGTGCGGCGGGTGATGCCCGTGCCGACCAGGACCCTGACCTGCTGTCCGGGGCGGACGTCGAGCCCGGCGAGGGCGTCGGCCTCGATCCGCAGCAGGCGCATCCGGGTCGCGACGGGTTCGGCGGCGGTGACCGTGCCCCGGACCGTCAGCAGGTCGAGGACGGAGTTCAACAGAGCGGGCAAGGAGGGCTCCTGGGCAGGACGGCAGAGCAACTGCGCTGCAAGCGGCGCCAGTTGACTGTTCGAGGGCGGGACAGAACGCGATAGTACGCGATGGGCGGCGAACGCGATACTGCGCGTTCAGGCGGGGGCGTCGCGACCGGCGGGCGGGGGCGTCCCGCGGCGGCTACCGGCGGGTAGGCTCGGCCGCATGGTTGCGCATCGGATGATCGACGTGAACGGGATTCGGCTGCACATCGCGGAGGAGGGCGAGGGGCCGCTGGTGGTGCTCCTGCACGGCTTCCCCGAGTCCTGGCACTCCTGGCGGCGGCAGTTCGGCCCGCTGGCCGCCGCGGGGTTCCGGGTGGTCGCCCCCGACCAGCGCGGCTACGGACGCAGCGACCACCCCGAGGACGTCGACGCGTACAGCATCCTGCACCTCGTCGGCGATGTGGTGGGCCTGATCGGGGCGCTGGGCGAGAAGCGGGCGTACGTCGTCGGGCACGACTGGGGGGCGCCGGTCGCCTGGCACACCGCGCTGCTCAGGCCCGATCTGGTGCTGGGGGTGGCCGGGTTGAGCGTGCCGCCGCCGTTCCGCGGGTCGCGGCCCCCGCTCGCCGCCATGGAGGAGCGGTTCGGCGGCCGGTTCTACTGGAACCACTTCGCCCGGCCGGGGGTCGCCGACGCCGAGTTCGGCCGCGATCCGCGCACCGCCCTGCGGAAGTTCCTGTACTCCGCCTCCGGTGACGCGCCCGGCGCGGGCTCCGGCAGGCAGCCGCTGGTGGAGCCGGGGCAGAACTGGATCGACGCCATGCGCGACCCCGGCACGCTGCCCGCGTGGTGCACCGAGGACGACCTCGACGCGCTCACCGAGAGCTTCTCCCGGGGCTTCACCGGCGCCCTCAACTGGTACCGCAACCTCGACCGGAACTGGGAGCTGACCGCGCCCTGGCACGGCGCCGTCGTCTCCCGGCCCGCGCTGTACGTGTACGGCGACCGCGACGTCGTCCCGGCGTTCCCCGGCACGCCCGAACTCATCGCGCGGCTGCCCGACCTGCTGCCCGACCTGCGGCGACCGCCCCTGAAGCTGGCGGGCTGCGGCCACTGGACCCAGCAGGAGCGGCCCGACGAGGTCAACGCCGCGCTCCTCGACTTCCTCGGCGAGCCGGCCGGGCACGGCGGCTGAGCGGTCGCCCCGCGGCCCCCGCGCCGACGCCGGCCGGGGCTGCGGTCGCGGGTCCTGACCGGTGGGGCGCACACTACGAAGTGGTAACGCGCGGCAACGCGGGCGGAGTCGAGGCGGTCTAGCGCACCATGAAGATCTCTTTCCTGCTGCACAACGCGTACGGGATAGGAGGCACGATCACCACCACCTTCAACCTGGCCCAGGCCCTGGCCGCGCGGCACGAGGTGGAGATCGTGTCGGTGCTGCGCCACCGGGAGGAGCCGAACCTCACGCTGGACCCGCGGGTCGCGTTACGGCCCCTGGTGGACCTGCGCCGGGAGGCGGACGATCCGCGCCATCACCGTCCGTCGCGGGTGTTCCCGCGCGCCGAGTACCGCTACCGGCAGTACAGCGAGCTGACCGACCTGCGGATCGGGGAGCACCTCGCCGGGACGGGCGCGGACGCCGTCGTCGGCACCCGGCCGGGACTCAACGTCCACCTCGCGCTCCAGGCGCCGCGCCGGGTCGCGCGGATCGGGCAGGAGCACCTCACCCTGGACAACCACCCGCCCCGGCTGCGGCACGCGCTGCGCCGGGCGTACGGGCGGCTCGACACGGTGACGACGGTGACGGAGGCGGACGCGGCGGCCTACCGGCGCAAGATGCGGCTGCCCGGGGTGCGGGTCGAGGCGCTGCCCAACAGCGTGCCCGATCCCGTGCTGCCGACCGCCGACGGCACCGCGAAGGTCGTCGTCGCGGCCGGGCGGCTGGTCCCGGTCAAGCGCTACGACCTGCTCGTCGAGGCGTTCGCGGTGGTCGCCGCCGCCCGCCCCGACTGGCAGTTGAGGATCTACGGCAAGGGCGAGGAGCACGACCGGCTGCGGCGGCTCATCACCGACCTGCGGCTGTGGAACAACGTGTTCCTGATGGGCCCGGCGACCCCGATGGAGGCGGAGTGGGTCAAGGGCTCGATCGGGGTCGCGGCCTCCAGCTTCGAGCCGTTCGGCATGACCATCGTCGAGGCGATGCGCTGCGGCCTGCCGGTGGTGAGCACCGACTGCCCGCACGGGCCGCGCGAGATCATCGAGGACGGCGTGGACGGGCGCCTGGTGCCGGTCGGGGACCGGGCGGCGCTCGGCGCGGCCCTGCTGGAACTCGTCCAGGACGACGAGCGGCGCGGCAGGAGCGGCCGGGCCGCGCTGGCCAACGCGCGCCGGTTCGCGCCGGGGCCGGTGGTCGAGCAGGCCGAGCGGCTGCTCGCGGACGCGGTCGCGGCGCGCCGCTCGGGCCGCCGGGCGGCCGTCCGGCGGGCCTCGGTGCGGGGTGCGTTCGCCGGTCGCGGCTTCGCGGCCCGGGACGCCGCGCTGAGCGTCGCGGGGACCGTACGGCGCCGGATGCGCGGGGCGGCGTCGTGAGCGCCGGGGCGCGGACCCGGGTGGGGTGCGCGGTGGACACGGACGGCCGGATCACCTTCGGGCTGCCGCCCGGCACGGATCGGCTGCTGGTGCGGTTGCGCCCGCCGAAGGGCGAACCGGAGCGGGTCGCGCACGTCCTGGACGCCGAGACCGGGGACGACGGCGCCCGGCGCGCGGTCCTCGGCCCCGATCCGGTGCTGGAGGAGGGCCGCTGGGACGTGTACGCGCTGCGCGGCCCGGACGGCGGTCGGGAGCGGGTGCGCCCGGCGGCGCGGGACCTGCGCGCGCTGGTCGGCGGCCATCTGCGGGACCGGGCCGCGCCGCT
>NZ_FMCI01000011.1 GCF_900091845.1 Streptomyces sp. SolWspMP-5a-2
TCTCATCGTCGACCGTCGTGGCCTGCCCCCTGTCCGTCGGCATCTCCGCCGCGAACCTCCACGACAGCCAGGCCCTCATCCCACTGGTCCGCGGCATCCCACCCATCCGCTCACGTCGCGGCCCGCGACGTCGCCGCCCCGGCAAGCTCCACGGCGACAAGGGCTACGACTACCGCCACCTGCGGCGATGGCTCGCTTCCCGCGGCATCCGGCACCGCCTCGCTCGTAAGGGCGTCGAGTCGTCCCAACGTCTGGGCCGGCACCGCTGGGTCGTGGAACGGACCGTGTCCTGGCTCTCCGGCTGCCGCCGCCTTCACCGCCGCTACGAACGCAAGCCGGAACACTTCCTCGCCTTCACCGCCATCGCCGCGACCCTCATATGCCACCGCAGATTGACCAAGTGAAATGGCGTCTTAGCCACCACCCGTCGACGCCAAAGGTGTACACCAAAGTTACCACCGTCTAAAATTGATCAAGTGAAAATCTCGGCAGATCACACTCCGTATCGCACAACGTTGGCCAATTAACATCTAGGGCCTGCTCAGCCTTCATTCTAAGGTAGTAAGAAAACTACAGCCATCAGATCTATGAGGTGGAATTGAGCGCCGACGACTCGAACGGTTCACCCAATCAACAGAAGTGGAAGATCTTCGCACCGATTGCGGCAGCTGTCGGTGGCCTCTTGGTGGGCCTAGCCGCAATCTTGGCTGTATTTTTTCCATCGAGCGAAAAGGTCGTGACCATACCCGGGAATATCGTACCCGGCGCCGCTTCGCCGGGACATCCAAATCCGACACCGACCAGATCAGTAACAACGGAAGGGGAGACCTTGGGTCCGGACGGGCAATTACTGGCGCAACGAGTGGGGCGCGGCCTCACCAACTGCGTCACTTCCCCGTCATCAATTGCACACAGCAAGGTAAGTCTGGACTGCAAAGTCGCAAATTCAAAGTACTCCTCAATCTCCGCAAAAGTGGCTAGCTTCGAGAGCAGTGACGCCCTAGCTAAATTTGAAATCGATGAGACTGAAAAGGTGGGAAGCATGGGCCCGAATGCCAATTGCTTACCAGGGGATGGCTTCAACGTCAAGCGGCAGTGGTCAAACGGGCAAGGAATAACCATTGGGTGGCTTTACTGCTACGAAACAACTTACCAATCATTTCTGGTTTGGACATTCGAAAACGACAGCTTTCTCACTGATTCGGATGGCGAATATTTTGCCGTAATTTCCTGGGGGCATCAGGAATCTGAGTTGAGGGCATGGTGGGACGGGATTCCGGTATAAATGATTCAGGTGATGAGAATTCCTGGCTGGGCAGATATGGCATCACCCCGTCCGCTAGTGAGGCTGCACCTCACCGTCCGCCGCTGACGCCTGGCTACCTATCGGCCGTACGCTCAGGGGCCCCAACACTGAGCCTCTTTCATCCTGTGCTGGAGGGTGAAATGGGCTGGTCGGCGGGGGTGGTGACGAGGCAGGGCCCCTCGTCGTTGGCGTGGTGATTCCACTCATCACGCCGGCGACCGAAGGGGCCCTGTTGGTTCTGTATCGTGCCACGCTCGACGTCCCGCATGAGCTTGTTGAGCATGTCGCCTGGCTGCTGTACGAGCAACGCCGGACCCGTAACACCCGCTGGCGCAAGCTCGGCTGCTTCCAGCAGGCACTGCCGCCGCTGGTCAATCTGCGTAAGAACGAGACGTTCGCACAACTCGGAGCCGGTTTCGGGATATCGCAGGCCATCGCTTGGCGGTACGTGGACGAGGTCTTGGGCGTTCTGGCCTCCTGGGCACCCGGCCTTCATGAAGCCCTCACCGGCCTCGGTGAGGGCGACCACGTCATCGTTGACGGCACCCTGATCCCCATCGGCCGGATCCGCGCGGACGAGCAGTACTACTCGCAGAAGCACCGCCAGCACGGCATGAATGTGCAGGTCATCGCTGCCCCGAACGGCGCCCTGTTATGGTTCTCCCGCGCCACCCCGGGCCGCACCCATGACCTGACCGCAGCCCGCACCCCCTACTACCCCCACCGCAAACAACCGCAGCACTACCAGCAGTTCAACCGCGACCAGCCCGGCTGACAGCCCCCGGGGGAACGCGCCTTCGCGCAACTGAAGTCCTGGCGACTGCTCCGGCGAGCCAGATGTTCCACCCGCCGCTCCAGCACCATCGTTCAGGCCATCCACACCCTCACGAGCTGCGACTATTCAAGATGAAAGAGGCTCCATGCCGCCTTGCCAGACAGCGATGGTGTGCTGCAAGCCAGCTGGTGACCCGACACGCAAATGATCTAAGCCCGCCCAACTCTCATCCCCGATACGCCTATCGGGCCGATCCACCTCCCCAGAAAACCCCCGCAAGAACTGCCAAGGCAGAGGAAATTAAATTACTGACTACTGCCTTTCATTGCAACCCTGAAACCATTCCAGACACCAGGATGTAAACACTGACCACAATCCAGGCTCCGCCCACGAAACGGATAGTTTTAGGGGTGGCATTCCCTGGCGGCATGTAAGTCGATACGAGATTGTAGAACCTGTCGGCAGCCCTGGCGATATTGAAAATAAATGCAACCCCTAGCAATACTCCGAATATCGCAACAGCGTACAGTATCCAAATGTTTCCCTCATCGGATGCTTCGGCGGCCGAAAAATATGTATACACGCTCTGCTCCGTTGAATTGATTATGGTGGGGTACGCATCTTGCATACCCCACCGCGCGACGATCTGTCCCATAGTCACCAGTCGTACGTCTGGTTGAACTCGTGGTAGAGCTTCGGCCAGACTTCGCAGCCGCACATCCGGGCTGACGGTGAACCCCCGCTCGGCGAGCAGGGGCCCTACCTCGCCAATGGCCCGGGTGATAGTCGAGCGGTCCACGCCGAACCAGCAGGCCAGCACATCGTGAGTCGTCCCGTGACGGAGATGAACCGGGGTGGGGAGCAGCCGATCGACGAACACCAGCCTGTGCTTTGCATCAGCGCCCACGGCCCGCCTTCGCTGCCTGGAGGCGAGCCTGGCCTGGTGGCGCTCGTGCCACAACGGGCCGATCTCAGTGACGAGTTCAGCAATCACATCCGCCGTCAAGCCCGTGATCCGCCGGTTGCTGATGATCACTGCACGGGTCGCATCTCCCACCACACAACCATAATCAACGATCAAGGACCCGGCGTCTCACCACCTACCGTGCACGAGCTCTTAGACCGTGTCCTACGTGGTGAGGCGGATGAGTCGCTTGTAGCAGCACAGGGCGGCGGCGAGTCCGAGAAAGGCCAGATAATTGCGGGGGTTTCGCTCATAGCGGGGGCTGAGTCGGCGGTAGCCGGACAGCCACGACATGGTGCGCTCGATGACCCAGCGGCAACGTCCTAATCGTTCGCTGGACTCGATGCCTTTGCGGGCGATGCGCACTCCGATGCGCTTCCATCGGAGCCATCTGCGCAGATCAGCGCGGGTCGTAGGCTTTGTCCGCGTGCAGGCGCTGGGGCTTGGAGTGACGCCCGCGGTGGGGGTCGTGTCTCGTTTGGTGGCCCTCGACCATCGGCTTCAGCCCTTCACTGTCATGGGTGTTGCCGGCTGAGACGCCGACGACCAGTGGCAGTCCGTTCGCGTCCGACAAGATGTGCATCTTGGAACCCGGCTTGCCCCGGTCCACGGGGCTCGGACCTGCGTGCTCGCCCCCTTTTTAGACGCCATTTCACTTGGTCAGTCTGCGGTGGCATATGAGGGTCGCGGCGATGGCGGTGAAGGCCAGGAAGTGCTCCGGCTTGCGCTCGTAGCGGCGGTGGAGGCGTCGGCAGCCGGACAGCCATGACACGGTCCGCTCCACGACCCAGCGGTGGCGGCCCAAGCGCTGGGACGACTCGATGCCTCTGCGGGCGAGCCGGTGCCGGATGCCGCGCGAAGCGAGCCATTGCCGCAGGTGCCGGTAGTCGTAGCCCTTGTCTCCGTGCAGCTTGCCGGGCCGCCGCCGTCGCGGGCCGCGGCGGGAGCGAATGGGTGGGATGCCGCGGACCAGAGGGATGAGCGCCTGGCTGTCATGAAGGTTGGCGGCGGAGATGCCGACCGACAGGGGCAGACCCTGGCGGTCGACGATGAGG
>NZ_FMCI01000237.1 GCF_900091845.1 Streptomyces sp. SolWspMP-5a-2
CGCGGGCTGCGGGCAGGGGCCTGCGGTTGCGGGGCTGGGGGCGCGGGCTGCGGGCAGGGGCCTGCGGTTGACGCGGGTGGCACGGGTGGGCGTGGGTGGCACGGGTGGGCGCGGGTGGCCGCTGTCCGGTCGTCACTTCCACCCGTAGGCGTAGGCGGCCACCCAGGTGACGTCGAGCTGGGCGCTGCTGCCGGGGGCCGCGACCGGGCCCTCCAGCGCGCTCTCGTTCTGGAGCACCCAGGACAGCGGGATGTCGGGGACGCCCCGGGTGTCGTGCCCGGTCTCCCGGCCGTCCACGAAGAACCGCACGCTGCCCGGGGTCCACTCGGTGGAGACGGTGTGCCAGCGGGTCCAGTCGTCGCCGCTGTCGAAGGAACCCTGGGTGCCGCCGCCGCAGGGGTGCGAGAAGGCGTTCAGCGAACCGGTCCACTCACCCTCGGGGTTGTCCATCTCGCAGCCGCCGCCGTAGTGCAGCCACGCGGACTTGTAGCCCGGCGCGAGCCGGGTGACCCTGATGCGGGCGCTGAACTTGCCGTACCGCATCTGCATGACCGCGCGCGGTACCACCGCGGCGGAGTGCACGGGTCCGCCGTCCGCGGGGCGCCACATGCGGATCGTCATCCGGCCGTCGCCGTCGGCCGCGGGGCCCACACTCACCGTGTCCTCCGGGTGGTACACGCCCGCCACGGCGCGGCCTCGGCTGTTGGCGGTGTCGAGCCAACCCGTGGGGTACGCCCACCAGTTGTCCCGGAAGGTGCCGCCGAGGCCGCCGCAGTACGCGGCGGAGGTGTCGACGTGGTGGTCGCAGTCGCTGAACGCGCCCAGCGGGACCCGTTCGCCGTCGAAATCCTCGGCGAGCACCTGCCAGAAGGGCCCGCAGTCGCCGTGGGGCAGGCGTACGGCGGTCGTCCGGCAGGCGTCGGCCGAGGCGGGCGCCCCGTCGGCCCGGGGGATGCCGAGGAACGCGGCGACCAGGAGCAGGCCCACCGGTGCCAGGAACAGGCGCCGACGTTGTCGCGGCACTGCGTGGGAACCCATCCGACGTCTCCCTCGGCGAGCGGCCGTCCGGGGGCGTCCCCGGGTATCGGCGCCGTACCGCGCGGGGCGGGCGGCGGCCGCGCGGGGACGTGGTGCGCCGCGCGGAGCGCCATCCTCGTCCGCCTTCCGGCCGGGCGCCATCCCCGCGGACGCCCGTGAACCGGACGCGGGCGCTCCTGCGTAGCCGCGTCCACCGCGCCTCGACACCGCCCCGGCCGGAGCCGGTCCCGTCCCGCCCGCCGGACGGCGGTCCCGTCCCGCCGCCGTCCG
>NZ_FMCI01000047.1 GCF_900091845.1 Streptomyces sp. SolWspMP-5a-2
GCGGCCCGCCCCGCAGTGCGCCGCCCGCACCGGCGCGGGCGGCGCACTGCGGGGCGGGCGGGCACGGGCCTCGTCCCCTTCGGACCCCGCACGCCCTACCAGACGGTCGCCGCGGGCCGTGATGATGAGCCGACCGCATGTGATCCAGGCGACTCCGCACCCCTGCCCCCGGGCAGTCGGGCCGCGGGGAAGGAGCCCCCTTGCTGCTTCTCATCTCTCCCGACGGCGTCGAGGAAGCCCTCGACTGCGCCAGGGCCGCCGAGCACCTCGACATCGTCGACGTGAAGAAGCCCGACGAGGGCTCGCTCGGCGCGAACTTCCCCTGGGTCATCAGAGCCGTCCGCGACGCGGTCCCGGCGGACAAGCCCGTCTCCGCCACGGTCGGCGACGTCCCCTACAAGCCCGGCACGGTGGCGCAGGCGGCGCTGGGCGCGGCCGTCTCCGGTGCCACCTACATCAAGGTCGGCCTCTACGGCTGCACGACGCCGGAGCAGGCCGTCGAGGTGATGCGTGCCGTCGTCCGGGCCGTGAAGGACCACCGGCCCGAGGCGCTCGTCGTCGCCTCCGGATACGCCGACGCGCACCGGATCGGCTGCGTCAACCCGCTCGCGCTGCCCGACATCGCCCACCGGTCCGGCGCGGACGCCGCGATGCTGGACACCGCGGTCAAGGACGGCACCCGGCTGTTCGACCACGTCCCGCCCGACGTCTGCGCCGAGTTCGTGCGGCTCACCCACGCGTACGGGCTGCGGGCGGCCCTCGCGGGCAGCGTCAAGGCCCGCGACCTGGGCGAACTGACCCGCATGGGCACGGACATCGTCGGCGTGCGGGGCGCCGTCTGCGAGGGCGGCGACCGCGACGCGGGCCGCATCGTCCCGGCGCTGGTGGCTCAGTTCCGCGCGGAGATGGACCGCCACGCGCGCGTCCACGAGACGGTCGCCGCCGCGGGCTGACCGGGGACACCCCGACGGGTCCCGCCGCCTCGGGCCGACGGGGGGCCACCACCGTGCCGGTCGCGGCCCCGGGACGCCGGTGGCCGGTTCGACGTGGGGCGCTGCCGCGGGGCGACCGGTGACGCGGAGACATCGCGACGCCGTCCGTCCCGGGGCATCGGCCCTGCGGGGGGAGGGGCACCGGACCGTGGGGGCGGTCCGGTGCCCGGGGGAGCCCGGTTCCGGTACGACCGGCAAGCCGGGGGGTGTGCCGACGTGCCGACCGTGCCCGGGGAGCGCGTCGAGGCCGGGTGCTGCCCGTGCGCGGGGGAGGGGCTCCGGGGCCGCTCGGGCTGATCCGCCGGGGCGGAGATGCCGGAGCGGCCGGGGGTCGGGTCAGGCCGGATCAGGTCAGGGTGTCGGTGAGTCGTGGGCGGAGGGAGCCAGGTGGCTGACGGGCCGGGGCGGTTCGCGGTGGTCGATCCGGCCACCGGGGAGGTGGTCGGGGAGGCGGTCGATCAGGGGCCGCGGGAGCTGGACGGAGCCGTGGAGCGCGCGCACGCGGCCTGGCGCGGCTGGCGGGCCGACCCCGCCGCCCGTACCGCCGCCCTGCGCGCGGCCGCCGACGCGGTGACCGCCGCCGCGGACGAACTGGCCCCGCTGCTCACCCGTGAGCAGGGCAAACCGCTCGCCGAGTCCCACGCGGAGGTCGCCCGCACGGCCGACCGGCTGCGCTACTTCGCCGGGCTGACACCCGAGAGCCGCACGATCGAGGACGGCCGTCCCGTGCGCGGCGAGATCAGCTGGCGCCCGCTCGGCCCGGTCGCCGCGATCGTGCCCTGGAACTTCCCGCTCCAGCTCGCGTCGGCCAAGTTCGCGCCCGCCCTGGCGGCCGGGAACACCATGGTGCTCAAGCCGTCCCCCCACACCCCCCTCGCCACCCGGCTGCTCGGCGCCGTGCTGGCCGCCGCGCTCCCCGAGGACGTGCTGACGGTCGTCACCGGCCGCGAACCCCTCGGCGCCCGGCTCGCCGCGCACCCCGGCATCCGCCATGTGACGTTCACCGGCTCGCCCGCGACCGGCCGGGCCGTCGCCGCGGGCGCCGCCGCCTCGCTGGCCCGGGTCACCCTGGAACTGGGCGGGAACGACGCGGCGATCCTCCTGGAGGACGTGGACGTCGAACGGATCGCGGACCGGCTGTTCTGGGCCGCGTTCCGCAACTGCGGCCAGGTCTGCATGGCGGTCAAACGCGTCTACGCCCCGGCCCGGCGCTGCTCCGAGGTCGTCGAGGCGCTCGCGGCCCGCGCGAAGGACGTCGTGGTCGGCTCCGGGCTGGACCCGGCCACCCGGCTCGGCCCGCTGAACAACGCCCCGCAGCGGGACCGGATCGCCGACCTCACCGCGCGGGCGCTGGCGGCCGGCGCCCGAGCGGCGAGCGGCGGCCACCGGCTGCCCGGCCCCGGGCACTTCTTCGCCCCGACGGTCCTCGCCGACGTACCGCCCGACACCCCGGTGGTGACCGAGGAGCAGTTCGGACCGGTGCTGCCGGTGCTGCCCTACGACCGCCTCGACGACGCCGTCGAGGCCGCCAACGGCACCTCCCTCGGCCTCGGCGGCTCGGTCTGGGGGACCGACCTGGACCGCGCGGAGGAGGTGGCCGGGCGCCTGGAGTGCGGCACGGTGTGGATCAACCACCACGCCGAACTCTCCCTCGCCCAGCCCTTCACCGGCGTCAAGGACAGCGGCGTGGGGATCGCGGGCGGCCCCTGGGCGTTCTACGGCAACCTCCGCCCGTTCGTCGTCCACCGCCCCCGACCTGACCCGGGGGGAGCGGCGGCATGAGGTTCACGGCGGCGGTGCTGCGCGCGTACGACGGCCCGTTCACCGTCGAGCCGGTGGCCCTCGCGTCGGGGCCCGCCGACGGCGAGGTCCTGGTCCGGATCGCGGGCTGCGGGCTCTGCCGGACCGACCTCGCGGTCCGGCGCTCGGCGGGCCGCTCCCCGCTGCCCGCGGTGCTCGGGCACGAGGGGGCCGGTGTGGTGGAGGCGACCGGTGGCGGGGACACCGGTCTGCGCGCGGGCGACCACGTCGTGCTGAGTTTCGACTCCTGCGGACGCTGCCGGGGCTGTCTGGGCGCCGCCCCCGCCTACTGCGACTCCTTCGCCGCCCTCAACCTGTTCGGCGGACGGACCGGGCACGCGGCGCGCTTCACCGACTCCACCGGTGCCCCGCTGGCACCGCGCTGGTTCGGCCAGTCCGCGTTCGCCGAGTACGCGCTGGTCCCCGCCCGCAACGCGGTCCGGGTCGACCCGGCGCTGCCGCTCGCCCTCCTCGGCCCGCTCGGCTGCGGGTTCCTCACCGGCGCGGGCGCGGTCCTCAACTCCTTCCGCGCCGGGCCGGGTGACACCCTCCTGGTGCTGGGCGCCGGGTCCGTGGGGCTCGCGGCCGTGATGGCGGCGACCGCTGCCGGCGCGGTGACCGTCGCGGTCGACCGGCAGCCCCGACGCCTCGCCCTGGCCGAGCGGTTCGGCGCGCTGCCGCTCGCCGCGGACGTGTCCGGGCTCCCCGAACGCGTCGCGCGGCTGACCGACGGCGGCGCCCGCTACGCGCTCGACACCACCGCCGACGTCCCGCTGATCAACGACGCGCTGCGCTCCCTGCGCCCCACCGGCAGGCTCGGCCTCGTGGCCCGTCTGCACTCCGGACTCCGCCTGGAGACAGGGACGTTGGACCGGGGGCGCGGCCTCGCGCACCTCTGCGAGGGGGACGCGGTGCCCGGTCTGCTGATCCCCCGGCTGACCGCCCTCTGGCAGGCGGGACGCTTCCCCTTCGACGAACTGATCCGCACCTACCCGCTCTCCGCCGTCAACGAGGCCGAACGGGACTGCGAGAGCGGCCGGGTGGTGAAACCCGTCCTGATCCCCGGGAGTTGAGAACCGGCGGGACGCGGGACGACGTCGCGCCGGGCCGGTGCCTCGGCGCGGCGCGGGGCCGATCACCCCGCGCCGCGCGACGGCGTCAGTCGACCAGCAGCACCAGCTTCCCGGCCGTCCGGTCGGTCTGGCCCGCCCGGTGCGCCTCGGCCGCGTCCGCCAGCGGGAAGGTCCCGGCGACGACCGGGCGCAGGTCGCCCGCCTCCGCCAGCTCCGCGATCGCCCGCATCCCGCTCTGCGAGGAGTCCACCAGCATCCGCACCGCCCGCACCCCGAGCCGCTCGGCCTCCTCGTACAGCGCGTTCGAGCCGACCGGGATGATCGACACCAGGGTCCCGCCGGGCCGCAGCACCCGCAGCGAGCGCACCGAGGTGTCGCCGCCGAGCGGGTCGAGCACCACGTCGACGTCCTTGACGGCCTCGGTGACGTCGGTCTCCCGGTAGTCCACCGCCTCGTCGACGCCGATCTCCCGCAGGAAGTCGTGCTTGGCCGCGCTCGCCGTACCGATCACATGGGCGCCGCGCGCCTTCGCGATCTGGACGGCGACGTGGCCGACCCCGCCCGCCGCCGCGTGGATCAGGACCCGCTGGCCCCGGCGCAGGTCGGCGTTCTCGACCAGGGCCTGCCAGGCGGTGAGGGACACCAGCGGCAGGGCGCCCGCCGCGGTGTGGTCCAGCGCGGCGGGCTTGTGGACGAAGGCGCGGGCGGGTGCGGTCACGTACTCGGCGTGCGAGCCGTGGCCGAACGGGTAGGACAGCATGCCGAACACCTCGTCGCCCGGCCGGAAGCGGGCGACGCCGACGCCGACCGCCTCGACCACGCCGGAGACGTCCCAGCCGAGGACGAACGGCGGTTCGCCCAGGAAGCCGCCGTTGGCGCGGTGCTTCCAGTCGGTCGGGTTGACCCCGGCCGCGCGCACCCGCACCAGCACCTCGTTGGTGCGCGGTTCCGGGCGGGGGAGTTCGACTTCCTTCAGGACCTCGGGACCGCCGAGGACGTCCTGGCTGATGGCTCGCATCGTGTTCACAGTGCTCATGGTGGACCAGCCTGCCGGGGCCCGCCCGGCAGGAAAATGGCACGATGGCCATCATTCGATAAGATCGTGCCATGCGTGAGACGAGAAGGCCCCAGCGGGTCGTGGTGCTGGCCCTGGACGGTGTCTACCCCTTCGAACTGGGCATCCCGAGCCGCATCCTGGGCATGGCCGCCGACCGGTACGAGGTGCTGACCTGCGCGGTCGGCGACGGCCCGGTCCGCACCAACGCCGACTTCGCCGTCACCGTCGAGCACGGGCCGGAGATCCTCGCCACCGCCGACACGGTCGTCATCCCGCCCGTCGACCCGTCCCTGGTGGGCGCCGAGCTGTCCGCGGAGGTGGCGGCGGCGCTCGCGCTGATCCGTCCGCAGGCGCGGATCGTGTCCATCTGCACCGGCGCGTTCGTGCTCGCCGCCGCCGGACTCCTGGACGGGCGCAGGGCGACCACCCACTGGTCCCTCGCGGACCGCTTCCGGGCCCTGTTCCCGCGGGTCGAGCTGGACCCGGACGTCCTCTTCGTCGACGACGACCGCATCCTCACCTCGGCGGGCGCGGCCTCCGGCGTCGACGTCTGCCTGCACCTCGTGCGCAAGGACCACGGCAGCGAACTCGCCAACACGGTGGCCCGGTACTGCGTCGTCCCGCCGTTCCGGGACGGCGGTCAGGCGCAGTACATCGAACTGCCCGTGCCGCAGGAGGGCGCCGCCGGCACCGCGGCGACCCGGGTCTGGGCGATGGAGCACCTCGACGAGCCGCTCACCCTCGCCGACCTGGCCCGGCACGCCCGGATGAGCCTGCGCACCTTCGCCCGCCGCTTCGTCGACGAGGTCGGCATGAGCCCCGGCCGCTGGCTTATCCAGCAGCGGCTCGCGCGCGCCCGCCATCTGCTGGAGGCCAGCGACCTCTCGGTGGACCAGATCGCGGGCCGGGTCGGCTTCGCCACCGGGGCCTCCCTCCGCCAGCACCTGCACGCGGCGATCGGGGTCTCCCCGCAGGCGTACCGCCGCACGTTCCAGGCGGCGTCCCGCTGACCCACCGGATCACCGTCCCCGTCCGGCCCGACCCGAGCCGCCCGAGGCACCATCAGGCCCCCGTTCCGCCGCCCCCGGCGACCCGCTCAGCGGCTCGCGTGCAGGGCCACCAGCAACTGCCACACCTGGTCGGAGATCTCCCGGGGGGAGCCGGGGAGCAGGCCGTGCAGCCAGTCGGCCAGCACCCCGGCGAAGGTCGCCGCGACCGCCGTCGCGACCAGGGGCGCGTCGGCCGCGCCCGCCCGCTCCCGCTCGCGCAGGCTGTACGCCCGCAGATCGTGGTGGAGCAGTTTGCCGAGCGGGCCGCCGCCGCCCGGGGTGAGCAGCGCCCGGTACAGATCGGCGTGCGGGGCGAGCGAGGTGAAGAACTCCACGAGCGCGAGCGGCGCGTGGACCGGGTCGGGCCGTCCCGTCCAGGAGTGCAGGGCGTCCACGCCCTCCCGGACGACGTCGGCGCAGGCGTCCACGGCCAGCGCCTCCAGCCCGTCGTAGTGGACGTAGAAGGTGGCCCGGCCGACCCCGGCCCGGCGCACCAGCGACGCCACCCCGACCTCGCCCAGCGGGTGTTCGGCGCACTCCTCGAACAGGGCCGCCCGCAGCCGGGCCCGGGTGCGGGCGGCCCGCGGGTCCTCCGGGGCGGGCCGGGTCACCGGGCGGCGAGGACGGCGGCCAGGGCGACCGCGCCGGGCAGCGCCTGCGCGAGCAGGATGCGCCGGTTGGCCGTGATCCCGCCGTACACGCCCGCGACCACCACGCAGCTCAGGAAGAAGACCTGGGCCCGCCAGCCGGTCGGGTCGGCGGCGATCAGGCCCCAGACCAGGCCCGCCGCGAGGAACCCGTTGTAGAGGCCCTGGTTGGCGGCGAGCGGCGCGGTGGCCCGCGCCATCTCCGGGTCGAAGCCGGACAGCCCGCGGCCCGGTGCCTTCTCCCAGAGGAACATCTCCAACACCAGGATGTAGACGTGCAACAGGGCCACCAGCCCGACCAGTACGTCGGCGACCGTCTCCATAGCGCTTCCTTTCATGGACAGGTGTCCATCATAGCTGGACAGTTGTCCATGTCTGTTCACGTGGTGTCGTGACGGAACCCTCACGTCCGTCAATGGCCCGAGGTTGATCCTTTAGGGTTGGAACCCGATAAGCTCCCCATCGGCACTGCGAGTTACTGATCGCTTCTGGTCGACTCGTGGTGCGTACGCATGAGTGCGATCCCCTATCTCCACCCCCCTTGTTCGATCGTGTTGCTTCGAAGGATGCAGATGGAACTCGCCACTCCGCCACCGGCGGCGCGGCCTCCTGTCGCCTGGTACAGCTGGTGGTTGATGCCGCTTGCCTTAGGAGGCGGGACGGTCGCCACCACGTTCATGAGCTCGGAGCGAATAACCGCCGCCGTCGCGGGCGCCGCCGCGACGGCCGCCAGCGCCGTCTGTGTGAGGGTGCTGTTGCGCACCCGCGCCCAGTTGCGCCGCTCCGAAGGCTCTTTCCGCACCTCACAGGCCGAGCACTCGCAGCAGTGGCAGCAGCATGTGACGGGCCTGGAAAGGAAGTTCAGCGCAGAACGCGCCACGCAGGAAGCACGCCTCGGTGAGCAGGCCGGTCTCTACGAGGCCCAGCTCGCCGACCAGGCCGCGGCCTTCGAGGCCCGGCTCACCGAGCAGGTCAAGGCCTACGAGGCCCAGCTCGCCGACCAGGCGGAGGTGTGGCGGGACCAGCTGACCCGCCAGCACTCCGCCGTCGCCGCTCTGGCCACCGAGCAACTCCCCGACGCGCTGGCGCGGTTGCGCGCCGGTGACGCGGTGGACGACCTGCTGCCGCCCGCCAACCAGACCGCGAAGATCGACGCGGATCTCCAGGGCGAGCTGCGCAAGGTGCTCAGGACGGCCCTGATCGGAGTCGAGGAGGAGTTCAACCGCTCCACCTCCGCCGAACAGGCCGTGATCGGCATCGGCAACCGCATCCACGTCCTGACCAGCAAGCTCCGTGGCCGCCTGCACGAGATGCAGGGCGAGCACGGCAGGCTGCCGTCCGTCGCCCGCGGGCTGATGGAGCTGGACCAGGAGATCGGCCCCGCCGACTGCCTCGCCGCGAGCATCGGCGTGCTCGGCGGCTCGGACCGGCCCGGACGCCAGTGGCAGGAGCCGCAGCGCCTGCTCAGCGTGGTCCGCGGCGGCATCGGCCGGATCAAGGACTTCCACCGCGTCGAGGTGCGTCAGCTGCCCGAACTCGGTGTGGACGGTGGTCTCGTGGACCACCTGACGCTGATCTTCGCGCACCTCCTCGACAACGCGGCCCGCTACTCGCCGCCCACCGAGCCCGTGGTCGTCTCCGGCAAGGAGGTCCCCAACGGCGTCGGCATCGAGATCCAGGACTCCGGCAAGGGCCTGAGCGAGGAGAAGAAGCGCGAGGCCGAGGACGCCCTCACCGGCTCCGCGGCGGGACCCGGCATCGGCGGGGTCTCCGAGGACGCGACCATCGGCCTCCGGGTCGTCGGCGCGCTCGCCCGCCGCTACGGCATCCGCGTCACCTTCGCGGACTCGCCCTGGCTCGGTACCTCGGTGGTGATCGTCGTCCCGCACAAGTACTTCAGCCAGCTCCCCACGGCCACCCCGGCCCCCGCGGCCCCGGCCGTCCAGGCGTCCGCGGCGGCCCCGGTCCTGGAGACGGCCGAGCCCGTGCTCCCGGTCAGGGCCGGCGCGAGCGAGACCGAAGAGACGGTGGACACCACCCCCGGCGGACTGCCCAGGCGCCGCAGCAAACGGAACGAACCGGACCAGGAGCGGACGGTCGAGCGGACGGAGGAGACCGCCCGGGTCGCCGCCGTCCCGCCCGACGCGTCCTTCGCCGGTCTGGCCGCCTTCGCCACCGCCGGCCGCGAGTCCACCGAGGAGGACCCGGCGTTCGATCTCCGGCAGTCCACCGAGCACCGCACTGAAGAGAGCGACTAGTCCCCATGACGCAACAGGGAACCGACGTGAGCTGGGCGCTCCGCGACCTGGTCGAGAGCATCCCGGAGATCCGCTTCGCCCTCGTGGCATCCAGCGACGGCAAGGCCATCACCTCGTTCGGGGCCGAGGACCCCGACGACGTCGACCGGTTCGCGGCCGTCGTCGCCGGACTCCAGGCCCTCGCGCAGCCGGTCGCCGAGCAGTTCCCCAAGTACGCGGGGCAGCTGCGACTGGCGATGATCGAGGTCGACGGAGGCCATCTCTTCGTCGTCCGCGCCGGCGTGGAGACGTACCTCGGCGTGCTGGCCCGCGAGGGCCTCGACCAAGGGTTGCTCGGCCACCAGATGAGGGACCTGGCCCGCAGGATGGGTGAGCTCCTCGGCACCACTCCGCGCCTGGAGGAGCACTCTGGATGAGTGCTCCCCGCCGGCCGTCGGACCCGTCCGGTCTCGAGCGTTACTACGTCCTCACCGGAGGACGTAGCGGACCGGGCGGTTCCGCGTCGAGTCTCGACGTGGCGACCCTCATCGTCTCCCTGACCGCCCCCGTAACGGGCACGCAGCACGAGCACGAGGAGATCCTCCGGCGCTGCCGCGATCCGTTGTCGGTGGCCGAACTCGGCGCCCACCTCGGATTGCCCTTCAACATTCTCGCGGTGCTGCTGGCCGATCTGCTCGAGGCAGGCCGTGTCGAAGCCCGTGACCCCATCCCGGCGCACGACGCCGGTCGCGGGCCCGACCTCGCGCTCCTTGAGGAGGTACTCAGTGGACTTCAAAGGCTTTGACCATCCCGGCCGGCCGGCCGCCGGGGGCACCCGCTCGGTGAAGGTGATGATCGCCGGCGGCTTCGGTACCGGAA
Source organism: Streptomyces sp. SolWspMP-5a-2 (assembly GCF_900091845.1). Taxonomy (GTDB): domain Bacteria; phylum Actinomycetota; class Actinomycetes; order Streptomycetales; family Streptomycetaceae; genus Streptomyces; species Streptomyces doudnae. The sequence goes on from NZ_FMCI01000047.1 coordinate 9,735, forward strand.
AGACCACCATGGTCCGCTCGGTCAGCGACATCAAGCCGCTGACCACCGAGGAGACCCTCACCCAGGCCAGTGCCGACGTCGACCACCTGATCGGGGTCGCCGACAAGACGCAGACCACGGTCAGCCTCGACTTCGGAAAGATCAGCCTCAACGAGAGCCTGATGCTCTACCTGTTCGGCACCCCCGGGCAGGAGCGCTTCTGGTTCCTGTGGAACGGGCTGTTCAAGGGCGCGCTCGGGGCGATCGTGCTCGTCGACACCCGGCGGCTGGCCTCCAGCTTCCGGGCGATCGAGGAGATGGAACGCCTGGACGTCCCCTTCGTCATCGCGCTGAACGTGTTCCCGGACTCCGTCAACCATCCCATCGACGAGATCCGGGACGCCCTGGACCTCTCCCCGCACACCCCCATCGTGGCCTGCGACGCTCGCGACCGGGCCTCCAGTCGTGATGTGCTCGTCGCACTGATCCATCATCTGAAGGAACGGTCGGACGTGGCACTGGAGACTCGATGACTGAACAGCCCTTAAACGATCCGGCGACCGGTGGAGGCTGCCCCGTCGCCCACGGCGCCGGGGACCTCACCCGGCTGTTCGGGCCGGGTACCGAGTCCGACCAGGCCGGTATCTACGAGCGGCTGCGCAAGGAGCACGGGTCGGTCGCGCCCGTGCTGCTGGAGGGCGACGTGCCCGCCTGGCTGGTGCTGGGCTACCGCGACGCCCGACGGGTGCTCGACAACCCCCGCCAGTTCAGCCGGGACGCGCGCACCTGGCGGGACTGGCAGGAGGGCCGGATCGAGGAGACGTCGCCGCTCATCCCGATGCTGGGGTGGCGGCCCGACTGCGTCTCCCAGGACGGCGAGGCGCACCGCAGGCTGCGCGGCGCCGTCAACGACGGGCTGCTGGCGGCCTCCAGCCGGGGGGTCAGGCGGCACGCCACGTTCTTCGCCAACCAGCTGATCGGCTCGTTCTCCGACGTGGGCCGCGCCGATCTGGTCTCGGAGTACTCCGAGTACCTGCCGATGCTGGTGCTCACCCGCATCCTCGGACTGCCGGCGGCGGAGGGCCGCCGGCTGGCCGAGTCCAGCATCCAGGTCCTCAAGGGCGGCGAGGACGCGCTCGTCCACAACGGGCGCATCATGGAGATCCTCACGGAGCTGGCCGAGCGCAAGAGCGCCGAACCGGGCTCCGACTTCACCAGCGCCCTGCTCGCCCATCCGGCCGGGCTCGACCTGGACGAGGTGATCAGCCATCTGCGACTGGTGCTGATCGCCGGGTACAACACCACGAGCAACCTGCTGGCCCGGGTGCTGCAGCTCGTGCTCACCGACACCGCGCGGCTCTCCGGGCTGGTCAGCGGCCAGCTCAACATCACCGCCGTGATGGAGCAGGCCATGTGGGACACCCCGCCGCTCGCGGTGCTGCCGGGCCGGTTCGCCGCGGCCGACCTGGAACTGGGCGGCCATCAGCTCCAGGAGGGCGACCTGCTGGTGCTCGGCCTGACCGCGGGCAACGTCGACCCGGAGATCCGTCCGGACCCGACCGTCTCGGTGCAGGGCAACCAGTCGCACCTGGCGTTCAGCGCCGGGCCGCACGAGTGCCCGGGGCAGAACATCGGCCAGTCCATCATCGAGGTCGCCGTGGACGTGCTGCTGCACCGGCTGGTGGGCCTGCGCCTGGCCGTCCCGGCCGAGGAGCTGTCCTCGACGGCGTCCACCTGGGAGTCCCGACTGGACAGCCTCCCGGTCGAGTTCGCCATCTGATCCGCGGTTCCCGCGCGCTGTCGATCCACCTGAGCCCGGCCGGCCACGATCCGGCCGGGCTCAGGTGTCACCTCACACCGCCAGCAGGTCGTCGACCGATCCCCGCCCGGCGAGTTCGGCGGTGGCCACCGGCCCGTCCTTGGCGGCCGCGTACCGGCCGGAGACCAGGGCCCACTCGTAGTTGCCGTTGATCCAGTGCTGGATGGCCTCCACGCCCATCCGCACCCGGGCCCGCTCGTCCTCGTCCAGCCGCAGCTCGTCGCACATCCGCGGGATCCCGGCTTGCAGCTCCAGGTACTCCTCCAGGCACCCGGTGGTCATCCGGTACGCCTGCTGGGCCGCCTCCTGCCAGCTGCCGCCCCGCTCCCGGTGCAGCACGGCGATCAGGTTGTGGCCGTCGCCCCGGCGCCGCTCGCGCTCGAACGAGTGGATGTCGTTCATGAACCCGATGGTGTCGGCGGCGAGGTCCCGCATCCGCTCCATCAGCGGATGCGCCATCGCCTGCGGGGGCACCTCGAAGCCGCGGCTGCGCTCGCCCGCGTCGATGCTGTGGTGGATGCCGACCGTGCGCCGCCTGAACAGCGCGTACTCCTCCAGGTCCAGGGTGCCCGCGAGACCGCGGGCCGCGAGGTCGACCTCCTCGCAGTGGGCGACCAGGAACCGGCCCCAGGAGGCCGCGAACCGGGTCTGCCAGGTCAGGGACATGCCGGCGGAGAGACTGTTCCAGACCTCGGCCCAGGCCAGCGTGATGGGGCAGACCACCCGGGGCCTGCTGCCCGCCGGGCGCAGCGGGGTGGCGATCAGCTCGCGCGCGACCTCCGCTATCCGGTCGGCGCGGTCGGGTTGGCCCGCGTCGAACTGATCGTCGAACAGGAAGGCCAGGGAGAACCAGTTCATCAGGACGACCATGTCGTCCGCCGATGCGTGCGGGTAGGTGCGGGCGGCGGCCTGCGGCAGGTCCCAGGACTTGTACTCCTCGAACCCGGCGGTGCTGCGCACCAGGCCCATGTCCCAGATCCAGCGCAGGTGGCGGGCGCGCGCGTACTCCAGGTGCTCGCTGACGGGAGTGTCGAAGGGCAGGTCGAACGTGACGTCCTGTGGCATGTGTTTCCTTCCGGGAGACGGCGACGCAGGTCCCCCCGGATCCTGCACCTGGGCGATCGTGGTGGCCGCCCGCTCGCTCGAACAGAGCTTTCCGGTCAGAAAGTTGAATCGAAAAGCGCTACGAGGCTGCCCAGATCGTAAATGATCTACACCGTGACCCTGCCGTGATGTCCGTTACTGCTCAACCCACTTGAGCTGCGTACACTCCCGCCTTCCCGGTCCTGGCCGCATGTTCGCGGATCCGGTGAAGGGTTCGGGTCCCGTGGACACGGAATCCGCCAACTCGCCCTGGACGTACGGGAGTACAGGTTTGGGACGCGGGATTCCGACGCCGGGGAACCGCGCCCCGGGCGTGCGGCACGCCGGGTTCACCCGCCCCTACGCAGTCACTCCCGACACCTCGTCAGCTCCCGCGCCCGCCTGTCGGTGACCTCTCGTCATGTCGTTGCCTCGGATCGGCGGTGACGTCCCGTCACCTCGGCCGGGCGTCCGGCGGTGCTGCCTTGTCACCTCCACCGCGTGCCCGGCGGTGACGCCCCGTCACTCCGCCCGCTCGGCCGGACGCGGCGCCGACCCGCGGGTCCCGGGGGAGCCCCGGGACCGTGCGGGCGGGGTCCGGTGTCCGGGGCCTCAGGTGCGGTCGCCCGTCGGCCAGACCCCCGTGGAGCGCTCGATCGCCTTCGCGCTGGCCCGGGACGCCACACTGCTCGCGACGGCGAACAGGGCGCCCTGGAGCGCCGCGGCGAGCAGGATCTCGCCCCAGCCGCGGTCCCGGTCCAGCGGGTCCGGGGCGTCGTCCTCGTGCCGCAGCGCCTCCCAGGTCCTGCGGAACGCCAGACCCGCGAGCGCGCCGCCGGCCCAGCCGACCGCGAGGCCGACCGGCTTGTACGCGAGCGGCAGCTTGAGCTGCTTTTTCTTCTTCCTGGCCACGTCGTTCTCCTGTCGTCGTCGGACCGGTCCTCCCGCCCGACGGTGTCACGTATGCCCACCGGAGGCCAAAGGGTGTGAGCCGGTCGGAGAGGGGCAGTCGGCGGGCATGGAACGGACGGAAGCGGACGAGGCGCAGGACTCCGGGAAGCAGGCGGACCGCAGGACCCGGGTGACCGTACTGGTGGCGCTGGCCGCCAATCTCGTCATCGCGGTGGCCAAGGCCGTCGGCGGTCTGATCGCCGGGTCCCCGGCGCTGATGTCGGAGGCCGCGCACTCGGTCGCCGACAGCCTGAACGAGGTGTTCCTGCTGGCGGCCCTGCGCCGCAGCAGGCGCCCCGCCGACCGGCGGCACCCCTTCGGCTACGGCAAGGAACGCTTCTTCTGGTCGCTCCTCGCGGCCGTCGGCATCTTCGTGATGGGCGGCTGCTTCTCCTTCTTCCAGGGCTACGAGGCGCTGGTCAACGGCGCCGACGAGACGTTCGACGGCTATGTCGTCGGCCTGGCCGTCCTGGGCGTCGCGTTCGTCGCCGAGGGCCTCTCGCTGCTGCGGGCGCTGCACCAGGCGAAGCAGCAGGGCGGCATGAGCGGCCTGCGGGACCCGGCGCTGCGCACGGTGATCGCCGAGGACGGCACGGCGGTCCTCGGTGTCACGCTGGCCGCCGCGGGGATGGCGCTGCACATGGTCACCGGGAACGTGGTGTGGGAGGCGTCGGCGTCCTTCGGGATCGGCGCGCTGCTCGTCTTCGTCGCGTACCACCTGGGCAGCCAGGCCCGCGACCAGCTCATCGGGGAGGCGGCCGATCCGGAGGCTGACCGCCGGATCAGGGCGCTGCTGTCCGCGCAGCCGGAGATCGACAGCGTCGAGGCGCTGTTCACGATGAAGACCGGTCTGGACAGCGCCCTGGTGGCGGCCCGGGTCGACCTGGTGCCCGGGATGGACAGCGAACGGGTCGAGGAGGTCGCCGTGCGGATCAAGCGGTCGCTGGCCAACACCGTCGACGAGGCGGACCAGATCTTCCTCGACATCACCGACCGCGCCGCGCGGGAGGAGACGGAGAGCCCCGCCGCGACGGGGGAGCGCGGCGGGGCCTGAAGGACGGGTGCCCGACCGCGACGCGTTCATGCGACCGGGCACCCCCGTTTTCCGGCCCCGTTCCGCGTCCACCGCGACCGGTGCCGCGGTGCCCCGGCGGGCCGGACGGACCGTCCGCCGGGGCGTGCGGTCAGCCGGCCGCCCGCTCCAGCACGAAGACCGGGATCGAGCGGTCCGTCTTCTGCTGGTACTCGGCGTACGGCGGGTACGCCGCGACCGCCCGGTCCCACCAGGCGTCCTTCTCCGCGCCGGTGACCTCGCGGGCCGTCAGGTCCTGCTTGACCGGGCCGTCCTGCAGCTCGACGTGCGGGTCGGCCTTGATGTTGTGGTACCAGACCGGGTGGGTGGGCGCCCCGCCCTGGGAGGCGACCACGGCGTACTCGCCGTCGTGCTCGACCCGCATCAGGGGGGTCTTGCGGATCTTGCCGCTCTTGGCGCCCCGCGTGGTCAGCAGGATGACCGGCAACCCGGTGTCCATGAGGGTCGTGCCCTGGGTGCCGCCGGAGCTCTCGTACAGCTCCACCTGCTCGCGTACCCACTGCTGCGGGCTGGGTTCGTACTCGCCCTCGAGAGGCATGTGCATCCGTCCCATCGTTGTGTGCTGTGACTGGCGTGCACCGACGTCAACGCCGGTGTGCGCGGGTTTCATCCATACCTCGCTGCTACCCGCTCCCACACCCGATCACCTCCCGGAGTGATCCGGCGGGTCCGGTGTCCGGGGAGCGCCCGTTCCGGCCACTTCGGCGGAGACCACCGATCTGGCCGAACTTCCCGTCGCGACTTAGGTGCCTCGGGCATCTAATGAAGATCCGTACGCGGCACTCCTCCCGTCTGCGAGGTCTTCCATGACGGACACCCGACCCGTCGCCTTCCCCCAGGACCGGACCTGTCCCTACCAGCCGCCCACCGGCTACGACCCGCTGCGCGCCGACCGGCCGCTGGCCCGGGTCAGCCTCTACGACGGCCGGCCCGCCTGGCTGGTCACCGGACACGCGCTCGCCCGCGAACTGCTCGCCGACGGGCGCCTGTCGACCGACCGCACCCACCCCGACTTCCCGACGACCACCGCACGCCTCGCCGGTGTCCGCAACCGCTCCATCGCGCTGCTCGGCGTCGACGACCCGGTCCACCACGCCCAGCGCCGCATGATGGTCCCCCGCTTCACCCTGCGCCGCGCCACCGAACTGCGCCCCCGGATCCAGGAGATCGTCGACGAGCGGATCGACGCGATGACCGGGGCGGGCACCTCCGCCGACCTGGTGACGGCCTTCGCGCTGCCCGTGCCCTCCACGGTGATCTGCGCCCTGCTCGGCGTGGCCTACGAGGACCACGACTTCTTCGAGGGGCAGTCCCGGCGGCTGCTGCGCGGCCCGACCACCGCCGACGTGCTGGACGCGCGGGCCCGCCTCGACGCCTACCTCGACGAGCTGATCACCAGGAAGCTCGGCGAGAAGGAGCCCGGCGACGGCGTGCTGGACGAACTCGTCCACGGCAGGCTCCGCACCGGCGCGATGAGCCGCGCGGAGGTCGTCTCCTTCGCCACCATTCTGCTGATCGCCGGTCACGAGACGACGGCCAACATGATCTCGCTGGGCACCTTCACGCTGCTCCAGAACCCGGGACGGCTGGCCGAGCTGAAGGCCGACCCCTCGCTGCTGCCGGGGGCCGTCGAGGAGCTGATGCGGATGCTGTCCATCGCGGACAACCTGATGCGCCGGGCCACCGAGGACATCCAGGTCGGGGAGTCCGTCATCCGGGCGGGCGACGGCGTCCTGTTCGCCCCCTCCGTCATCAACCGCGACGAGGACGTCTACCCCGAGCCCGACGCCCTCGACTGGCACCGTCCGGCCCGCCACCACGTCGCGTTCGGCTTCGGCATCCACCAGTGCCTGGGCCAGAACCTCGCCAGGGCCGAGCTGGAGATCGCCCTGAGCACCCTCTTCACCCGGCTGCCGGGACTGCGCCTCGCCGTCCCGGCCGAGGAGATCCCCTGCAAACCGGGCGACACGATCCAGGGGATGCTGGAACTCCCCGTGACCTGGTAAGAGGCTCCGGTCATGCGCATCGACATCGACACGGACGTCTGCATCGGCGCGGGCCAGTGCGCCCTCACCGCCCCGGACGTCTTCACCCAGGACGACGAGGGGTACAGCGCGCTGCTGCCGGTCCGCCCCGGGGACGATCCGCTCGCGCGGGAGGCGGCGCGGGCCTGCCCGGTGCGGGCCATCACCGTCACCGACGGCTGAACGGCGGGACCGGGGGACCACCGGGCCCGCGCGCCTCCCCGTCCGGCGGGGAAGGCCCCGGTGCCCGGCCCGCCCCCGGTGCCGCGCGGCCCGTTGAGTAGGGTTCCCGGATGACCGCACCCGACGGGAAGCCCTTCCTGTACGTCGTCGTCTGCGCCGCCGGGATCGCCGCCGGGGTCGGCGAGCTGATCACCGGGGCCCGGCGCCGGGGCTGGGAGGTCGGCGTCATCGCCACCCCGGTCGCCGCCGCCGGATTCTTCGACGTCGACGCGGCCCGCGAGCTGTCCGGGCGGCCCGTCCGCTCCGCCTGGCGCACCCCGGGCGAACCGCGCCCCTTCCCGCCGCCGGACGCCGTCGTCGCCGCGCCCGCCACCTTCAACACCGTCAACAAGTGGGCGGCCGGACTCGCCGACACCCTCGCCGTCGCCACCCTCTGCGAGGCGTCGGGGCTCGGCGTCCCGGTCGCCGTACTGCCCTGCGTGGCCGACGCGCTGGCCGTCCACCCGGCCTACCGGGACAGCCTGACCCGGCTGCGCGGGATGGGCGTGCGGTTCGGCGCGCGTTGGTCCGGCGTGCCCGAAGGGGACGGCGCGCGGCCGGAGTTCGGGTGGGAGCGCGCGTTCGAACTGGTGGAGTGACCTCCGCGCCGGTCCCTACACTCGGCGTCATGGCTGGTGAACGGAGTGCGGAGTGGGACGGGGTCACCCGTCGGTCGACCTACAAGGAGAAGGTGGTGGCCGAGCGGGACCGGCTCGCCGACGCCGCCCGTGACGCGGACTGGGAGACCGTCCTCGGCATCCTCGACCGGGAGCGCGGCTGGGTCAACTTCGGCCGCATCGAGGGCGCGAGCGGCTTCAGCCCCTTCCACCAGGCGGCCTGGCACGGCGCGTCCGAGGAGATCGTGCGCGCCCTGCTCGACCTCGGCGCCTGGCGCACCTTCCGCACCCGCGACGGACACCGGGCCCTCGACCTCGCCACCGCGCGCGGCCACGGCCACCTCACCGACCTGCTGCGCCCCCGCATCGGACAGCCGCTGCCGCCGGGCGACCTGGCACGGCTCCAGGGCCATCTGCACCGCCTGATCCGGTTCCGCGCGGACGACGGCCGGGGCTCCGACATCCCCGCCTGGAACGCCCTGCGGCTGCCGGAACTCGAACCGCTCACCGAACTCGACCACCCGGTCTGCTGGTTCCCGGTCCCCGGCATGTACGGCGGCTTCCGGTTCGAGCTGCGGGACGCCGAACTCACCGTCGAGAGCTGGATCCGCGTGGTCGGCGGCTCCGAACGCACCGACCGGATCACCGTCCACGGCGTGGAACTGGAGGAGGGCGACCGGCTCTGAGCCGGTCGCCCTCCGTCGTTCAGTGCCCCAGTACGGCCCTCAACTCCGGCTGGAGCAGGTCCCCGTGGGCCCGCACGAGGTCGTCGCACAGGTCCCAGATCCGCTCCACCGGCAGCGCGGCGGCCGTCGCCGGGTCGGCCATCGCCGCGTGCCTGATGTGCCGCGGGTCGCCGTCGGTGGCCGCCCTGACCACCAGGTCGGTGACCGAGACGTACGCCCGGTTGAGCGCGGCGCACTGCGGGGGCAGCGCCCCGATCCGGGTCGGCCGCACCCCCGTCCCGTCGACCAGGCACGGCACCTCGACCGCCGCGTCGGCCGGGAGGTTCTCGATCAGGCCCCGGTTGGGCACGTTGCCGTAGACCGTGCGGGGCGTCCCGGTCGCCACGCTGTGGATGATCTGCGGGGCGTACTCCATGGTGCCCTCGACCGGCAGCGGGCGCCCCGCGTCGAGCGCCTCACGGGTCTGCTCGTAGCTCGCCGCGTTCTCCTGGATGATCTCCAGATAGGCGCCCACCGGCAGCCGCAGCCGCTCGATCTCCTCCTCGTGGGAGAGGTACCAGGGCACGTACTCCGAGGAGTGCTCGCTCGTCTCGGTCGGGTAGTGGCCGAGCCTGCGGTACATGTCGACGCGGACCCGGCGCAGCAGCCCGGGATCGCGCGCGATCACCTCGTCGAGCAGCGGGTACAGGTCCTGCCCGGCGCGCTCGAAACGCAGCACCCACGCCTGGTGGTTGACGCCCGCCGCGAGATAGGTGACCTCCTCGAACGGCACGCCCACCAGCCGGGCCAGGTCGTTCATCGTCCAGTACACCGAGTGGCAGAGCCCGGTCACCTTCAGCCGCGGCGCGATCCGGCTCAGGTAGAGCACGTTCATCGCCATCGGGTTGGTGTAGTTCAACAGGTGGGCGTCCGGGCAGAGTTCGGCCATGTCCTCGGCGATGCCCCGCAGCACGGGGAAGGTGCGCAGCGCCCGGAAGATGCCGCCGACGCCGAGGGTGTCGCCGATGGTCTGGCGCAGCCCGTAGCGGGCGGGGACGTCGAAGTCGGTCCTGGTGGCCGCGTCCATCCCGACCTGGACGATGTTGATCACGAAGTCGGCGTCCGCGAGGGCCGCCCTGCGGTCCAGGTGCGTGGTGATCTCCGGCTTCACCCCCCGGTGCTCCGCGATGAACCGTGCGGCGCCTTCGGCGGTCGCGAGCCGCCCGGGGTCGATGTCGTGCAACGCGATCCGCGCGCTGCCGAGTTCGGGGAAGGCGAACAGGTCCGCCAGCAGGCCCTGCGTGAACACCACGCTGCCCGCTCCCACGAAGGCGATCTTCATCGAGTTCCTTTCAGATCCGTGACGGCCCATGCCTCGTCCCACGTCGGCTGGGCCGCCGTACCACCGTGAGCGCGTGTCGAGAGCGAGCCGCAGGCCGCGGCCATCGCCAGTGACGCGCGGAGTCCGAGCCCGCGCAGCCGTGCCGCGACGAACCCGGCGTCGAAGCTGTCCCCCGCGCCGACCGCGTCCAGCGGTTCCACCGGCACGGCGGCCACCCGGAGGGTCTCGTCGCCGTGCCGGGCGAGGGCGCCGCGCGCGCCGTCCTTCACCACCACCGTCGGCCCGTGGCCGGCCAGGGTCGCGGCCGCGTCCGTGACCCGCGAGTCGCCGGAGAGGGCGAGCGCCTCGGCCGCGTTCGGCAGCAGCACGTCGGTCGCCTTCAGGACCGGGTCGAGCAGGGCGCGGTCCCAGCGGGCGGCGGGATCGTCGTTGGTGTCGAGCGAGGTGGTCGCGCCGTGTGCGCGGGCCCGGTCGAAGAGCGCGGCCAGCCCGGCGGCCAGACGCGGCATCAGGAAGAACGACGCCGCGTGCACGTGCCGGGTCGCGGCCAGCAGGTCGGACGGCACGTCCGCCGGTCCGGTCGCGGTCAGGCAGCCGGGCGCGGTGAGGATCGCGCGGTCGCCGTCGGCGGTCGTGAGGATCGTCGTCAGCGGGGTGGGCAGCGCGGGATCGACGGTGAGACGGCTGACGTCGACACCGCGGTCCGCCAGCTCCCCGCGGACGAACGCGCCCGCCGGGTCGTCGCCGACCCGTCCGGCGAACGCCACCCGCAGCCCCAGCCGGGCCGCCCCGCACGCCATGATCGCGGCGGAGCCGCCGAGCACCAGCCGCCCGTGGTCCACCAGTTGCTCGCGCTGCCCGAAGGCGAGGCCGGTCACCGGACCGACCACCACGTCGGGGTTCACGTCCCCGATCACCACCAGGTCGTAGGTCACGCCGGTCACCCCTTGATTCCGCTGGACGTCAGAGACTGGATGAAGGTCCGCTGGGCCAGCAGGAACGCCACGAGCACCGGCAGCACGGTGATCACGTTCCCGGCCATCACCGCCGACCACTTGGTGTGGTGCTGGCCCTGGAAGGTCGTCAGCCCCAACTGCAGCGTGTACATGGTGTCGTGGTTGATGGCGATCAGCGGCCACGACAGGTCGTTCCACGCGGTCAGGAAGGTGAGGACGGCGACCGTGGCGAGCGCCGGTCTGGCCAGCGGCAGCACGATCGAGAACAGCACCCGCAGCCGTGAACACCCGTCGATCCAGGCGGCCTCCTCGATCTCCCGGGGGAGCGAGAGGAAGAACTGCCGGAACAGGAACACCGCGAACGGCGTCACCAGCGACGGCACGATCAGCGCGCCCAGCGTGTCGATGAGCCCGAGCCACTTCATCACCAGGAACGTGGGGATCATCGTCAGCTGGAACGGCACCACCATCGTCGCCAGCATCAGGGCGAGCAGCAGCCGGGAGCCGCCGAACCGCATCCGGGCGAAGGCGTAGCCGCCGAGCGCCCCGAAGAGCAGGTTGGAGGCGACCGAAACCACCGCCACGATCAGCGAGTTGGCGAACCAGCGCGGGAACAGGGCGTTGCCCATGACGTACCGGTAACCGCTCAGGTCGATGCCGTCCGGCCACAGGGCCGGTGGGAACCGGTTGATCTCGGCGTCCGACATGACGGAGCTGAGCAGCAGCCACACCAGCGGCAGCGCGAACGCCAGCGCCAGCGGCGCCAGCAGCAGATGCCAGCCGAGGGACGGTCTGCGCGGGGTCGTCGGGTCGTTCACGAGTTCCCTCCTTCGACACGGCCCTGGCGGGCCCGCACCAGCCGCAGCGCGCCACCGGTCACCAGCAGCGCCAGCGCCAGGACGTACGCGGCGGCGGCCCCGTATCCGGCCGTGAACATCTGGAACGCCTGCTGCCAGACGAAGTAGACGACGACGGTCGTCGAGCCGAGCGGACCGCCCTTCGTCGTCACGTAGATCAGGTCGAAGACCTGGAGCGCCGAGATCAGCTGCCACAGCAGCAGGAACACCGTGACCGGGGTGAGCGCGGGCAGGGTCACGTGTCGCAGCACCTGGGGCAGGTTCGCGCCGTCCAGGCGGGCGGACTCGACGAGTTCGGGCGGCACGTCCTGGAGGGCGGCCAGATAGACGACGACGCAGAACCCGACGCCGCTCCAGAGCGAGATCAGCACCAGCAGGAACATGGCCTGCCCAGGGTCGGACAGGAAACCCTGGCGGGAGACGCCCAGATGGTGCAGGAGCGCGTTGGCGACGCCGAAGTCGGGGTCGAGGATGAAGGAGAACAGCACGCCCTGCGCCGTCGCCGACACCACGAACGGCACGAAGACCAGGGTGCGGTAGAGGCCGACGAAGCGGACGCGCCGGTTGAGCGCGAGGGCCAGGGCGAGGCCGCCGACCAGGCTGAGCGGCACGTACAGGGCCGCGTACTGGAGGGTGTTGCCCACCGCCGTACGGAAGTTGGGGTCCTGGACCAGGGCGCGGTAGTTGTCGAGGCCGACCCAGCGGCCCGGCGTCACCAGGTCGTCCGCCCGGAAGGACAGCAGCAGCGACCAGACGACGGGGACGACGCTCAGGCCGAGGATCACCACCACCGAGGGGGTGATGAACGCCCAGGCGGTGGCCCGGTCCCGGCGCGACCGGCGGCGGGCGGCCCTGCGGGCCTCGGCCGGGGTGGTCGCGGGCCGGGGCGGGAGGGTGAGGGCGCGAGGCAGTGTGGACATGACGGGCTCCCGTACCGGGGAAGTCATCGGGGGATCCGCAGGGCCGCGTCGGCCTTCTCCGCGCACTTGTGCAGCGCGCGGGCGGGGGAGTCCTGACCGAGCAGGACGGACACGATCGCCTCGCCGAGCGCCTGCGAGATCTGCGGGTACGCGGCGTGGACGGGGCGGACACGGGCGGTGGTGAGGGCGTCGGTGAACACGTCGAGCCCGGGAGTGCGGTCGCTGTGCCGCCGCCACTCGGGCAGGCCCGCGGCCGTGGTGGTCAGCGGCAGGCTGCCCGCCGAGGTGTCCCAGCGCACGTCCTGGGCCGGACGGGTCAGCCAGCGCACGAACTCCACGGCCGCCCGCGAGCGGGCCGAGCCGTTGTCGAAGACCGTCCAGGTGTCGGGACCCGAGATCGTCACCGGCCGCCCGCTGTACGACGGCAGCGGCACCACCGCGTAGTCGACCCGGGCGTCGGCGATGTCCGGGAGCTGCCAGGGCCCGGTCGGCACCATCGCCATCCGGTCGCTGAGGAACACCTGGTACATCTGCTCGCCGCCCGGCTTGGGATCGACGTACACGCTCCTGTCGCGGGACAGCCGCTCCAGCGTGCCCAGCGCCTGGACGCCCTGGTCGGCGAAGCCGATGCGGGCGCCGTCCGGGGCGACGACCTCGCCGCCGAGGTCCCAGAGCATCGGCCACAGCCGCCACACCGTGTCCTCGTCGCCGGTGCCGGGCCAGCCGGTGCCGAAGACACCCTTGCCCGGGTCGGTCAGCCGTTTCGCGACGGCCGTGAAGTCGTCCCAGGTCCAGCCCGGCTCGGGCAGCGGCACCCCGGCGCGGCGGAACAGCGTCCGGTTGCAGACCACGGCCAGCGAGTCCAGCAGCGCGGGCGCCGCCCTGACCCGGCCGTTGACGGTCACCGCCTCCCGTACCGGCCGCCAGTACGCGTTCCACGGCGTCGGACCCTCGCGCAGCGCCTTCGTCAGGTCGACCACGCGCGGGCTGCGCGCCACGTTCGCCAGGTCGGAGCCGAAGATGTACGCGATGTCCGGGTAGGAACCGGCCGCGAGCGCGGCGGTCACCTTCTGCAGCATCGCGTCGGCCAGCACCCCGCCGCCCCCGGCGTTCACCCGGATCGACGGGTGGGTGCGGTTGAACTCGTCGACCAGCGACTGGATCGCCTTCCGGCCGGTGTCGGACTGCCCGTGCCACAGCTCCACGGTCACCCGCCCATCGGCTCCCACCCCGTCGGAACCACCCGTCCCGCAGCCGCTCACGGCTCCGAGCGCGGCGGCCCCGAGCAGCACCCGGCGCCGGGACATCCCGCCCGCCACGGCGCTCAGCCGACCTTGCGGACGTAGTCGCCGCTGCCGGGCGTCGAGACCATGACGTCGCGGCGCACGATGCTCAGCCGGTCGCCGTAGCCCTTGAGCGCCTTGCGCAGCCCGGCGTCGGTGTACTCGATCACCACGACCCGGTCGTCGAACGCGTCCGCGTAGGTGCCGCACTCGTCCCAGGCGCCGCACTCCTCGGCGACCGCGAAGTCGAGCCCGGCCCGCTTGCGCTGTCCGGTCAGCTCGGCCGTGTTCTTCTGCCCGATGGCCAGGCCCCGGGCGTGCGCGTGCCGGGACAGCAGGGCGATGAAGGAGACGGCGTCGTCCGCGCTCAGCAGGTCGGAGGAGCGCGTGTAGCTGTCGTAGTTGTCCGGCTCGACGGCGTCGTAGCCCTTGTCCGCACAGCCGTCGATCCACTTGTTCACGCGCGCCGCGATCCGCTGCCGCTTGGCCGGGGTGCGGATGTCGAGCAGCGGCTCGTCCCAGTCCTCGTCGACGACGGTCTCGCCGTCCCCGTCCCGCAGCAGCAGGTCGGACGGCCACGACGAGGTCTCGCCCGGCTGCGTCTGGAAGGCGTTGACGTAGCAGATGTTGTAGAGGCCGGGCGCGGGGGACGCGGACCGGTCCCGGCTGACGATCCCGACCCCGGCGGGCGGGGTGTACGGCCCGCCGATCTGGTAGTCGAACCCGGCGTGCCGCGGCGGCAGCCGCACCTTTCCTGACGCCTTCCGCGCGCCGCTCGTGGACGGCGGGGCGGACGGGGTGGCGCCCGCCTTCCGTGCCGTGGCGGTGGCCGAACCGACCGCGGAGGACGGGGCGCCGTCCTCCGCCGCGGAGCCGGAGTCCGGCGTGCCGTGCCGGTCGGAGGCCGACGGCGCCGGGGTACGGGCGCGGTCGGACGAGTCGTGGACAGGGCCGCAGCCGGTCGCTCCGAGGACGAGAGCCAGGCAAGCGCCCACGGCCGTCCCGAGACCTCCGACGCGGGATACACCCTTGGCGGGCATGTTCCGCTCCATCAATCGCGGGTACGTCCCCGCCTCGGACCCGCGTGACGGGGGTTCCTGGCGACTTTGGCCGGACTTGGAGCATGTCCGCTACCGGCTGGGCGTACCTCTGGGTGCCGCGCGATCCGCGCCGGCACGTCCAGGGATCAAACAGCCGGTTCCGGCCCTGCGTCAAGTGCCGGGACCCGCGCGGACCCGGCGCGCGGCGCGACGGCGTAGGCTCCACCGAGGATCTTCCCCCGACGGCAGGAGCAGCGACGATGCGGTACGTGAAGCTCGGTTCGACGGGCCTGGACGTCTCCCGGATCAGCCTGGGGTGCATGACCTACGGCAGCCCCGACCGGGGCACGCACGAGTGGACCCTGGACGAGGACGCCTCGCGCCCGCTGATCCGGCAGGCGCTGGAGGCCGGGATCAACGTCCTCGACACCGCGAACGTGTACTCCGACGGCAGCAGCGAGGAGATCGTCGGCCGTGCCCTGCGCGACTTCGCCCGGCGCGACGAGGTCGTCCTGGCGACGAAGGTGCACGGCCGCACCCGGCCGGGGCCCAACGGCGGCGGCCTGTCCCGCAAGGCCGTCCTCACCGAGATCGACCGCAGCCTCACCCGGCTCGGCACCGACCACGTCGACCTCTACCAGATCCACCGCTTCGACCCGCACACCCCGGTCGAGGAGACGATGGAGGCCCTGCACGACGTGGTGAAGGCGGGCAAGGCCCGCTACATCGGGGCGAGTTCGATGGCCGCGTGGCAGTTCTCCAAGATGCAGTACACGGCCGAGCGGCACGGCTGGACGCGGTTCGTGTCCATGCAGAACCACTACAACCTCCTCTACCGCGAGGAGGAGCGCGAGATGCTGCCGCTCTGCGCCGACCAGGGCGTGGGCGTCCTGCCCTGGAGCCCGCTGGCGCGCGGACGGCTCACCCGGGACTGGGACGCCGTCACCGAGCGCAGCGCCACCGACGCCTTCGGCAGCCGCCTCTACCCGGAGAGCGACCGCGCCGTCGTGGAGGCGGTCACCCGGATCGCGGAGCGGCGCGGGGAGCCCCGGGCGCGGATCGCGCTCGCCTGGCTGCTGCACCAGCCGACGGTGACCTCCCCGATCGTCGGCGCGGCCCGCCCCGGGCATCTGGAGGACGCGCTGGCCGCGGAGGAACTCACCCTCGACGAGGAGGAGTTGGCGGAGCTGGAGCGCCCCTACGGCCCGCACCCGGTCTCCGGTCACTGAACCGCGCGCCCCGCACCGGCCGCCCGTCTCCCGCGCGGCGGCCGGTCCAAAGGTTGGCGACCGCACGGGACGGGCCGGTCCGGCGGTCCGGATGTGCGGGGAAAGCGCTGTCCAATGGTTGACGGCGACACTGGACAAAAGTCAGCCGAAAGGCGCCGCCGGTGTTCCGCCGATAATGCCGGGCGGTCCGCGGAAACGGTATTGACGACGAGTCGAACAACCGCCCTCCGTGCGGCACGCGCAAAACCGGGGCTTCCCTTGTTGCGCCTCGTTGACCTGTGCAAAAGTGTGGGCTGTCGGCGCGCGGAACGAGGAAATCCTTCTGCGCGCGCGAGGCGTTGCCGGCGCACCCCCGGCCCCAAAAGGGCCGAGCCGAGGGAGTGTTCGGGATGCCGAACCCAGTACAGAGGATCCCGTCGCATCGACATCGGATTCCCATACCGGATGGTATGGACTTTATGCCGCATGCCCTTGAGAGGAATGCAGCCGTGAAAGACGCCGGCCTGTCGAATTCCCCCACGTCCGCTCCCCGCTTCGAGGTGACGGACGAACAACTCAGCGCCGAGCTGAAGAAGTGGACGGGGACGACACCCGCGTTGCAGCCGGTCGGTGAACTCCTCGACCGCCACTGGGAGGCCGCGTTCGCCTACGCCCGGCTCTGCACCGAGGGACCGCGCGCCGCGGGCATGCTCACCACCGCCGCCTTCACCCGCCTCTTCGGCGAGTCCATACGCGACACCGGCCCCTCCTCCGCCTGGCGGCCCCGACTGCTCGTCACCGTCCGCAGGATCGCCGCCGAATGGGACACCGAGCGCAGCCGCGAACTGCTCCACCCCGACCTGCGGGCGGGCGCGGGGGACGCCGACCGGGTCGCGGCCCGGCTGCTCCCGCCCGCCGGACGGCGGCTGCTGTCCGGGGCGTTCCAGCGGCTGCCCCAGGTCGCCCGCTGCCTGCTGTGGCACGTCGAGGTCGAGTCCGAACCGCTGGAGACACCGGCCGCGCTGCTCGGCCTCTCCGAGCGGGACGCCCTGGTGGAGCTGCGCCGGGGCCGCGAACGGCTGCGCGAGGAGTGCCTCCAGGTCCACCGCGAACTCGCCTCCGACCAGGAGTGCCACCGCTATCTGCGGATGCTCGACGTGACCTACCGGCGCGGCGCCGTCAAGGTCGACCCCGACCTCGCCGCCCACCTCGCCCGCTGCAAGCACTGCAACCACACCGCGGGCCAGCTCTCCTGCTTCAACGAGGGCCTCGGCGTCGCGCTCGCCGAGGCCGTGCTCGGCTGGGGCGCCCACGACTACGTCGCCACCCGCGCCGACCCGGCCGCGCCCGCCGCCGAGGAGCAGCCGCCGACCGGGATGACCGGCGAGTCCTTCGCCGACCCCGGCGCCCCGGCGGCACCGGCCGGGGGA
>NZ_FMCI01000018.1 GCF_900091845.1 Streptomyces sp. SolWspMP-5a-2
GGGCGGGCGCAGCGCGGGCGCGCGGGTCGCCTGCCGCACCGCCGCCGGTCTCGGCGCGCGCGCCGTCCTCGCGCTGAGCTTCCCGCTCCACCCGCCGGGCAGGCCCGAGAAGTCCCGCGCGGCCGAACTCCTCGGCGCCGGGCTCCCCACCCTCGTCGTCCAGGGCGGCAACGACCCGTTCGGACGGCCCGACGAGTTCCCGCCCGGCGACCGCGACCTCGTCGAGGTGCCCTGGGCCGACCACGGGTTCGCGGTGCCGAAGCGGGCGCCCCTGGGGCAGGACGAGGCGGTGGCGATCGTCACGGACGCCGTCGTCGCGTGGACCGCGTCACTCGGCTGACGCCCGGGAATGTTGCGCGGGCGACGGCTGTTGTGCGGACTGCGTGCCGATCCGCCGGCACCACCGTCCCGGAGTCCACGGAAGGAAGTCCGCCGCATGGGTTCGACCATCTGCCCGAGCCGTCACAGCAGCGCTGACCTGGAGTGGACGGTGCTGCACGCGGCGAAGACCACGCCTGTCCGGGCGGCGGGCGGACCGGATCGTCGTCTATCCTCCGAATCTGGTGGGACCGGTCTCGGTTCCGCCCGGAATCTTGAGGAGGTGGGTCCGGTCACTGGGATCGACGCAGGGACCGACGACGGCCAGGCGGAGCAGCCCGAGGGCCAGGGCACCGGCGCCGAGAGCACCGCGGAGCGCAGCGCGCGCTTCGAACGGGACGCGCTCGCGTTCCTCGACCAGATGTACTCGGCCGCCCTGCGCATGACGCGCAACCCGGCCGACGCCGAGGACCTGGTGCAGGAGACCTACGCCAAGGCGTACGCGTCCTTCCACCAGTTCCGCGAGGGCACCAACCTCAAGGCGTGGCTGTACCGCATCCTCACCAACACCTTCATCAACTCGTACCGCAAGAAGCAGCGCGAACCCCAGCGCTCCGCGGCCGAGGAGATCGAGGACTGGCAGCTCGCCCGCGCCGAGTCGCACATGTCGACCGGTCTGCGCTCCGCCGAGTCGCAGGCGCTCGACCACCTGCCCGACTCCGACGTGAAGGCGGCGCTGCAGGCGATCCCCGAGGAGTTCCGCATCGCCGTGTATCTCGCCGATGTCGAGGGCTTTGCCTACAAGGAGATCGCCGACATCATGGGGACACCCATCGGAACGGTGATGTCCCGGCTGCACCGGGGCCGCCGCCAACTGCGCGGCATGCTGGAGGACTACGCCCGTGAGCGCGGGCTCGTCCCGGCCGGTGCCGGAGAGTCGAACGAAGCGAAAGGTTCGGGCTCATGAGCTGCGGAGAGCCGCACGAGACGGACTGCGGTGAGGTCCTCGACCACCTCTACGAGTTCCTCGACAGCGAGATGCCGGACATCGACCGGGACAAGTTCAAGCAGCACTTCCAGGAGTGCTCGCCGTGCCTGGAGAAGTACGGACTCGAAGAGGCCGTGAAGAAGCTGGTCAAGCGGTGCTGCGGACACGACGACGTCCCCACCGACCTGCGCGCCAAGGTACTGGGCAGGCTCGACCTGATCCGCTCCGGGCAGGCGGTGCCCGACCACGACGTCACCGCCACCCCGCAGGAGTCGTAGCCCCCGGAACCCGGCCCTCCGTCACCCGAACGTGCTAATCGACGGGTGATAAGCCCACATCGTCCCCAGGCCGCCCTAGGCTCCTCACTCCGAGCAGGAGCGGCCGGGGAGGGGCGTGATGGAGGCGGTTCCGGCAGGAGCCCGCGCGTACATCGGCTGCGTCACTCTCGCCGCCCTGTACGCGCTGATCCCGCTCCCCTCCCTGGCCACGCCGCCGTGGGCCGTGCTGCTGCTCGCCGTCGTCTACGCGGGCTGCGAGCAGGCCGCTGCCCGCTGGCACTCCGCCGGCACCTTCTACCCCGTGCTGCTCGCCGGGGCCTTCCTGCTCCCGCCGCCCGCCGCCGCGCTCGTCCCGGTGCCCGGCGCGCTGCTCCTGCCGCTCACCCGCCGCGCCCGCGCCGAGCGGCCCGCACCCCGGCTGCGCAGGCTCTGGCGGGCCGCTCAGCTCGTCGTCGCCGTCTGGGCCGCGAGCCGCACCCACTGGGCGCTCGGCGGCCGGGACGCCGTCGTCGGCTCCGACTTCCCGTACGCGCTCGTCCCCTCCGGCGCCGCCGTCCTCGTCTTCTGCCTGGTGCTGACCGCCCTCGACGGCGGCATCCGCGCCCTCGCCGAACGCGTCCCCGCCCGCCGCGCCTGGCGGGGCCTGTTCGGGCGCTCCCTCGCCCCGATCGGCGTGCACGGCCTCGCCGGGCTGATGATGGCCGTCCTCTGGCGCAGCCCCTACGGCCCGGTGGCCGCGCTGCTGGTGCTGCTGCCGATGTGCGTGTCCTGGTGGGCGTTCGCCCAGTACCACCGCGAGCGCGCCGCCCACCAGGCGACCATCAGGGCCCTGGTGCAGGCCGTCGACATCAAGGACGGCTACACCCGCGGCCACAGCGAACGCGTCGGCCAGGCGTCCATGATGATCGCCCGCGAGCTGGGCATGGACGACAGCCGCGTCGAGGTGCTCCGGTTCGCGGGCATCCTGCACGACGTCGGCAAGCTCGGCGTCCCCACCCGGCTGCTGCGCAAGGACGGCCCGCTCACCCCCGAGGAGCGCCGGGTCATCGAACTGCACCCCGAGTACGGCCACGAGATGGTGCGCGGCATCGCGTTCCTCGGCGAGGCCCGCGCCGCCGTCCTGCACCACCACGAACGCCTGGACGGCAGCGGCTACCCCTACGGGCTGCTGGGCGCCCAGATCCCGGAGTCCGCGCGGGTGGTCGCCGTCGCCGACGCCTTCGACGCGATGACCTCCACCCGCTCCTACCGCAGGGCCAGGCCCGTTCCGGCCGCCCTGGAGGAGCTGAGGCGCTGCGCGGGCGCCCAGTTCGACCCGCGGATGGTCACCGCCCTGGTCGTCGCCCTCGGACGGCACGGCTGGCACCCCGCCGTCACCGCGGAGGAGCAGCCGTCGCCCGACCCGGCCGCCGCGCCCCTCTCCAGCAGCCCCG
>NZ_FMCI01000061.1 GCF_900091845.1 Streptomyces sp. SolWspMP-5a-2
CGGAATGGAAGCGCTGAGTGCCCAGGTCGTAGCCACCCTGTTCGTGGCGCGGGGCGTCGGGGTTGTTGTCGTTCCAGTCCTCGGCGCACACCTTGTGGACGGGTTCACCGGTGTGGGAGCGCAGCGGGGTGGGCTTGCCGCACTGCGTGCACGGGCAGTCGCCGCCGTGGTCGAAGTGCTGGGGCGATCCCCAGTTCAGGAGGCCCATGGCGGTCACCGCCCCGTGTGCGTGGGGTGGGTGACGCGGCGGCTGGTACCGGTGCCCTTGCAGACGGGGCAGGTGACGGTCAGGGTCTGGCGGGAGCCGTCGCGGTCGCGCTGGCCGGTGGTGACCTTGGCCGAGGCGTGACCGTCGCAGTCGCGGCAGGTGCGCGGACGGGAGTCGTTTCGGGGCATGATGAGGCTTCCCTTTCGGGTCCGTTGGATCAGGAAGGTGGGCCGTCCGGGGCGGGGAATCTTTGGCGAGAGAACCGCCCCGGACGGGTACTACTTGCGCCGGTTGCGGCGGCGCGGGATGGGCGGGATGGAGTCGTAGGACTCCTGGCCGGCGCGGAAGTCGCTCAGGTCGGTCACGTCCTTGTCCGTGCCGATCTCGCGCATGATGCGGTTCATGGCCGCGCGGTCGCGGTGGCGGCGGGCGATGGCGTAGTCCCGGCCGAGTTCGGTCATCCGCGTGTCCGGCTCCGGGCTGTCGTCGTTCTTGCAACTGAAGATGCCCATCAGATGTCCTTCCTGGTCTTGGTGGCGCGGTTGATCGTGTAGCTGAGTCCGCCGGTGGCCGACAGGACGGAGACTGCGGCGGCGGCGATGGTGTGGACGACGAAGGCGATGACGAGCAGCACCGCGACGGACCCGGCGGCGATGACCAGCGTGAGGACGATCGGGCCCGTGTAGGAGCGGGGCGCCTGCTGGACGATCACGACCTTGTGCAGGTCGGTGCCGGGCGGGAGCCGGTGGTAGAGGTCGGCGGGGATGTGACCGGCACGGATCTGGTCCTCGGGGAGCTGCATGGCGTCGGTCCTCCTTTCAGGCGTTGCAGCGGTGGGTACGGGCGGCGAGTTCGGCGGCCGAGCGGTCGCGGTGCTCGGTGGAGAACCCGCACTTCGGGGCGGTGCAGGCCGCCGTGTGGCGGGTCTGGCCCCGACCGTTGTGGTAGGTGCCGACCTGCACGGGGCCGATGCGGATCACGTCGTAGAAGCGGTTCGGGCGCATCGGTCAGTTCTCCTTCCGGAGGCTGCGGCCGAGGAAGCCGGCCAGGATCCGGGCGGCCTCCTTCGGGTCCGGGGTGCGGTCGGCCGCTTCCTCGGCCAGCAGGCGGGCCAGGGCGGGGCGGCCGGTGTCGGCCATCTCGCGGGCCGCGTCGAGGTAGTCGGACGGAGTGGTGAACGTCTGCACGGGGTGAACCTCCTTTTCTGTCAGGCGAGTTGGGCGACGATGGCACCGGCCAGGTCGTCAGTGATGCCGAGGCGGGCACGCAGGGTGGCGGTGTCCATGTCCGTGCCGGTGCGGGCGCGGTGGTCGGCGCTGAGCTTGCGCGCGTGGTCGACGAGCGCCGGAGGCACCACGGGCGCAGCGGCCGGCGTGCTCGGGAGCGCGGCGGGGGTCGGCTCGCTGATCTCCGGGGTCGGGTGAGGCGTCGGCACGGGTGTGGCCGGGCGGTCGATTTCCACCGCCGGGGCAGGCTCTTGCGCCGGTTCCGGGTCTGGGGTGTGGCTGGTGGTCTGGTGTGCGAGGAGGCTGCCGCCGAGGAAGGCGAGGGCGGGCCAGGCGGCGACGAGGATGCGCAGCCAGGCGGGGACGTGGTCGAGGTCGAGGAGTCCGGCGGTGGCGATGTTCGCCCCGAGCGAGGCGATCAGGGCGACGAGGAACCAGGACCAGGCGAGCCGGGAGCGCTGGACGCTGAGGCGACGCCAGGCGGCGACCATCAGCAGGTCGACGGAGACCGGGTAGGCCCACGCCTTCCAGCCGGTCTGACCGGCCGCCAGGGCAAGGTCATGCAGGTGGGCGAAGGACAGCGCACCGGCGATCACGGCCTGCACGAGTATGGCGTCCAAGCGGATCGAGCGGGACATGCCGTTCACCTCCCTTCGCGGGCTCAGTCGGTCGCGGGGATCTCGCCCGCGCCGAGGCGGTTGAGGCAGATCCCGGTCTGCTGGCCCACCGAGCGCCGCTTGCGGCCGACATGGACCGTGCGGGAGACCTCACCGGTGCCGCCGCAGGGCGAACAGGGCGTGTTCCGGGGCTTGTTGGGCTTGCGTGCCATGAGCGATCTCCGATCGGTTTTCGGCATGGCTCGGGTAGGGACCGGGCGCGAAGTGGTCGCGCCGACCGTGGAGCAGGGGGTGTTACTCGGTGACCGGGCGGGGTTTGAGCAGCGGCGGGGCCGACGGCATCGGCGGCGCGAGCTGAGCGACGGGCCGAAAGGGCGCCAGGAACGGCAGTACCGGCGTGAGGTGGGCGAACTCCCGGCACACGGCCGCCGCTTCCGCCGGCGAGGTCTGCGGGGTACGGATGCGGGACCAGCCCCCGGAGGTGTCACCGGCGACCGCGACACCAGGCCGGTCCGGAGCGATGGCCGTCACAGCGGTCACCGCGTCCGGGGCGATGTCACCCAGACCCATGTCAGCGGTCTGCTTGTCGTTGACCCGGTGGACCACCCGGCCCGTGAGCTGCGCGCGCAGAGCGGTCGCACCACGGCCGAGGTCGGAGCCGAAGCGCTGCCCGCAGACCTCCAGATAGATACCGATCGCACGGGCCATCTGACCCAGCCGCACCATCTGCATCACCGTGCGGTCCCGTGC
This sequence comes from Streptomyces sp. SolWspMP-5a-2, assembly GCF_900091845.1. Lineage (GTDB taxonomy): Bacteria > Actinomycetota > Actinomycetes > Streptomycetales > Streptomycetaceae > Streptomyces > Streptomyces doudnae. The sequence goes on from NZ_FMCI01000061.1 coordinate 2,802, forward strand.
CGCCTCATCCTTCTTCGAGGTCACCAGGAACAGTTCCGCCACCTCGTCGACCAGGACGACCAGCGGCACCGGCCGCACCTCGTCCGGCAGCTCCCACAGATCCGAGACGCCGTAGAGGGCAAGGAGGTCGAACCGCTCCTCCATCTCCGTGACCAACGCGTCCAGGAGACGGCCGGCCGACTCCGGGTCGGTGGCCAGCGCGGACAGCCGAGGGGCGTAGCGGCCGTGCTCGACCCCGCGCTTGCAGTCGATGCCGACCAGCCCCACCGGGAGCTGCGCGAGGCCCTTGACGAGGTTGCGCTGATACACCGACTTCCCCGACAGCGTCGCCCCCAGCGTCAGCGCCATGGGCACCTTGCGGTAGTCCCGCTCGAAGACCGTGCCGTCCTCCCGCAGCGCCACCGGCACCACTAGACCACGAGGTCGGGCCGTACGCGGCAGCCGCACCCGCTGAAGAACGTCATAGCCGGTCATCCGCAGCTCGACGAGACCGGGCTTGGTCTCCATGACCCTCACCGACCGGACCCCCCACGCGTGGCGCAGGCGCTCGGACGACGCGGCGACGTCGGCGGGCTCCAGGCCGGCGGGGAGCCGGAGCGTGACCCGCAGACCCACCGGCGTCGGACGGACCCGGCGAACCTTCGGCGGCACCGGCCGCACCTCGGCACGGACCACGTTGCGACGGACGAAGGCACGGAACCCGGACGGCTGGACCGTCAGCCCGCAGACCTCCATCGTGTCCCGGTAGGTCCAGGTGAACCGCCCCCACGTGACCGGCAGCCCCACCAGCGACCAGTACACGCGCGGCGCACGGGCCTTCGCGTATCCGAGGCCACCGGCACCAGCGGCAAGGCCGCCCAGCTCCAGCCACGTATCGATGTCGGTCATGATCAGGAACCCAGCGCAATCGCAGCCGCGCGGAAGCTGATCCCGTGACGCTTCTGGCCGTTGAACTCGTTCTCCCAGTCCCGCGCCCGCAGCCCGACCACCTCGACCCGCGTCCCCGGCGTCAGTCCCGCGGGGACACCCGTCTCCGGGACCGCCACCTGGTAGAGGTTGCCCTCACCCTCGTCCGAGACCAGCAGGCCCACCGTCGACATGCTCGCGCCGGTCTCCCGGTCCACGGCACGCTCCCCGGTCTTCTTGTTGACCATCTTCGGCTCCGGCGAGGTCGCGACGAACACCACGGCGCTCGAAAGGTCGATCTTGAACGACGGCATTGAGCACATCCCTTGATCTGACGGGTCACCCTTCGTGACCTCTCTAGATATCTACAGCTTGAGCTTCATCTCTAGAGATGTCAAGGGATATGTCTAGAGAGGTTGCTGATCCAAATTGGAGGTCGCTTCTGATTGGGTGGCCGACACAACTTCGTTAGGCTGTCTAGAGATGACAGGAGGGTTCCGGAATGAAAGGCAGCGACGACGACCGTCGGCCGAAGTACCAGCGGATCGCGGACGCCTTGCGTGACGCAGTCCACTCAGGCGAGTACGGTCCCGGCGATCGGCTTCCCGGAGAGAACGAGCTGATGGCCACGCACGGCGTAGCCCGCATGACTGCGCGGCAGGCACTGAGCGTGCTGCGTGACGAAGGTGTGGCGGAGGCCCGAAAGGGAGCGGGCGTCTTCGTCCGAGCCTTCCGTCCGCTCCGCCGTCGAGGCATTCAGAGGCTGTCCCAGGAGCAGTGGGGAAGCGGCCGGTCGATCTGGTCAGCAGACATCGAGAACCGTGCCTTGAGCGTCGACCAGCTCACCGTTTCAGAGGAAGCGGCTCCAGAACGCATCAGTTCTGTGCTGGATCTGAGCGAGGATGACGCGGTGTGCGTCAGGCGCCGGCGTTTCGTGCTGGATGACAAGGCAGTGCTGCTCGCCACGAGCTATCTGCCCATGTCGGTGGTTGCCGGATCTGCGATCACCCACGAGGACACTGGACCAGGTGGCACTTACGCCAGGCTTGCTGAACTTGGGCACAAGCCGGTGCACTTCCGTGAGGAGATCCGCTCGCGTATGCCGTCGAAGGACGAAGCGGCACGGCTGAGCATGTCCGCTGGCACTCCGGTCATCCTTATCTGCCGGACAGCCTTTGCGGAGGAAGGGCGTCCCGTCGAGATCAACGAGATGACGTTGGACGCAGCCTCGTACGTCCTGGAGTACGACTTCGACGCCTGATCAGCCGGACCAGGTTCGAGCGTCGCGTGCCACTTCGTAGATGTGGGACACCTGATCGGTCGAAAGGACGGGGCTCAGCCCGGACAGCACTCGGTCGAGGTGGTTGACTTCCACGACCAGCACCGGCGGATCGGCGCTCTTGACGGTGAGTTTCGCCGCGTGCACAACGGAGATCACAGGACGCACCGACACAGCGAACCCGCAGTGTGTGGTCAGCACGCGGGCCACTCGCCGAGCCTCTGATTGGCTGGCGGCGATATGGCGAGTAGGGGCGCGATTCACCGTGACAGCTCTATCGCCGTACCAGACGGTCTTGCCCGGATGCCGCTTGGAGTTGATGGAGAAGACGCCGGCCGGGCCGATGGCAAGATGATCGATGTCGGTACCGGTGACCCACTGGACGGCATGAAGGGTGAGCCAGCCATGGCCACGGAGTCTCTTGAGCCGTTTGGCCGTGATCTGTTCGCCCCTCAGACCGGACGCCCAGTGAAAGATCTCCGAGCGTGGGCGATACCAGTCGACCAGCCTCAATACAGGGTTCGGCTGTAGTTCACGAATCTTACGTCGCACCGCGTCGCCCGGCCGGTTCTGCGCCAAGTCTTCCGACAACGGCTGCACTCCGCCCCCTCGATGTCGCTGTGTTCTTCCCAGGCCATCACGGAGGCTTTCCTTTGCCCAGGCGCAGATCAGCCATGAGCTGTTACAGGTTTCTCTACCTCATCAAGCCCCGGCTGCGCTCCGCTCCGCCGGGCGCGCTCCTGGCTCCGCTCCGCCGCCGCTCCTGCCTTCGGCCCGCTCCGGCGGGCTGCGCCAACGCGCGCCCAGGTGAAGACCCGGGGTGATGGGTGATCACTCGTACTCATCCGACGGTCAAGACGATGCCTCCGGCGGGGGATCGGCCGGCACCGGGTGGGAGGGGGCGCCGTCGCCGACCGCAGGCCCGTAGGGGTGCGCGTGGGGTGCTCCCATCCCGACCACCGTCGACCCAGGCAGAGCCGAGCAGACGCGGCCCAGGGGCGTCAAGGTCGTTCGTACAGTGGCGCGCTCCACCTTGACGCCCCTGAACCACGCCCGCTCCACGGTGTGTGGGTCGACGGCGGACGGGATGGGAGCTGGGGTGAGTGGTGGGAAAAGGCGTGTGGCAGCGGTCAGTTCGTGCAACCAGGGCGTAGATCACCGGCCGTGAGTCAACGTACGGTTGTGGTGTGCCGGAGGATGACGAGCAGCGGATCTTCATAGCCATCGTGTGCACGGACAAAGGCCAGCACCGACGGCTACGTCTAACAACTGCAAGGCTGCTGCCGAGCGAGCGAGGGATGAGCTTCGCCCTTGAGCACTTCGCCCCTCCAATGCGGAACGCCGCGCCTAGCTCCATGGTCAGTCGGGAGTCCTACACGTTCATCTGCCCCAAGTGTCGACGCTCTCCCCTGATCAAGGCCGAAGCCTGGTGGCGACTGCTCGAAGCATGGGGTGAAGCAGGTCACGACGAGTTCGACATCTCGCTGCTACCCTGATATCTACGCCACTTAGTTGAACGTGGTCCCTGTGCGAGGACGGGGTTACTTTCAGATTGGCCTTCAGGAGCCAGTCGTCTCGCGGAAGCCCGCTCACCGGTGGGTAGCTTAGAGCTGCCTATGGAGCAACAATGCAGGGCTTCCTGTACGACCTTCTCATCAACGTGACGGGTGCTGGCGTCACAGGCATTGCCGTCGCGTCCTTGCGCCGCGCGATGTCTACATGGCGTGCGAATCGAGCGCAGCGTCGCGAGAGCACTCGCGTGGAGTCCGATGACTAGGGGCGAGAGTGAGTTGTCAAGTGCGGTGAGGGAGATGACACCAACGCTTGACACCAACAACGATGTACGAGAGCGGATCAGGATGGACCGGGGCGGACAACTGAAGGCTCTCAACCTGGCGAGTGACCGCGAGGATCACCCGCACTGATCGACCTGATGAGGATGAGGCCACAGGTTCAAATCCTGTTAGCCCCACCAGCACCAAGACCCCCAGCCGAACAGGCTGGGGGTCTTCTGCGTTCGCGGTCCACTGCGCACTGTGCACTGCCCACGGTCTCCTGTGCGCGGTTCGCAGTCCGTAGTCCGTAGGCCGTAGTCCGTGGTCCGTAGTCCGCGGTTCGTGGCACCCGGTCTTCCGGCTCGGCTCGGCTTGTCTCTCGTCTCGGCTCGGCCGGCCATACGTCGGGGGCCGAAGTCCCCTGGGAGCAGGGGTGTTTCCCTCCGCGTCCTCGTGACGGGGGCGCGGCCGTTCTCACGGCGAAGACCCCCGGCCGGAGCGGCCGGGGGTCTTCGCGCAGGCGGTTGTGTACGCAAGATCGCCTTGACGTCGGAAGTGGTCTGACGTCGGGGTGGAGCGGGATGAGCTGGACTGGCGCAGCGGGTCACGGGCGGTGCTCATGGCGCTGCTGCTGCTGCGGCGGAGGGGCCTGGTGCGGGGGGCCTGGTGCGGGGGCGGACCCGGGGCCCGTTCCGTGCGGGTCAGCGCTGGAGCGGCGCCGGTGCGCAGTCCGGGGGCGACTGCTCCTGGATGTCGGGCTCGGCCGCTGCCGTCTCGGCGAGCGGACGCTGGCGGCAGCCGGGGGAGTTGCCGTGGGCCTCGGCCCTGATGCGCTGTTTCATCGTGGGGGGCAGCGACTTCGCCGTGGACCAGGAGGACCAGGGCGGCGGTGCCGGGACCGTCGTCGTGCGGGGAGCGCTGTTGCGCGGCTGCTCGGTGGGCGGTACCGCCGCGGCGGCGGTCGTCGTGATGAGTCCGAGCGTCGTGCACAGCGCAAGGAAGGCGGTGACGATCGCGGTCCACAGCTTCATGACCTGGTTCTGGGCCATGGCCCCTCACTTTCGGGTCGGGCGATTTGCGTACTTTCCTCATGATGTGTACGGCGACCCGGAAGCGGCGGACCGACGCTCGTGGCGCGTCGATCTTCTGATGAACACCACCCGATTGGCGGCAAGAGGCCGGAAAAGCGGCGAAGAGGGTGCAAAGTCACCGTCCGTGGGGGTGTGATCACCCTCCGATCAGAACGGTCGGTTCCCGGCCTACTGCGTTCCGGGGGCGGGCAGTTGGGGGGTCCCGGCAGGTCACTGATCGGTCTCGGTCGGTGTGTATAGTCGGGCGCCAGAGGTCCCCTCACGTCAAAGAAAGACGAGGTCGCGCGGTGAAGAAGCTTCTCCTGGTCGCCCTGGCCGCCATCGGCGGGCTCCTCGTGTACCGCCAGATCCAGGCGGATCGCGCCGAGCAGGACCTGTGGACGGAGGCGACCGACTCCGTGCCCACGGGTTCCTGAAGAACGAGAACCGATACCGAGCAGACCCCGGCCGCCCCGCGGTCGGGGTTTTGTGTTGTCCAGGGGCAGGGGCAGGGGCAGGGGCAGGGGCAGGCGCTGGGGGCCTCGGGGGCGGGTTCCCGGGTGCGGAGCGCGGGCGTGCGCCCGGTTGCCCCGGCGAGGCCGAGCGTTTCGGACGGTCCTGTCCATTGCGCGGATGACGTCCCACCCGGCGGGGCAGGATGGGCCACGGCCTCGCGGACGGCGCGGGACGACGGTATCGGGGGCGCGCAATGGGACGGGGACGGACGGCACGCGCGGGGCTCACGGGGCTCGTGGTGGGCGCCCTGGCGGCGGTCGCCGGGGTTCCCGGACTGCCGGGACTCGCGGTGGCGCCCGCCCACGCGGCGAGTGCGGGGACGTCCGGTGAGGCAACGCGGTCCGATGTTGCCATGAGGTCCGTCCAGGTGGGGGCTTCCCGGCGGGCCGCGGGGTCCTACGACTACGGCTTCGCCGCCGGCGCCCGGTCCGTCGAAGGGGCGCCCGGCACCGCCGACGCGCCGCTCCTCGCGCCCGGCGGGACCTACCGCGGCACCCTCCCCCGGGCCGCCGAGCTGTACTACCGCCTCGACCTCGACGACTCCTCGAACGCCTATGTCTCCGTCACCGCCGTCCCCCGCCAGGGCAGCACGCTGACCGTCTCCGAGGGCATCAGGGTCGCGGTGCGGAGCGCCGAGGGCCACTCCTGCTCCTACGAGAACGCCACCTTCGGCGCGGCCCGCAGCCCGCACCCCATCACGGCCTGGGGCGCCAGGACCACCGCGCCGGTCAACCGCGCCTGCCAGGGCGCCGGTTCCTACTACGTCGTCGTCGAGCGGGTCGGGACGGCGGGTGCGTCGTCCGGCGCCTGGGACCTGGAGCTGACCGCCGCCACCGAACCGGCCCTGGAGGCGACCGGCGCCACCCGGGCGCCCGAGGTCTGGGACTCCGCCTCGCCCGCGCCCGCCGTCGGCGAGGCCGAACCGCGTCCGGGCGGCTCCGGGTTCACGCGGGCGGCGCCGGTCGGGCAGGGCGTGTGGAGCGCGGGCATCGCGCCCGGCCAGACCCTCTTCTACCGGGTGCCCGTCGGCTGGGGCCGACAGCCGCACGCCACCGCCGAGCTGGGCGGCTCGGGCGCCGACTCCGGCTACACGCTCGGCGCGCTCGACCTGACCCTCTACAACCCGGTGCGCGCGGACGTCGAGGACGTCGGCGTCGGGTACGACGGCAGGCGGGCGGTCGCCGCGCTGCCCGCCGTCCCGCCGGTCGACCACGCCAACCGCTACGCCGGGAGCGACCGGATCAGCGGGATGCGGTTCGCCGGGGCCTACTACCTCGTCGTCCATCTCGCGGCCCGGGTCGCCGACGAGTTCGGCGACGGGCCGTACCGGCTGACCCTGCGGGTGAGCGTCAAGGGCGCGGAGCGGGCCGGCCCCGGCTACGCGGGGCAGCCGGTGCCCCGGGACCTGTTCCAGGCCGCGGCGGACGACCGGCGCAGCGGCGGCGACGGCACGGGATCGTCCGGCGGCACCGCCATGCGGGCGCTCGCGGTGGGCGGCATCGGCGCCGGGACCGTCGTCCTCGTGGTGCTGGGCGCGTGGACGGTCCTGGCCAGGCGGCGGACCGGGACGGTGTGACGGCCCCGGCGCGGACGGTTCCCGGGCGGCCGAGCCGGGCCGATTGCTCCGCGGCGGTACCGGTGCTCACGGTTCGCGGGCGGTCGAGCCGGGCCGGGCCGTGGGGCGGTGACGCTGCCGGTGCGGGCGGATCAGGCGCGGGTCGGACGCAGCTCGGACGCGGGTCAGATGCCGATCGGGCTCCGATCAGACGCGGGTCAGTGCCCAGAAGCCGATCGCGTAGCAGACCAGCGCGAGCAGCAGCAGCGGGACGGCGACCCTGGCCGGCGGACTCGGGCGGCGGGCGCGGTGGCTCCCGCGGCCCACGTCCCGCGCGGGTGATCTGCGCACCTCGGCGGTGTACGCGGCGGTCGCCGCCTCGGAGCGGTACGGCTCCTGCGGCACGGGCCGCGCCGGTGGCAGCGGCTGGGCCGGGGGGCGCGCGGAGGCACGCGGGGAGCCCGGCAGGGGGTGCGTGGGGTCGTGCGGGGAGACGTACGGCCGTGCGGACGGCACGGGCGCCGGGGGCTGCGGGGGAGGCAGAGGGAAGCTGCCGGTGTCCGACATGCCACCGGTCGGCCCGGAGGGGCTCGGCGAGGGGAGGCCGGGGGACGGGGCGCGGGGGGCGGGAGGGGAAGGCGGGAGACCGGGACGGGAGGGCGGGAGACCGGGACGGGAGGGCGGGAGACCGGAGTGCGGCCCGGAATGGTCCGCTCGGGCCTTCTCCTCGTCAGGCCACCCGGGCCACCCGGGCCGGCCAGGCTGATCGGGCTGATCAGGCCATCCGGGTCGGTCGGGTCCGTCGGGTCCGCCGGTTCCGTCGGTTCCGTCAGGTCGGTCGGCCCTGTCGGCCCCGTCGCTCCGGTCCGGTTCGGACTTCCGGTCCGGGCCGTGGGTTTGCGCCAACCCGTGGGGGTGCTCCGGGCCGTGGGTCTGTTCCGCTCCGTGGGGCCGGGAGCCTTCGTCGGGTCGTTCGTCGTCGTCGGGTGCGCCGGAGCCGCCGGAGCCGCCGGAGCTACCGGAGCTACCGGAGCTACCGGAGACGCCGATCCCGTCGCGCTCGTGCGGCCGGGCGCCGTAGCCGTGGTCGCCGTCCCGGGTGCCGGTGCCGGTGCCGGTGTTGGCGGTGTGGCTGCTCTGGGCGGTGAAGTCCCGTGCCGCGGGCGTCGGTTGGCGGGGGTCGCGGGCTGCCGCGTGGGCCCCCGTGGGGGCGCGCGGGGGCGTCGGGGCCTGGGGATCGCCAGGACGGCGTTCCAGGCCCGCCGCTCGCCTGAGCGGGCCTTCGGGCGTGAACCCGGCCGGAAGCGGGCCGAGTTGGTCGAAGATCTCGATCAACTCGTCGTCGGGGCCTGGCTCGGGGAGCAGTTCGGTGGCCGCGGCGAGCGCCTTGCGCGCCCCTGTGGCGGTACGGAACCGTGCCTGCGGATCGGGCTGGAGCAGCGACGCCACGACCTGCCACAGCGGCTCGGGGATGCCCTTGGGGGCGCCCGGGGTGCCGTGCGCCGTGAAGTGCTCCACAAGCGCCTTGGCGTCCGGTTTCGCGCCCTCCAGGAGATACAGGGCGACCAGGCCGACGGCGAACAGGTCGGCCGGGAAGTCGGGTTCGGCGCCCATCATCTGTTCGGGCGCGAGGTAACCGGGCGTGCCCACGACGAGGTTGGTCTCGGTCAGCCGGGGTTCGCCCATCCGCATGGAGATGCCGAAGTCGGAGAGGCGCAGCCGGGGCCTGCCGGTGCCGGTGGCTTCGAGGAGGACGTTGGCGGGTTTGACGTCCCGGTGCACCACGCCCTCCGCGTGGACCGCGGACAGGCCCGCGAGGAGCTGGTCGAGGAGGGTGCAGACGAACCCGGGCGGCAGCGGGCCGTAGTCCCCGATCAGGTGGACCAGCGAGCCGCCCGCGACCAGGTCCATGGTGAACAGGACCTTGTCGTCGTCGGCGGCCCAGCTCGCGGGCGCGAGCACGTGCGGGTGGTCGATGCGCAGGGCCTGCTCGCGGACGAACCGGAGCAGGGAGTGCGCGTCGCGCTGCTGGAGCACCTTGGCGGCCACGTAACGGCGGCGGCGGTGGTCCCAGGCGCGCCAGACGGCGCCGACCCCGCCGCGTCCGATCGGGTCGACCAGTTCGTACCGGCCGGCGAAGACCTCACCCATGGCTGCGCGTCGCTCCTCCCCCTGCGGCTACCCCCCTTGCTTCCCCCGTGACGGGCGCTGCGACTCCCCTCGTCCCTCCCTGTGCCCCGCGCGGTCCCGGATCGTGACCCGCGGACGGCACGTGACGTCCGTACGGTCCGACGGGCGCCCCCACGCCCGTGCCCGACCGCGGCCCGGCCGCCGAACCCCCAGGCGGCGACCGGTCCGGACTCAGCTCTGGTGGGACTGGTAGTGCGTGACGGCGTCGGAGGTGCGCCCCGCGCCGTAGACCCGGAGGAACTCTGCCAGTTCCGGGTGGGTCGGGGCGAGGGTGTCGGCCGCGTCGATGATGTCGCCCGCGGCGGCCACCGACCGCAGCAGCGACTGGATCTCGCGGACCACCCTCTTGACCGTCGGAGCACCTGAACTGCTCGTCGTGGTCGTGGTGTTGCTCAGCACCGAGCCTCCTTGCGACTTCTTGATCTCGTCCATGCGCTCGGTCGCCTCGGCCGCGCTGACACTGCCGTCCGCGACCTGCCCAGCCAGGTCCTGGAGCAGCTGCACCCGCTGTACGACGGCCGGGTTGCCGATCTTCGCGCGCTGACCGCTCATCAGCTGCGACAGCATCGGAGCGGACAGACCGAGCACCCCCGCGAGACGAGCCTGGTTGAGACCAAGATCGTCGATGAGCTTACGGAAGAGCGCCCCCAGTGGCTCTCCGTACCAGTTCCGCTGCAGTTCCCGCGCTCTTGCGGTCGCTTCCTGCTGTGCGGCGTCCATTGCGTCTCCCCATCGCTTCCCCAAGTACCGTGGTTCGCTGCCGCGAACCACGCCGAGCATCTTACGGAGAGTGGTCGTGCGCGGGGACCCCCCATCTTTTTGCGAGATCCCGGGGGTGACCCGGTACTCTGGTCTCCGGTGTCCGCCGGGGGTCCTCTCCGGGCGGACGTTTCTCCCTCGGGGCCTTAGCTCAGTTGGTAGAGCGCTGTCTTTGCATGGCAGATGTCAGGGGTTCGACTCCCCTAGGCTCCACTCCCGAACCCCTCTTGACCTGCGGAAACGCGGCTGAAGAGGGGTTTTTGCCGTCTCGGCCGCGGCAGCACGGCAGTGCCTTCGGGGTAGCACGGCGGTGTCTTCGGAGCGGCACGGCGGTGCCTCGGGGCCGCGGTCCGCGGAAGTCGCCCCGCGGCGGGCGCCGTTGACCACCGGGTCGGCCGCGGGGAGGTCACCGAGACGTGGTCCCCGTCCGCCCTCTTCCCGCCCCTCCGCGACGACCTCGCCCGATCGCGTCCGCCAGGCCGACGCGATCACTGCGACGGTGGACGGGCGGACGGGCGCGCGTCCGCCCGGGGACGGTGGCCGAGGCGGCGGCACGGTGACCGCGTCGGCGGCGGCCGCTCGGGGGGTGTCGCATATGCCCCCGGTCTGCCACCCCCGCCGGGCACCTGGTCGCCATGGTCATGTCCCCGCGCGTTTGCTCGCTCGGTACATCCGTGGATCGGCAATCCCTTGATCCTGGCGATGCGAGGCGCCGTTGCGTTGCGGTCGCAACGTACTTCGAGATCCTGCTCCCGGGGGCCGTCGGCTCCGTCGGTTCCGTCGGTGCCGGGCCCGCCGACGCCTCACCTCCCGATCCGCACCGCCTTCTGCCGCAGCCACGGCAGGGGCGGGACCGCGGAGCCGAGGTAGGGGGTGATCCGGACCTCGAAGTGCACATGCGGCCCGGTGGCGTTGCCGGTGGCGCCGGAGCTGCCGACCCGTTGCCCGGCCAGGACCCGTTGGCCCGCGCGGACCGCGATCCGCGACAGGTGCGCGTACTGGGTGAAGTACCCGCCGGGGTGCCGGACCAGGACCTGGTTGCCGTAGCCGTCGCCGCAGGTGGTGATCCGGACCGTGCCGGGACCGACGGCGTGCACGGGGGTGCCGGACGGCACGGCGAAGTCCTGGCCGGTGTGGCGTCCCGCCCAGTGGTCGCCCCGGGCGCGGTAACCGGCCGAGAGGCGGTAGCTGCGGGTGGGCGCCGTCCAGGAGCGGGTCCCGGATCCCGCCCCCGGATGCGCCGCGCGCCTCATCCTCCGGGGCGCGACGGGACAGTGACCCGCCCGGCCCGACGGGTCCACCGCCACCGGGTCCCCGCTCGCCCGCTGCCAGCCGCGCAGCAGATTCCACAGCTCGCCCCGCAGGGCCCACCGGCGCCGGTCGGCCGCGCGCACCACGTCCCGGGGCGCGTGCTCCGCGCGCAGCCGCTCGACCCGAGCCCGCGCCTCCTCGTGATGCCGCAGCAGCGCGGCGGCGTCGGAGCGCGGGGAGAGATCGGCCGCGTGCGCGGGTGGGGGAGCGAGCGCGATCAGGAGGGCCGCCGTGAGGGCGACGGCGATGCGGGGAAGGGGCGGGGAACCCGGGCGCGGTGATCTCGTCGCATCGACCGATCATCGGATCGAGTCCCGGGGCGGGCGCGGTGGCGGCGCCGGTGCGTCCTCGGGAGTTCGCCCGGTCGGACGCCGCGCTGGGCCAGGTGCGGGCGAATGCCGCGCCGTTCGTGCGGAAGTCCCGGCGGTCATGTTTCACGTGAAACATGGCGGAGGGGCGGGAGACCCGATGTCTCCCGCCCCTCCGTACGGGCGCTCAGCCGCTCAGCCGCGCGGCCGGTGGAACGTCAGCGGCGGTCGTCGCCGTCCTTCGCCTCGTCCTCCGCCTGCTTGGCCTCGACCTCGGGGTCGAGGGCCGCCTTCGGGCTGCCGTCGACCGACGTCAGATGCGTCGGCTCGTGGATCTCCGTCGGGGCGGGCGGCTCGACCAGCCAGTCCGGGTTGGCCTGCTTGTCCCACCACTTCCAGACGGCGAAGGCACCGCCCGCGACGGCGCCGGCGATCAGCACCACCTTGGCCGCGCGGCCCGCCTTGGCCCGCCGCTCGTGCTTGCGGACCAGCTTGCGGATCTCCTTGGCCGTCACCCCGCCGCGCAGGGCGGCGACGGCGGCGGTGGTGCGGACGGCGGCCTCGTCCGCGACGGGCCCGGCGACGGCCGCGGCCTGTTCCAGTCGCGGACGCGAGTACTCGGCGGCCACCTTGGCCGCGTGCCGGGTGCGGACGGCCGCGTCATGGGCGGCCTGGTCGACCTTCGGTGGCACATGCGTCCGGGCCTGCTTGAGCTGCGGTGCCACATAGGCGCCGTACTGGACACGGGCCTGGTCTGCGGCCTGCGACACCTTCGGCGCGATGCGCACGCGGGCTTCGTGCGCGTAGAACGCGGCCTTGTCCTTGGCCGTATCGGCGTAAGGCGCCACCGCTTCCGCGGCGTGCAGCACGCTGTCCTTCGCCGAACCGGTCGCGGCGCGCACGCTGTCGATGCGGGTCACGGGATCCTCCTCCTCGGTGGCGTACGTTATTTCGACTTTCCACCCTTTTACGGATCATGCCTGTCGACGACGCCGGGAGCATGCAGAGGGCGGGCATCCGTGTCATGTGCGTCCAAAGGGGTCATCGGCTCCCCTGTCGTCGGCAATGCCACGGATCATCGCCGGGTGCCCCCGACCCCGGGAGCACTCGACCGGTCTCCAGCAACCGACTTCCCCGGATCCCGGGGTGAAACCCGGCGAGGTGCGTCGGGCGTGCCGGGCCGTGCGAGGATCGACGGGTCACGCAGGACAACGGATGGAAGGCGGATCGTGGCCGAGCAGCTTTATGCCACCCTCAGAACGAGCCACGGCGACATCGAGATCCGGCTGCTGCCGAACCACGCGCCTCTCACCGTCAGAAACTTCGTCGAGCTGGCGACGGGCGAGCGGGAGTGGACCAACCCGGAGACGGGCGCGAAGTCCAAGGACAGGCTCTACGACGGCACGGTCTTCCACCGGGTGATCAGCGGGTTCATGATCCAGGGCGGCGACCCGCTGGGCAACGGCACCGGCGGCCCCGGCTACCAGTTCAAGGACGAGTTCCACCCCGACCTGGCCTTCACCAAGCCGTATCTGCTGGCCATGGCCAACGCGGGCCCCGGCACCAACGGCTCGCAGTTCTTCGTCACCGTCTCCCCGACGGCCTGGCTGAACCGCAAGCACACCATCTTCGGCGAGGTCGTCGACCCGGCCAGCCAGAAGGTCGTGGACGCCATCGCCGCCCTGCCGACCGCTCCGCACACCGAGCGCCCGCTCACCGACGTGGTCATCGAGACCGTCGTCGTCGAGAAGCGCCAGAGCTGAGCCCGCGGGGCATGGGCCCCGGGGAACCAAACGCCCCGCCCGTCCGTAGAGAGGGGCGGGGCGGTGTATTTCGCGTACGACGATCTAGGGGATGTCATGGAGCAAGCGGCAGGCAGCACGCCGGACGCTCAGAGACTGCCGGGCTGCTACCGCCATCCGGACCGGGAGACGGGCATTCGCTGCACCCGCTGCGACCGGCCGATCTGCCCGGAGTGCATGGTCGACGCCTCGGTCGGTTTCCAGTGCCCGCAGTGCGCGCGCGGCGACTCCGGCACCGGGCACGCCCCGGCCGCCTCCCGGCCGCGCACCCTGGCCGGTGGCACCGTGGTGGCCGACCCCCGGCTCGTCACCAAGGTGCTGATCGGCCTCAACCTGGCCCTGTTCCTGGTGCAGCAGGCCGTCGGGGACCGGTTCACCGACCGGCTCGACCTGATCGGGCAGGCGTACGTGCCGCTGCTCGGCTCCGTCGAAGGGGTCGCCGAGGGCCAGTGGTACCGGCTGCTGACCGCGATGTTCCTGCACGGCAGCATCATCCACATCCTGTTCAACATGCTCAGCCTGTGGTGGATCGGCGGTCCGCTCGAAGCGGCTCTCGGCCGGGCCCGCTACCTCGCGCTCTACTTCGTCTCCGGTCTCGCGGGCAGCGCGCTCAGCTATCTGCTCGCCGCGCCGAACCAGCCGTCGCTCGGCGCCTCCGGCGCGATCTTCGGTCTCTTCGGCGCCACCGCCATCCTGATGCGCCGCCTCAACTACGACCTGCGCCCGGTGATCGCCCTGCTGGTGATCAACCTGATCTTCACCTTCGGCTGGTCGGGCATCGCCTGGGAGGCCCACATCGGCGGGCTCGTCGCCGGTGTCGTCACCGGGTTCGCCATGGTGCACGCACCGCGCCGACGGCGGTCTCTGGTGCAGTACGGGACCTGCGCGGTGTTCCTGGTGGTCATCGTCGTCGTGACGCTGCTCAGGACCGCACAGCTCACCTGATACCGAACCGTTGTCCACAGCGTGTGCCCGATCTTGTGCACACGGTGCGGACACACCTTCGCCCCCTGGTTCCGACCTGTGTTCGTGCAGGTCAGGCAGGGGGCGAACGAGTTTTCGGCTGCTGGTAGGTCTGTCACACCGGCGTCAACCTCACGGAGGTTATCCACAGATCGTCTTTCTTTTCCCCATGTGGAAAAGGGCTGTGGATAACTCAGTGGACAGTCCTGGCCAGAGCTGGTGGCCGGGCTCGGCGACCGCCGCGGCGGCCGCCGTCCGCGCACCGCGGGACGGCCGCTACTTCCACTGCGTGGAGACGCCGAACCCGGCGGCGATGAAGCCGAAACCGACGACGATGTTCCAGTTGTCCAGCTTGTCGATGGGCAGCGAACCGTCGGTCACGTAGAACACGACGATCCAGGCCAGGCCGATGAGGAACATGGCCAGCATGACCGGCGCGACCCAGGCCCGGCTGTTCAGCTTGATGGCGGTCGCCTGCTTCGCCGGCGGCGGCGTGTAGTCGGCCTTCTTGCGGATACGTGACTTCGGCACGAGGGTCTCTCCTGTCGATGCGCTGCGTGGCCGCGCAGGTAACTGGATCGGGCTCGGGGGCAGCGTACAAGGGGACTCTTAGTGCTCCCCCGGGCGTCCGTTAGCGTAGTGCTTCCGCGGCGCCGAAGGAGATAAGGGTACGTTGAGCAATTCTGCCGACTCCCCCGGGACGGAATCCAGCCCTTCCGGCGATCGTCGTTTCCGACCGGTGCGGGTGCTGACCGCCGGGGTCTTCGCGCTCGCCGGGCTGATCTTCTTCACCAGCTTCGACACCGCCAAGGGCACGAACATCCGCACGGACACGTCCCTGCTGAAGCTCTCCGACCTGATCCAGGAGCGCAGCCACAAGAACGGGACGCTGGACGAGTCCAACGCGACCCTGCGCCACGACATCGAGTCCCTCGCCGAGCGCGACGACGGCCGCAGCGAGGCCGAGGACAAGAAGCTCTCGGGCCTGGAGAAGAGCGCGGGCACCCAGGAGCTGACCGGCCGGGCCATCACCGTCACCCTGAACGACGCCCCGCCGAACGCCACCGCGCGGCTGCCCGGCTACCCCGAGCCGCAGCCCGACTACCTGGTCATCCACCAGCAGGACCTCCAGGCCGTGGTGAACGCCCTCTGGGAGGGCGGCGCCCAGGGCGTCAAGGTCATGGACCAGCGGCTGATCTCCACCAGCGCCGTGCGCTGCGTCGGCAACACCCTGATCCTCCAGGGCCGCGTCTACTCGCCGCCCTACAAGATCACCGCCATCGGTGACCCCGACCAGCTGAACCGGGCCATGTCGGCGTCCAAGGCGATCCAGAACTACATGGTCTACGTGAACGTCTACGGCCTGGGCTGGAAAGTCACCCAGGACGGAACGGTGACTCTGCCCGGCTACTCGGGCACAGTGGATCTGCACTACGCCGAGCCCGTGGGGTAACTGATCCGTTCAGGAGCTGCCGGTGCGCGTTGTCGTCAGGACCGTCAGCGAACTGTGCGTCACCGCCGGCACGCTCATCGTCCTCTTCGTCGTCTACCTGCTGTTCTGGACCGGTGTGCGGGCCGACGGCGCGATGCACGACCAGATCGACGACCTGCACCACACCTGGGCGCGCGGGTCCGCCCCCGGGGCCGACCCGGGCGCGACGCCCGACCCGGACACCACGGCGGACCCGGGCCGCACCGCCGTCCCGCAGGCTCCCGCCGATCCGGCGCCGCCCGCGCCGTACACCGCGGGACGCCCCTTCGCGATCATGTACGTACCGCGCCTTGGTTTCACGTGGAACAAACCCGTGCTCCAGGGCACCGCCGCGGACACCCTCAAGAAGGGCCTCGGCCACTACCCGGGCACCGCGCGCCTGGGCGGCCGGGGCAACTTCGCGGTCGCCGGGCACCGGCGCACCTACGGCGACCCGTTCAAGGACTTCCCGCAGCTCAGACACGGCGACGCGGTGGTGCTGACCGACGGCACGACCTGGTTCACGTATCGGATCGACAAAGGCCCCTACAAAACCGTGCCCACCGACGTTGAGGTGATCGACCCTGTGCCACGTAAGTCGGGGTACACGGGAGCGGGCCGTTATCTCACGCTGACCACGTGCGATCCGGAATGGGGCCACAGCCACCGCCTGATCGTCTGGGCGCATCTCGACTCCACCCAGCCCGTGGAGGCCGGGAAACCAGCGGCCCTGCGCCGTTAGTCTGGTGCGGTACGGCGTGAATCCGGTGCCGTGGCGGAACGGAAGGGACGGCATGTACGGCTGGATCTGGCGGCATCTGCCGGGGAACGCGTGGCTGAAGGCCCTGATCTCACTGATCCTGGCCCTGGCCGTGGTCTACGTCCTCTTCCAGTACGTGTTCCCGTGGGCCGAACCGCTGCTTCCCTTCAACGATGTGACGGTGGACAACCAGTGAGCGCGCGGATTCTCGTCGTCGACAACTACGACAGCTTCGTCTTCAACCTGGTCCAGTACCTGTACCAGCTCGGCGCCGAGTGCGAGGTGCTGCGCAACGACGAGGTGTCGACGGCGCACGCCCAGGACGGCTTCGACGGCGTGCTCCTGTCGCCCGGCCCCGGCACCCCCGAGCAGGCCGGGGTCTGCGTCGAGATGGTGCGCCACTGCGCCGCCACCGGCGTCCCGGTCTTCGGCGTCTGCCTGGGCATGCAGTCGATGCAGGTCGCCTACGGCGGAGTGGTGGACCGCGCGCCCGAGCTGCTGCACGGCAAGACCTCACCGGTCGAGCACACGGGCAAGGGCGTCTTCGCCGGGCTCCCGAGCCCCTTCATCGCCACCCGGTACCACTCGCTGGCCGCCGAACCCGCCACCGTCCCGGCGGAGCTGGAGGTCACCGCGCGCACCCCGGACGGCATCGTCATGGGCCTGCGCCACCGCGAACTGCCCGTCGAGGGCGTCCAGTTCCACCCCGAGTCGGTGCTCACCGAGCACGGCCACCTGATGCTGGCCAACTGGCTCACGGAGTGCGGTGACAGCGGCGCGGTCGCGAGGTCGGCGGGGCTCGCCCCGGTGGTGGGCAGGGCCACGGCGTGACCGCGCTGCGCCCCGAGCGCGAGTCAGGCGCCTCGTACGGGCAGCAGCCGTACGGGGCGTCCGATGCGTTCGAGGAGCACGCCCGCGGCGGCCCGGACCACGCCGACGGGCCGGGGACGATGTTCCTCCCGCCGATCGACGAGGAGACGGTGGCGCTGCGGATACCGGATCCGCCGCCCGACGACCCGCTGGGCGCCATATCCGCCTCTGCCGCCTCCGCGGCCCCGTCCCCCGACGGAACCGCCCCGGGCGGTCGCGCGGCCCGCAGGAAGGCCGCCAAGCGCCGTCACGGGCGTCACGGGGGCCCACCCGCGTCCACCGCGGAGCCGGAGGGCGGCACCGGGTCCGCCACGGCGCCGCTGTCACGCGTCGAGGCCCGCAGACGCGCCCGCGCGCGGAAGGCCGGTCCCGCCGTGGTGATCAGCCGCGCGATCGGCGAGGCGTTCATCACCACCGGCGTGGTGATGCTGCTGTTCGTCTCCTACCAGCTGTGGTGGACCAACGTCCGGGCGCACGCCCAGGCCGACAAGGAGACCAGCAGCCTCCAGGACGACTGGGCGAGCGGGAAGCGCGCGCCGGGCGAGTTCGAGCCGGGGCAGGGCTTCGCGATCCTGCACATCCCGAAGCTGGACGTCGTCGTGCCGATCGCCGAGGGCGTCAGCAACAAGAAGGTCCTGGACCGGGGCATGGTCGGGCACTACGGCGAGGGCAAGCTGAAGACGGCCATGCCCGAGGCCAAGTCCGGCAACTTCTCGCTCGCCGGGCACCGCAACACGCACGGCGAACCCTTCCGGTACATCAACCGGTTGACCGCGGGCGACGACGTCGTCGTCGAGACCCAGAGCGAGTACTTCGTCTACAAGATGACGTCCATGCTGCCGGTGACTCCGCCCAGCAACACCAGCGTGATCGACCCGATCCCCGCGGGGTCCGGGTTCACGACGGCCGGCCGCTACATCACCCTGACGACCTGCACGCCGGAGTTCACCAGCAAGTACCGCTTGATCGTCTGGGGCAAGATGGTCGAGGAACGGCCGCGCAGCAAGGGGAAGCCGGATGCGCTCGTCGAGTAGGGGCAAGGGAACGTGGCAGCGACCACCGACGGCACACAGCACGAGGACCAGCGGACCGGCGCGCCCGCGCCGCCCCCGGGGCGCAGGCCGGGGCCGGTAGCCCTGGCGGTCAGCCTGCTGGGCGAACTTCTCATCACCGCGGGCCTGGTGCTCGGTCTGTTCGTCGTCTACTCCCTGTGGTGGACGAACGTCCTCGCCGACCGGAAGGCGGACCGCGAGGCGGACAAGGTGCGCGACACCTGGAGCCACCAGGAGACCGCGCCCGGCGGACCCGGCGCCCTGGACACCAAGAAGGGCATCGGCTTCCTGCACGTCCCGGCGATGCGCAACGGCGAGGTGCTGGTCGAGAAGGGCACCTCGGAGGGCGTCCTCAACAACGGCGTCGCGGGCTACTACACCGACCCGGTGAAGGCGACCCTGCCGACCTCCGGCAAGACCGGCAACTTCACCCTCGCCGCCCACCGCGACGGCCACGGCGCGAAGTTCCACAACATCGACAAGCTCCGCGACGGCGACCCGATCGTCTTCGAGACCAAGGACAAGTGGTACGTCTACAAGGTCTACTCGATCCTCCCGGAGACCTCGAAGTACAACGTCCAGGTCCTCACCCCGGTCCCCGCGGAGTCCGGCCGCAAGAAGGCCGGGCACTACATCACCCTGACGACCTGCACCCCGGTCTTCACCAGCCGCTACCGGTACGTGGTGTGGGGCGAACTGGTCCGGGTCGACCCGGTGGACAGCAAGCGGACGGTGCCGCGGGAGCTGCGCTGAGCGGACCCCGCGGACGGACGACGGAGCCCCGGCACCCTCTCAGGGTGCCGGGGCTCCGTCGTCGTGGACAGGGGCTCGGAATCAGTCCTCCCCGCGGCCCCCGGTGAGGCCACCGAAGAAGTTGGTGCCCCCGTTGTTCCCGCCGTTGTTGCCGCCGTTCTTGACGGCGATCAGGTTGACCGCGGTGCCCTTGTCGACGGTGTTGCCCTGGCCCGGGTCCGACGACACCACGATCGCGTCGTCGTCGTTCGAGCCCTGGATGTTGCCGACCTGGAGACCCGCGTTCTGCAGGGCCTGCTTGACCGTGCCGAGGTTCTGGCCCTGGATGCCGGGCACCTGGACCTGCTCGTTCTGCTTGGCCTTGCCGATCTTGATGGTCACGGTCGAGTTCTTGTCGACCTGGGTGCCCGCAGCCGGGTCGGTCCCGAGGACCTTGCCGACCTTGGACTGGTCGTCGGTCTCCACCTCGGTGCAGTTGCCGGTCAGGTTGTTGGCCGTCATCTGCCCCTTCGCCGCGTCGCAGCTCTGGTTGCTGACGTCCGGCACCGTGGACTTGGCGACCGCCTTGGCGATGGTCAGGGTGATCGTGGAGCCCTTCTGGACTTCCTTGCCGAGCCCCGGGTTCTGGTCGAGCACCTTGTTCGGGTCCTCGGTCGACTCCTGGGTCTTCGTCTCGACCACGAACTTGTAGTCGTCGCCCTCCAGGATGTCCTTGGCCTCGTTCAGGCTCTTGCCGAGGACGCTGGGCACCGCGACCTTCGGAGCGCCCGTCGAGACGACGAGATCGACGCTCTCGCCCTTCTTCACCTCGGTGCCCTTGGCCGGGTCCGAGGAGCAGACCGAGCCCTTGGGCTGGTCCTCACAGGGCTTCTTGCTGACCGTGCCGAGGACCAGATCGCTGTTGGTCAGCTGTTTCGTCGCGTCCTCCTGCGACAGGCTCACCAGGTTCGGCACCGACACCGGGTCGTTCGACGCGTCCTTGCCGCTGAACGCCCACTTGCCGATCAGGATCGCGCCGATCAGCACCAGGACACCGGCCACGACCAGCAGGATCGTCGAGGTGTTCGCCTTCTTCTGCTGCTGGCGGCGGCGGCCGGGGCGGTCGTCGTAGCCGTAGCCGCCGTCGTCCGGGTTTGTCGGCGGCATCATCGTCGTGGCGCCGCCGTCCGAGCGCATCGCGGTGGTCGCCTGGTCGTCGCCGTACCCGCCGTACCCGACGGAGCCCATGGCGGCGGTGGCCGCGACCGGCTGGCCGTCGAGGCAGGCCTCGATGTCCTGGCGCATCTCGTCGGCCGACTGGTACCGGTAGTCCGGGTCCTTGACCAGTGCCTTCAGCACGATCGCGTCCATCTCGGGCGTGATCTCGGTGTCGAAGACGGACGGCGCCTGCGCCTCCTCGCGGACGTGCTGGTAGGCCACGGCCACGGGGGAGTCGCCCACGAACGGCGGGCGGACCGTGAGGAGTTCGTAGAGCAGACAGCCCGTCGAGTACAGGTCGGAACGGGCGTCCACCTGCTCGCCCTTGGCCTGCTCGGGCGAGAGGTACTGGGCGGTGCCGATGACCGCCGAGGTCTGCGTCATCGTCATGCCGGAGTCGCCCATGGCGCGGGCGATGCCGAAGTCCATCACCTTGACCTGGCCGTTGCGCGTGAGCATCACGTTCGCCGGCTTGATGTCGCGGTGCACGATGCCGCTGCGGTGGGCGTACTCCAGGCCCTGGAGGATGCCGATGGTCATCTCCATGGCCCGCTCCGGCAGCAGCTTGCGGCCGCTGTGCAGCAGTTCGCGGAGGGTGGACCCGTCGACGTACTCCATCACGATGTACGGGATCGAGACCCCGTCGATGTAGTCCTCGCCCGTGTCGTAGACCGCGACGATCGCGGGATGGTTGAGCGAGGCGGCCGACTGGGCCTCCCGGCGGAACCGGGCCTGGAAGGACGGGTCGCGCGCGAGGTCCGCGCGCAGCGTCTTCACCGCCACGGTGCGGCCGAGGCGGGTGTCATGGGCGAGGTAGACCTCCGCCATGCCACCACGCCCGAGCACGTGGCCCAGTTCGTACCGGCCGCCGAGGCGACGCGGCTCTTCCATAGCTTCCTACCAGCCCTCTCCGTCGGTCCCGAACCGCACGGGTGTGCGGTTCGGAGGCTGCCGTCCGGGCCTACCGTACCCGGCTCGTTCTGTGTGACCTGGCCAAGCCCGTCACCCGATACAGGACCGGTATCGCAACGTGCACCGATGTGAAGGGGACGTGAGCGGCATCACTTCTTGGAGTTGATGACCGCCTCCATCACGGACTTCGCGATGGGCGCCGCGAGGCCACCACCGGAGATGTCCTGCCGGCTGGCCTGGTCGTCCTCGACCACCACGGCCACCGCGACCGGCGAGCTGCCGTCGGCGAGCTTGGCGTACGAGATGAACCAGGCGTACGGGTTCTTGCTGTTGGCGACGCCGTGCTGGGCGGTACCGGTCTTGCCGCCCACGGTCGCCCCGCTGATCTGCGCGTTCTTACCGGTGCCGTCCTTGACGACCGTCTCCATCATCGACTGGAGTATCTGCGCGTTCTTCGCGGTGAGCGGCTGGCTCATCTTCTCCGGGTCGGTCTGCTCGATGGTGTCGAGGTTGGACGACTGGAGCTTGTCCACCATGTACGGCTTCATCAGCGTGCCGTTGTTGGCGACCGCCGAGGCGACCATGGCCATCTGCAGCGGCGTCGCGGCGGTGTTGAACTGGCCGATCGAGGAGAGCGCGGTCTGCGAGACGTTCATGTCCTCCGAGAACACCGACGCGTTCGAGCGGACCGGCGTGAACTGCTCCTGGTCGAAGCCGAACTTCTTCGCCTCGGCGAGCATCTTGTCCTTGCCGAGGTCGGCGCCGATCTTGCCGAACACCGTGTTGCAGGAGTACTGGAGCGCGACCCGCATGGTCGCGTTCTTGCACGGGATGTTGCCCTCGTTCGGGAGCGGGGTCGTGGTGCCCGGCATGATCCACGGCAGCGGGGTGTCGGTCTTCTCCTCGGCCGAGGAGTACAGCCCGTTCTCCAGCGCCGCGGCGGCCGTGACGACCTTGAAGGTCGAGCCCGGCGGGTACGTCTCGCGCAGCGCGCGGTTGAGCATCGGGTCGTTCGCGTCGTTCTTCTTCTGGAGCTTGGTCCAGTTCTTCGAGTCGGTGGTCGTCGAGTTCCCGGCGAAGGACGCCGGGTCGTACGACGGGTAGGAGGCCAGCGCCAGGATCTTGCCGGTGGCCGGGTCGATCGCGGCGACCGCGCCCTTGCCGCGCGCCTTCAGACCGTTGTACGCGGCCTTCTGCGCGGCGGAGTTGAGGGTGGTGACGACGTTGCCGCCCTGCTTCGGCTTGCCCGTGACCATGTCCAGGGTGTTGCGGAAGAAGAGGCGGTCGTCGTTGCCGGTGAGTATGCCGTCCTCGATCGACTCCAGCTGCGTGGCGCCGAACGCCTGCGACGCGTACCCGGTGACCGGCGCCCACATCGGGCCGTCGGCGTAGGTGCGCTTGTACAGCAGGTCGTTCAGCCCGCCCTTGCTCGTCTTCGTCGAGCCGGTGATCGGGTCGCCGTCGACGATGATGTCGCCGCGCGGGGTGGAGTAGCGGGCGATGGTGACCCGGCGGTTCAGCGTGTCGTCCTTGAGGCTGTCCGCCTTGACGTACTGGAGCCAGTTGTCCCGCAGCAGCAGGGTGAGGACCAGCAGGCCGCAGAAGATGGCGATCCGGCGCAGGGGCTTGTTCACGGGCGGACCACCTGGGTCATCTCGGCGTCAGGGTTACCGGCGGGGGTGGGCGCGGGCCGGCGCGCGGTGTCGCTGATGCGGATGAGGATCCCGATCAGCGCCCAGTTGGCCAACACGGACGACCCTCCGTACGCGAGGAACGGCATCGTCATACCGGTCAGCGGGATGAGCCCCATGACACCGCCGGCCACCACGAAGACCTGGAGCGCGAAGGCACCGGAGAGACCGATGGCGAGCAGCTTGCCGAACGGGTCGCGGGCGGCCAGCGCGGTGCGCACGCCGCGCTCCACGATCAGCCCGTAGAGCAGCAGGATCGCCATCAGACCGGCGAGGCCCAGCTCCTCGCCGAAGGTGGCGAGGATGAAGTCGGAGTTGGCGGCGAACCGGATCAGGTCCGAGTGGCCCTGGCCGAGGCCGGAGCCTAGGGTGCCGCCGGAGCCGAACGCCCACAGCGCCTGCATGGACTGCTCGGAGTGGCCGAAGACGCCCTGCTGGCTCAGCTTGTACTCGCCCAGCGGGTCGAGCCAGGCCTGGACGCGCTGCTGGACGTGCGGCTCGAAGCTGGCCACGCCGACGGCGCCGGCCGCGGACATCAGCAGACCGAAGACGATCCAGCTGGTCCGCTCGGTGGCGACGTACAGCATGATGACGAACATGCCGAAGAACAGGAGCGAGGTGCCGAGGTCGGTCTCGAAGACCAGGATGAGGATCGAGATGCCCCAGACCACGATGATCGGGCCCAGGTCGCGGCCGCGCGGCAGGTAGAGCCCCATCACCCGGCGGCTGGCGAGCGCGAGCGCGTCGCGCTTCACCATCAGGTAGCCGGCGAAGAAGACGGCCAGGATGATCTTTGCGAACTCACCGGGCTGGAGTGAGCCGAGGCCCGGGACGCGGATCCAGATCTTGGCGCCGTAGATGTTCGCGCCGAGCCCCGGCACCAGCGGGAGCAGCAGCAGCACCAGGGCGGCGAACATCGAGATGTACGTGTACCGCTGCAGGACGCGGTGGTCCTTCAGGAAGATCAGCACCGCCGAGAACATGGCGATGCCGAGCGCGGTGTACAGCAGCTGCCGGGGCGCGGCCTCCACGTAGTTGGGCAGCGACTGGAGCAGCTTCGACTGGTCGAGCCGCCAGATGACGACGAGCCCGAGCCCGTTGAGGAGCGTGGCGAGGGGCAGCAGCAGCGGGTCCGCGTAGGGCGCGAACTTCCGCACCACGAGATGACCGATCGCGGCCAGCAGACCGAGCCCGCAGCCGTAGCTGAGCAGGCCGGGCGGCACCGAGTCGTTGATGGCCAGGCCCACGTTGGCGTAGGCGAACACCGGGATCACGACGGCGAAGACGAGCATCGCCAGCTCGGTGTTGCGTCTGCTCGGGGCGCCGATGGCGCCGATCGTGGACGTGTGGTGCGTCGGCGAGTTGGTAGTACTGCTCATCGTGTGACGGGGCCTCTCACGGCTTGCCTACTGCTTACCGCACAGCGAGACGACCTTCTGCTCCTCCTCCGAGAGGCTGGGGCCGGGGCTCGGGGTCGGGGCGGTCGCGGACTGGGACGGGGTCGGGGAGGTCGAGGGGCTTGGCGATGCCTTTGACGTGAGGGAGGCCGGGGTGGTTCCCGTGGTCCCGCCCGCCTCTCCCGTGCCGGTCTTCGCGCTGTTCTGGCTCTCGACCGCCTGGCGCTCGGACTCCTTCTTGCAGGCGGACGCCTGCACCGAGAGCTCGTCGATCTTCGACTGGGCGTCCTTCAGGCCGCCTTCGGCGATGGTGGCCTTCACCTGCTTCTGCTGGTACGGCGGCAGGTACTTGAGTTCGATCTCGGGGTGGTCCTTCTCGACCTTCGAGAGCGAGACCCAGGCCAGGTCCTGGCTGATGCCCTGGTACAGCGCGAGGTGCTCGCCGTTGGTGCCGACGTAGTACTGGGTCTGCGTCCAGCGGTAGCCGCCGTACAGCCCGCCGCCGATCACGGCCAGCGCCAGCACCGTGTAGAACGATCTCTTCAGCCAGCGCCTGCCCTTGCGGGGCTTGACGAAGTCCTGCTCGTCGTAGTCGCCGAAGGAACCGGCCGGCGCATAGCCGTCGTCGCCCGATCCCGGCGGGCCGAACTCGCCGCCCTGGCCCGGGACATGGCGGCCGAGCCCGGAGGCGCGTCCGGCCGGGGTCTGCATGATGGTGCCGTCGGCCTGCTGGTGCTGGTTCTCGGCGACCGCGCCGACCACCACCGGGGTGTCGGAGAGCTGCCCCGCGAGGGTGTCCCCGGTGTCCAGGTCGAGGACGTCGGCGATGATCACCGTGATGTTGTCGGGGCCGCCGCCGCGCAGCGCGAGCTGGATCAGCTCCTGCACCGTCTCCTGCGGGCCCTGGTAGCTGGCGAGGGTGTCCTCCAGGGTCTGGTGGGACACCACGCCGGAGAGGCCGTCGGAGCAGATCAGGTAGCGGTCCCCGGCCCGGACCTCGCGGATCGACAGGTCGGGTTCGACGTGGTCGCCGCTGCCCAGCGCCCGCATGAGCAGGGAGCGCTGCGGGTGGGTGGTGGCC
Organism: Streptomyces sp. SolWspMP-5a-2; assembly: GCF_900091845.1. Taxonomy (GTDB): domain Bacteria; phylum Actinomycetota; class Actinomycetes; order Streptomycetales; family Streptomycetaceae; genus Streptomyces; species Streptomyces doudnae. The sequence goes on from NZ_FMCI01000061.1 coordinate 28,420, forward strand.
TCTTCCTCGGTGATGCGGCCCTCGTCGACGAGGCGCTGCACCCAGGTGTGGTCCTGGGTGATCTGGGTCAGCACGCCGTCGCGCAGCAGGTAGGCGCGCGAGTCGCCGACGTGCACGAGCCCGAGCCGCTGGCCGGTCCAGAGCAGGGCGGTGAGCGTGGTGCCCATGCCCTCGAGCTGGGGGTCGTCCTCGACCATCGAGCGCAGCTGGTCGTTGGCGCGCTGCACGGCGGCGCCGAGGGAGGTGAGGACGTCGGAGCCGGGCACGTCGTCGTCGAGGGCGACGATGGTGGAGATGGCCTCGGAGGAGGCGACCTCACCGGCGGCGGCGCCGCCCATGCCGTCGGCGATGGCGAGCAGGCGGGGTCCGGCGTATCCGGAGTCCTCGTTGCCCTCCCGGATCATGCCTTTGTGCGATCCGGCGGCGAAGCGCAGTGAGAGACTCATGCGCACCTCGCCCGTCGGCTCCGGGTACATCCGCACGGTGCCCACCCTCCGGTCGGGAGCGCGCCGGGGCCCTGCGTACCGGCCACCGCTGCGTGCTCGCTCCGCTCGCGCTCATTCATGACGTGGTACTACTTCCGCAGCTCGATGACGGTCTTGCCGATGCGGATCGGCGCGCCCAGCGGAATCGGCGTGGGGGTCGTCAGCCGGCTCCGGTCGAGATACGTGCCGTTGGTGGACCCCAGGTCCTCGACGATCCACTGGCCGTCGCGGTCCGGGTAGATCCTGGCATGGCGGCTGGAGGCGTAGTCGTCGTCCAGCACGATGGTGCTGTCGTGCGCCCGGCCCAGGCTGATCGTCTGGCCCTGGAGGGCCACCGTCGTGCCGGTGAGGGTGCCCTCGGACACGACGAGCTTGGTGGGCGCGTTGCGCCGCTGGCGGCCCGCGGCGGGCTGCTGCCGCTGCTGCGGCGGAGCCTGCTGGCGCTGGCTCTGCTGGGCCCGCCCGGCGTCACGCCGCGCGCCGCGCTGGGTGACTCGCGTTCCGAACAGGTCGCTGCGGATGACCTGCACGGCCACGATCACGAACAGCCACAGTACGGCCAGGAAACCCAGCCGCATGACCGTGAGGGTCAGCTCTGACATTGCCCCCGCTTCACCCTTCGGCTTGCCGGTAAATGATGGTGGTGCTGCCCACGACGATCCGCGAGCCGTCGCGGAGCGTAGCGCGGGTGGTGTGCTGCCCGTCCACCACGATGCCGTTGGTGGACCCGAGATCCTGGATCGTCGAGGGCGTTCCGGTCCGGATCTCACAGTGCCGGCGGGAGACGCCGGGGTCGTCGATCCGTACGTCGGCCTCGGTGCTGCGGCCGAGCACGAGCGTCGCGCCGGAGATCTGGTGGCGGTTGCCGTTGATCTCCACCCAGTAGCGGGTGCGGGAGCCCGGCGCGGAGGCGCCGACCGGACCCGAGGGTCCCGGGCGCTGCGCGGGCTGGGCCGGCTGCGGGTAGCCGTAGCCGCCGGGACGTCCGCCGGGGGGCGGAGCGGCGGGCATCGGCGGGGCGCCGGGGGATCCGGCGGCGGGCGAGTAGCCGTAGCCGCCGCCCGCGCCGGGCCGCCGACCGGCCGCGGGACCCC
>NZ_FMCI01000068.1 GCF_900091845.1 Streptomyces sp. SolWspMP-5a-2
ACAGACCGAGAAGCGCGCCCCGACCATCCCCGACGGCGCCTCCGGCCGGCACTCGGTCGTCGTCACCGTCGACTAGACCGGGCGACAGAAGGAGCAGGAAGCGACGAACATGATCCTCACGGCGAGTGGACCGGGGCCACATGAGTTACTGGTGTGGTCACCCCGTTCACACCGCTTTCCAGCGGTATCCGGAAGGCGCCGCATGACGCAAGCCATCTCGATCGGTCCCAACCCGGCCCACGACCCCGATCTGCCCGTGCTCCTCGGCCGGGTCGGCGCCGGGGACCAGGAGGCGTTCGCCGCCGTCTACGACGCCGCCTGCCATGCCGTCTTCGGCCTGGTCCACAAGGTGTTGCGCGACCACGCCCAGGCCGAGGAAGTGGCCCAGGAGGTGTGGGTGGAGGTGTGGCGCACGGCCGGCCGCTACCGCCCCGAGCGGGGTTCCGTGCTCAACTGGATCCTCACGCTGGCCCACCGGCGCACCGTCGACCGCATCCGCTCCGCCGAGTCCGCCGCCGCCCGCGATCACCGGGCAGCCCTCCTCGACCGGGTGCCGGAGTTCGACGAGGTGTCCGAACAGGTCCATGCGCGTCAGGAGCGGGAAGAACTGCGGCGGTGCCTGCATGCGCTCACCGAGATCCAGCGTCAGTCGGTCACGCTCGCCTACTACCGGGGCCTGACCTACCGGGAGGTCGCCGAAGAACTGTCGGCGCCCCTGGGCACGATCAAGACGCGGTTGCGGGACGGTCTCATCCGGCTCCGTGACTGCTTGGGGGTGACTGCATGACCGTGGACACGGGCGATGCCCACACGCTGACGGGCGCGTACGCACTCGACGCACTCGACGACGGCGAACGCGACGCGTTCGAGGCCCACATGGCCCGGTGCGAACCGTGCGCGCAGGAGGTGCGGGACTTCACCGCGACCGCCGGACGCCTCGCGCTGGCCACCACGGGCCGCGCACCACGGCACCTGAGGTCACAGGTGCTGCGGCGGATCGGTGAGGAGCCCCAGGAGCACCCCGGTTCCCCGGCCGCTTCGTCGGGCCGGGCCCGGACGCCGCAGGGCAAGGCTCTGCGCTGGGCGCTGGCCGCCTGCGCGGCCGGGATCGTCGCCCTCGGCACGACGACCGTGTGGCAGTACCACCGGACCGACGACGCCCGGCACCGGGCCGAGGCTTTGCAAGCGCAGTCCGACCGGGTCGCGACCGTTCTCGCCGCACCCGACGCCCGAGTGGCCGCCACGTCCTTGACGAGCGGGGCACGTGGTTCCGTGGTCGTCTCGCGGAGCATCGGAAAGGCCGTGTTCATCGCCTCCGACATGGCCGCTCCGCCTCCGGGCAAGGTGTATCAACTGTGGTTCGCCGACGGCGGCCACATGCGTTCGGCCGGGCTGATGGACGCCTCGCGCACGAACCAGAGCGTGCTCATGGACGGCCGCGTGGGTGAAGCCACGGGAGTCGGCATCACGCTCGAACCGGCGGGCGGCTCACGACAGCCGACCAGTACGCCCCTGGCGACGATGGCCCTGCCCGCCTGACAGCCCGGCCCTGGTTCCGCACCCTGTGGCGCGAGGCCGGCGTCGACCGGCGGATTCAGGGAGCTCCGCGCGGTGAGGCGCGGGAGCGGGCGAGATACTCGGAGGCCCCGCCCTTGACCGCCGCGAGCCAAGATGCTCGGAGGCCCCGCCCTTGACCGCCGCGAGCCAAGATGCTCGGAGGCCCCGCCCTTGACCGTTCGGCACCAGTCGGGTCGTCCGCCCGTGAGCGGCGCGCCGGGTGCCCTCTGCCGGACGGACTGAGCCTCTTCCAACCTGTCGGTTGGGTGCGGTAGTTGGCCGGTCCCGCAACATGAACAAGCTACTGGTAGACGGTGTCTCGACCAAGATTCACCGTGCCCCACCAGGAGCTTCGCTTGCTTGTCTATCCGTCGGCGATCGATCTGTCCACCCGCACTTTGCGGTATCTGGCCAGGCAACTCGCCTCCCGCAGGCAGGAGATCGGTACGCGGTGGAGGCGGCTGACCGCGGGCCGTCAGGCCCTGCTCGCCCTGGCGCATCTGCGGTGCGGTGATACCTACGCCCAGCTCGCGGCCGGATTCGGTATCGGGCTCGCCACCGTGTACCGGTACGTCCGCGAGGCGATCGACCTTCTTGCCGGGCTCGCGCCGACGCTCGACGAAGCGATGGTGACGGCCCGCTCGAAGGCGTACGTGATTCTGGACGGCACCGTGCTGCCGATCGACCGGATCGCCGCCGACCGGCCCTACTACTCCGGGAAGAAACGGCACCACGGCATGAACGTACAGGTGCTGACCGATCCGTTCGGCCGACTGCTGTGGGCGTCGCACGCGCTGCCCGGCGCGACGCACGACCTGACGGCGGCCCGCGAACACGGCATCATCAACGCCCTCGTCGAGGCAGACCTCAAATGCTGGGCAGATAAGACGTATCAAGGCGCGGCCCGCAACCTTCGGGTTCCGTTCAAGGGGCGTCGGCTCAAGCGGCGGCAGCGGCGTCACAACACCACCCACGCCAAGATCCGCTGCGTCGGTGAGCAGGCCATGGCGGCTCCCAAGGGCTGGCGCCTGCTTCGGAAGCTGCGCTGCAGCACCCACCGCATCACCGCGATCGTGAAGGCCGTCCTCGCCCTTCACCTCGCTGTCGCGTCAGGATGAAAACCCCTCATAGTTTGCGGGCTTCAGACTTTGTCTTTCTTTCGGCCCCAGTAAACCTTTATGGCGTAAAATACCACGGTCAAAACAAGGGAGGTATTCCGGAGCGACTCGTTCGGCCAGCTCGATGTGAGGTCGGAGAATTTGGCGAGAGCGATGATTGCGAGGAATGCCGCAAAACACACGTTTTGGCCAGATTTTGCGCTCTCTTCGAGTCCTTTGAAGTGTGCCCGCTTCTTCTCTCTGGCGGCGTCCTCCAATAAAATTTCCAGACGGCTCCTGGAAGCGTTGAAAGTGTTCCCGACGTTATTGTTTCCTTGCAGGAAGGTCCCTCCGTTATCGGCGTGCAGATTGTAATTGCCTCCCTCACCCCCGGCGTGAGGTTGCCTTCCGTCTTCGTTCACGGTTCACCGTTTTTCTGCGGGTATGGACGGGTTACTGTGTCAGGTATACGCTATCCAAATGTATTGCCGTGATTGTTGTTTCCCTGGATGAAATTCCTGGTATTTCCCTTGATGTTCGCGGTGTAGTGAGAGACAGGCGCTTCGCCGTTCTGGGTGTGTTCGGAGTTCAGTTTCTCAACAAATCCACGAACGGCGGTGGCGAAATCAGGGTCATCTTCCATGACGCCCTCCAGGGAACTTGAGAGATAGCGCTCTGTTCCTTCACGGAGTTCTCCGTCGTCGCTTTCGGCGTCCGCCCTGAGCCTCTGCATCTCGCGCGACTCGCGGCCGAGCTTGGACTCGACCGTCTCGTAAAGATTCTTGAGCAGAAGTCTCGCCGTGGAATCCACGCCCTCTCCCGCGATTTCCCCCAATGACTGCACGCGGCTTTTCGCCCATGCGAACATGTAACCCACCGCGGCAATTTCAAGGCCCGTCACGTTTACTCCTCGCCCGGACGATTTCCGCACTCGCAGATTTGTCATAGCTTATCGTCTTGAGGGTGACGGCGGACCAGTTTCAGCCATCCCAAAAGCGTACCTTTTCTAGGTAAAAATCTGAAAAGCGTAAGATTCTGTGGCGCGGCGTTTTCGGTATCGGCGTCGTCGTCCGCCGACGAAGAGCCCTGGTCACAGGTGAAGTTGTCGGCCCCCCCCCCAGCCGCTCAGGCCCCCAGCGCATCGCGATCGTGTCGCCCACGTTGACGACCGTGCCGCGTGTCGCCGTGGTGAAGGTCCGCCGTCGAGGCCGGCCTTCCAGGTCTTCGTGCCGCTGTTGACCTTGCCGTTCATGGCGGTCACCGTGCCCGTTCTGGTGGCCGGGGTCACCGAGGTGACGCAGCCCGAGGGGGTCGCCGCGCCGACTGCCGCGTCAAGTACTGCGCCCAGGGTGGTCGTGGTCCCGGTCGGGGTGAGGGTGACTGAGCAGACCTTCAGGGTGGCCACGCCGTTGTCCACGGTGAGCGCCAGTTTCGTCGCCGTACCGGAGGTGAGGGTGCTCTGGGCCACCCAATGAGCGTTTTCAGCGTGGCCACCGATCGGGCGACGGGGCGGCGTGAGGCGGGGTGCGCAACGGGCAGGGCTCCCGTGCCGTTGAGGGAGGTGTTCGACGTCTCAACTCAGCAGCACAGAAGCCCTGTTGGTTCCCTATCCTGCCGCACTCGACCTGCCTCATGCCCTGGTCGAGCGGGGTACGATGCTCATCGTCACCCGTGAGGGTGACCAGCGGTGAAAACTCCCGCCGCACCGTCGTTTGCTCATCGCACTCATGTACCTGCGCCGCCATGACACCCTCACGACGACCGCAGCAGCCTTCGGGATATCCGTCGGCACCGCCCACGCCTATGTCACCTCCGTCACCGGCCTGCTCGCCGAGCAGGCGCCGGGCCTGCTGAAGACACTGCGCGAGCACGACCCCGACTTCGTCCTCCTTGACGGCACGCTCACAGAGCGCGACCGCGTCAGAGACGGCAGGGCCGACTACTCGGCCGAACACAGGCGGCACGGCGTGAACGTGCAGGTCGTCACCGACCCGGCCGGCAGGACTCCGTGGCTGTCGCCGGCACTACCGGGCCGGACCCACGACCTGACGGCAGCCCGCACCCACACGGTCCTCCGGATCTGCGAACGCCAAGGTGTCCCGATCCTCGCCGACATGGCATACATCGGTGCCGGCGACTGGGTCACCACGCCAAGCACCGACCACCGGACGGCGAACTCACACCCACCCAGCGGACCAGGAACCGGGCCCTGTCCGCGGCCCGCGCACCTGTCGAACGCGGCACGGCGCGATTGAAGTCCTGGCAGTTCCGCAGATCCCGCATCAGCCCCAACCGCATGAGCGTCATCGCCAAAGCCGTCCTCACCCTGGAGAGCCAATGCTCAAAACGCTCAATGATCACCGGCCCGCACGAACGGGGAAACATAGCGCGGGATCGCCGGTTGGCCAAACCGCCGATCCCGCGCACCATAGACAGACCACCGCCACGCCCTGTCCGTACGTCGAGAGGCTGCTTCCACGACCGCAGACACCACACCTGCCGCAACCTGTCACGGGGCCAGCCTCTGGAGGCGATCAGGCCGCCGCGTAGCTTGCCCGAAACAAGTCCTGCGCCCGCTCCACGTCCCTGAGCGTACGGACCTGGACCTCCAGATCACCCGTTCCGTGGTGGCCGAGACCGGACACGTCGCGGGTGAAGCCCGGAACGAGGTCGACGTTCTGCGGGTCGACCTTCAGGTAGACCAGCAGCTTGCTGCGCTGCGGCGGGCACGCGCAGGCGAAGTTCCGAAGCCGCTGATAGGCCCGATAGGTCTTGCGCTCCACACGGTTCACGCCGTCCCCAAGTCCAAGCAGAACCTCGTCGACCGCACCCGCCAACTCGCTTATCGCCGCGCCCTGGAAGTCAAGCGCCGCCCGGGTGACCGCCCCACTCCGTGCCCGGCGGGCCACCCTCATGCCGCCACTCGCGGAGGCCACGGTCTCAAGCCCGAGCAGCTCGCTACCGAAGAGTCGGTAGCGGACCAGGTCGATCGACCGCCGGTGCTCGCGTACGGCATGCACGTCGTAGCGAGTGAAGTCGCCCGCGATGCACATCAGGCGTGGACCGCTCCACAAGACCTGGGACGCAGCCGTCACCCCGAGCCGGTCGCGGACCAAGTGCTCGAACTCCGCCCGGTGGTCCATCAGCCACGAGAGGTAGAATAGCCCCTGGTTGATGACCCCTGCGTCCGTGCCGCGCTTGTATTCCACGATGACCGGCGATCCGTTCTCGTCCAGCCCGAGCGAGTCGATCCGGCCCGCGTGTACCGGTCCGGTGCCGTACTCGCTCGCCAGGAACTGGACTCCCAGCAGCGCCTCCATGTGCGTCTCGACGAGACGCTGCACATCGGCCTCGATCTCAGCGAGACGCGGCATGACCTCGGTCATGCCGCAATTCGTCGTGTCCGTGCGAAAAAGCTTCAGGCCCGACACCCCCTCTTCGGCTCAGAGATCACCAACGCCGACGGGTACGGGATTGTTTCCGCAGTAGGCTTCGGGGGCGTGAAGATAGTGTGAGTCGCTACGCACGACCCGATCGGGGAGCGCCCGCATCCCCCGGCAACCAGAAATCCGCAATTCCCCCATGCGTCCCCCGCGCCCTGGGAGACAGTGAGCCTTTTCCAACCTCACGCTGACGCGTGGTGGAGGACAAGAACGGCCTGGACGATCGCGGTGATGCGGTGGGTGCTGCAGCGGAGTTTCCGCAGGAGGCGCCAGCCCTTGAGGGTGGCCATGGCCTGCTCGCCAAGACAACGGATCTTGGCGTGGGTGGTGTTGTGGCGGCGCTTCCACTGCTTGAGGTGGCGCCCTCGAAACGGGACACGGACGGGCCTGCCGGCTCCTCGGTATGCCTTGTCCGCCCAGCACTTGAGGCCCGGTGCGGTGAGCGCGTCGATGATCCCGTGCTGCCGGGCGGCGGTCAGGTCGTGGGTCGAGCCGGGCAGAGCCGGTGAAGCCCACAGCAGACGGCCGAACGGATCGGTGAGGACCTGGACGTTCATGCCGTGGCGTTTGTGTTTCCCGGAGCAGTAGGGGGTGTCGGCGGCGATGCGGTCGATGGGCAGCAGGGTTCCGTCGGGGATGACGAACACCTTCGTCCGGATGGTCCTCATCGCCTCGGCCAGGGTCGGGGCGAGGGCGGCCAGGACCTCGATGGCTTCACGTATGTAGCGGTAGACGGTGGCGATCCCGATGCCGAACCCGGCCGCAAGCCGCGCGTAGGTGTCGCCGCACCGCAGGTGGGCCAGGGCGAGCAGGGCCTGACGTGCCACGGGAAGCCGTCGCCACCGCGTCCCGATGTCCCGACGCCTGGCCGTCAGCTGTCCGGCCAGGAACCGCAGAGTGCGGGTGGACAAGTCGATCGAGGACGGGTAGACAAGCACGCGAAGCTCCTGGCGGACACGGGTGATCTTGGTCGAGAACCCGTCTACCAGGAGCTTCGTCGACAAGCGGAACTGTCCAACTCGCGATCAACGCCGCCAGCTTAGAAGAGGC
>NZ_FMCI01000246.1 GCF_900091845.1 Streptomyces sp. SolWspMP-5a-2
GACGTGTGGGTGTCGCGGTTGGAGTCGGCGGGCTTGGCGCCGGGGACCAGCGGGACCGCGCCCCGGCGGCGGGCGGGGCGGTCCTCGGCGGCGGGCGGCGCGGGGTCGGCGTCGGTCCGCTCGGGGGCCTCGGCGGGTTCGGCGTCCGGCTCGTCGACGTCCAGCGGGGGCATGCCCGCGAGCATCGGCAGCAGCTCGCGCAGCCGGTCGCCCAGCTCGGAGGCGCGCAGCCGGGAGGCGGGCGCCTTGGCCAGGCACTGCACGGTCAGCTGCCACAGCTCGTCCGGGATGCCGGGCAGCGGCGCCACGCTCTCGGTGACGTGGCGGCGCAGGACCGCGCCGGGGTGGCCGCCGCCGAACGGGGTGAAGCCGGCAAGCAGCTCGTACAGGACGGTGGCCAGGGCGTAGATGTCGACGGCCGCGCGCGGGGGCAGCCCCTCGACGATCTCCGGAGCGAGGTAGTCCGGGGTGCCGATGATCTTCGTGGCCCGGGTGCGGCGCGGGGAGTCGATCAGCTTGGCGACGCCGAAGTCGGTGAGCAGCGCGGGGTGCGAGCCGCCGGGTCCGAGCGGGCCCTGCATGTCCAGCAGGACGTTCTCCGGCTTGACGTCCCGGTGGACGACCCCGGCCGCGTGCGCGGCGGCGAGGGCGTCGGCGACGTCCGCGACGATCGCCACCGCGGCCTCCGGCGCCATCCGCCGCTCGCGGTCGAGGCGGGTGCGCAGGTCGGTGCCGCGGACCAGGTCCATGACGAGCGCGAGGTCGTTGCCGTCGACGACGAGGTCGCGGACCGAGACGACGTTCGGGTGGTCGAGACCGAGGAGGGCGGTGCGCTCCTGCACGAAGCGGCCGACCAGCTCCTGGTCGGACGCGAGGTCCTCGCGCAGGAGCTTCACGGCCACGGGTCCGTCCGGTCCCTCGCCGAGCCACACCGTGCCGGCGCTGCCCCGTCCCAGGATCTGGTTCGCGGTGTACCGGCTGCCGATCTTCCGTGCCAAGACTGCTCCTACCGACGCGTGTTGTCGCTCAAACTACGCGTCCGAGGAGCCAACCTTGACCGCGGAGACGGAAATCACCCGGCTGGTGTCGACAAATCCCCAGGGTCAGCCGCCCGGCGTGTTCCCGTTGCTGATGTCCCGGATCCAGCCGGTCACCGTGCCGAACCAGTCGCTCAGCTGTTCCCAGTAGCCCTTGCCGGTGCCGATCCACTCCTGGAGCGGGCTCAGCTCCCAGACCAGCCAGCCCGCGACGAAGAGGATCACGAGCGTGAACAGGCAGCCCTTGAGGCAGCCGAGCCCGGGGATCTTCATCGGGTTGGCGCTGCGCTGGCGGGGCTGGCGCGGCTCGCGGACGGGCTGCTGCGGGGTGGGCGGCGGGGTGTAGCGCTGCGGCTCCTGCCGGGGCGGCGCCTGCTGCCTGCGCTGCTGGCGCTGCGGGGGCTGCTGCTGCGGCGGGTAGCTGTAGCCGCCCTGCTGCTGGTGCTGCGGCGGCTGCTGTTGCTGCTGCTGCCGGTTGACCTGGCGCTGGGGACGGCGGCGCAGCGGGTCCTGGTTCGGGTCGAGGTACTGGACCTGCGTCTGCTCGTTGCGGTCGCGGGCGGCGCGCAGCTGGTTCTGCCACGGGTGCGGCTGCTCGGGCTGCCCGCCGGGCGCTCCCGGCGGCACCGGCGGCATGACGGCGGTGGGGTCGGCCGCGCCGGGCTGCCCGGGGCCGCCGGTGTGCGGCAGCACGCTGGTGGCCGCGCTCGGGTCGTAGGCCCCGGCGTGGTGGGGCAGCACCTGCGTGGGGTCGGCGGAGCCCGGGATCCCGGCGCCGGGCAGGCCGGAGCCGGGCACCGCGGCGGGCTCGGGGTCGGGCCCGAGCAGCGAGCCGACGGCGTCCGCGGCGGCGATCTGCGCGGAGCCCGCGTGCACGCCGACGCCCTCGGCGACGACCCGCAGGGCGCGCGCGAGGTTCTCGGCGCTGGGGCGTTCGTCGGGGTTCTTGCGCAGGCAGCGCTCGATGACCGTCCAGAGCGGGTCGGGGACGGTGGAGGGGCGGCGCGGTTCGGCGCTCAGGTGCTGGTGCAGGACTTCGAGGGCCGAGTCACCGCCGAACGGGGGACGGCCGGTGACCAGCTCGTACAGCAGGATGCCGGCGCCGTAGATGTCGACGGCGGAGGTCTGCGGGCGGCCCTCGGCGGACTCCGGCGCCACGTACGCGGGCGTGCCGACGAACTCGTGGGTGCGGGTGAGCCCCGGGGAGTCGGCGAGGCGCGCGATGCCGAAGTCGGTCAGCATCGGATGCATCTGGTCGCCGTACTGCCGCAGCAGGACGTTGGCCGGTTTCAGGTCGCGGTGGACGACGCCGTCGGCGTGGCTGACGGCGAGCGCGTCGGCGACCTGGGCGGTGAGCAGGGCGGCGCCGACCGGGCTGAAGGGGCCGTTCTCACGCAGGTAGCGGTGCAGGTCGGGGCCGTCGACGAGGTCCATGACGAGGGCGAGGAGGTCGCCCTCGACGACGAGGTCGCGGACCCGGACGATGTTCGGGTGGGTCAGCCGCAGCAGCACCGAGCGCTCGCGCAGGAAGCGCATCACGATGTCGGGGTCGCTCGCCAGCTCCTCCTTGAGGACCTTGATCGCGACGGTCTCGCCGGGCTGGCCGGGCACTGCGGCCTCGGCACCCGCGGTCTCCCGCTGGCGGGCTCGCCAGACGGTGCCCGTGGCGCCGCGTCCGAGCGGCTCCTCGAGCAGGTACTTGCTGCCTACCGGCCGCACGTCATGTGCTCCCTGCTGGTTGTCTGCGTTCCGACCCACTGTAGTGCCGGGCCGACCGGCGCCGGGTGCTCATCCCGCCGTGCGTCCCGGGCTCCGGTCGTGGTCGCGAGTCGTGCAGGTTCGGTCGTTCGTGGTCAGAGGAAAGACGTGCGACCCGGTCCTTCCGGTTGCCCCGTCCGGACGTGACCGATCTCAAGCGGTCCGGAGTGAACTACTGATCAGGCATTTTTGAGGGCAGAGCCGACCAATCAAGATCACTTCTGGCGGGACCGCGGGCGCATTGTCGGTGGCAGGTGCGAGGATGCCTGCAGTACTGGCAGACGTGCTCGTGTGGGGTGGGGGGAAGTCCGCGCCCCCGCGCAGAAGGGACCGCTGACGGCGATGCAGATCCGGCTGACCGTCGTAGACCCGCTGGGCCCGCCCGACCGGACGAGGGGACGCACCGCGAGCTGCGACGTGCTGGTCACGGCCCCCGCCGGGACAGCCCTGTCCGCGGTGGCGTCGGCACTGGCCTCGGCGGTCTCGGGCGACGGCATGCCCGCCGAGCGCGGCCGGGAGCCGGGCGGCCCCGTGGTCCTGTACGCGGGCGCCGAGCGGCTGGACGACCGCAGGTGCACGCTGGGCGAGCCGCCCCTGGTCGACGGCGCGGTCCTCGCGCTGGGCGCGCCCGCCGAACCCGAGCCGCACCCCGAGCTGGACGACGCCCCGACCCAGCTGCACGTCACCGCCGGGCCGGACGCGGGCGGGGTCCACCTGCTGCACGGCGGCGAGATCAGGATCGGCCGCTCCGCCGACGCCGACGTCCCGCTGGACGACCCGGACGTCTCCCGGCTGCACTGCGCGGTGACCCTCGCGCCCGACGGCCGGGTCCAGGTCGCCGACCTGGGCTCGACCAACGGCACCCTGCTGGACGGCGCGCGGGTCACCGACCGGCCGGTCCGCTTCGCGCCGGGCGCCCTGCTGCGGATCGGCGAGTCCGCGCTGCGGCTGACCCCGGCGGGCGGTCCGGGGGCGCGGGTGGCGACGACGCCGGACGGCGAGGGGCACGTGCGCGTGTCCCGCCCCGAGGGCGACGCCCCCCTCCGTCCCGACGCCGGGCGCCTGCCGCACGCGCG